>NZ_PDJE01000001.1:2700000-3000000 GCF_002563955.1 Paramicrobacterium agarici
GTGCGGCGAACTGGTCTGAAGTGGCTCAGAAGGTGCGTTCGCGCGGCGCCGACTGGGCGCTCGCTCGGAGCCTGCTGATGAGCTACGGGCTTCGCGTCGAATCCGTGAGCATGTCAGACGCAGAGATCGCTGCCCAGCACTGGATACGCGGCTCGGGCCTTTCGCTCGCGGACCGGCTGTGCCTTGCTCTCGCCGAAAGACTGCACGAGAGCGTGCTCACCGCTGACCGCGCCTGGGGAGAATCAGAGCAAATCAAGCAGTTGCGGTGACTGCTCGCCTACTCGAATGCCTCGATCGGCGGGCACGCACACACGAGGTTGCGGTCGCCGTACGCTTGATCGATGCGACGCACCGGCGGCCAGTACTTGCCACGCACAAGCGAGTGCACGGGGTACACAGCCTGCTCACGCGAGTACGGATGCTGCCAGTCGGCCGTCGCGATGGATTCGGCCGTGTGCGGGGCGCCGACAAGCACGTTGTCGTCGGCTGGAAACTCACCTGCCCCGACAGCATCCGCCTCTGCCTTGATGCCGATCATGGCCTCGATGAACCGGTCGAGCTCTGCGAGGTCTTCGCTCTCGGTCGGTTCAACCATGAGTGTTCCCGGCACAGGGAATGACATCGTCGGAGCGTGGAAGCCGTAGTCGATGAGCCGTTTAGCGACGTCGTCAACGGTGATGCCGGTCTGCTTGGTAAGCGGGCGCAGATCGAGAATGCACTCGTGCGCGATGAGGCCGTTGTCGCCGGTGTACAGCACCGGGAAATGGTCACGGAGGCGACGCGCGATGTAGTTGGCGCTCAGCACCGCGGCGCGCGTGGCTCGCGCGAGCCCCTCGGCGCCCATCATGCGAATGTACGCCCACGTGATCGGAAGGATGCTGGGGCTGCCGTACGGCGCCGCAGACACCGGTCCGCCATCGTGCGTGTAGCCCGAGTGGTCGTTCGTCTGCGCCATCGGGTGCCCCGGCAGGTACGGTGCCAGGTGTGCCTTCGCCGCGACCGGACCGACGCCGGGGCCGCCTCCTCCGTGCGGAATGCAGAACGTCTTGTGCAGGTTGAGGTGCGAGACGTCTCCGCCGAAATCGCCGAACCGGGCGTACCCGAGCAGCGCATTGAGGTTGGCGCCGTCGATGTACACCTGGCCGCCCGCGTCATGCACGGCCTCGGTGATGCGTACGACGTCGTGCTCGTACACGCCGTGCGTCGACGGATACGTGATCATGAGCGCGGCAAGCTGATACGCATGCGTCTCGATCTTGGCGCGCAGATCGGTGAGATCGACGTTGCCGTTGTCATCGCACGCGACGACGACGACCTTCATGCCCGCGAGTACGGCGGATGCTGCATTGGTACCGTGTGCGCTCGATGGAATGAGGCACACCGTGCGCTGATCATCACCGTTCGCACGGTGGTATCCCGCGATCGCGAGCAGACCGGCGAGCTCGCCCTGGCTGCCGGCGTTCGGCTGCAGCGACACCGTGTCGTAGCCGGTGACGTCGGCGAGCCAGGCCTCGAGCTGCCCGATGAGCTCGAGCGAGCCCGCGGCATCCGCGGCCGGAGCGAACGGATGCAGACCGGCGAACTCGGGCCACGTGATGGCCTCCATCTCGGTCGCCGCGTTGAGCTTCATCGTGCAGCTTCCGAGTGGAATCATGCCGCGGTCGAGTGCGTAGTCCCGGTCGGCGAGGCGCTTGAGGTAGCGCATCATCGCGGTCTCGGAGTGGTGGATGTTGAAGACCGGATGGGTGAGGAATGCGCTGCGGCGACGCAGTTCGCGAGGGATGCGCACCGGGCTTCCGGCGCTCACCGTCTGGCCGTCGCTGCTCGTGCCGAGCATATGCCGTCCGTCATCGAGACGCGGGAGCGGTTCACCCTGTTCGGCAGAAAACACCTCGACCAGGCGCGCAACGATGTCATCGTGCTGTGCAGTCACTTCGTCGAGGCTAAGGCGCACCGTCTCGTCGTTGACCGTGTGAAGCAGAAGTCCCTGCTCTGCAGCGCGCGCTCGTACGGCATCCGCGTTCTGCACGGCGACAGTGAGCGTGTCGAAGAAGTGCTCGTTCGCCACGCGCACACCGTGTTCCCGAAGCGCTCCCAGCACCAGCGCTGTTTTCTCGTGCACGGCGTGAGCGATGCCGAGAATCCCGTTTGGGCCGTGGTAGACGGCGTACATCGACGCCATCACGGCGAGCAGCACCTGAGCAGTGCAGATGTTCGACGTCGCCTTCTCACGACGAATGTGCTGCTCGCGCGTCTGCAGGCTCAAGCGGTATGCCGGCTGACCGTCGGCGTCTTTGCTCACGCCGACGAGACGGCCGGGAAGCTGCCGCTCGAGACCACTGCGCACTGCCATGTAGCCCGCGTGCGGACCGCCGAATCCCGTAGGCACGCCGAAACGCTGCGTGGTGCCGACCGCGACGTCAGCACCGAATTCTCCGGGCGATGTGATGAGCGCAAGCGCGAGAAGGTCTGCGGCAACGACGGCGATGCCCTTCTGCGCGTGCGTCGCCTCGATCGTGGCCGCCGGGTTCCAGATCTCACCGGACGCGCCCGGGTACTGCACGAAGACGCCGAAGTGCTCCGGCAGCTCTACTCCCCCGCGCAGATCGGCGACGACAAGTTCGATGCCGACAGCCGTGGCACGCGCTTTGAGCAGCGCGAGTGTCTGCGGAAATGCGTCGGCGTCCGCGACGAAGACGTTCGACGTCGATTTCGACGCGCGTCGCGCCAGCAGCATCCCTTCGACCACTGCCGTGCCCTCGTCGAGCATCGAGGCATTTGCCGTGTCGAGACCGGTGAGGTCGGTGACCATGGTCTGAAAGTTGATGAGTGCTTCGAGCCGGCCCTGCGAGATCTCGGGCTGATACGGCGTATACGCGGTGTACCACGACGGGTTCTCGAGCACGTTGCGCGTGATGACGGCTGGCGTAACAGTGTCGTAGTATCCCTGGCCGATGAGGCTCGTGCGCACCGTGTTCTTGTTTGCGAGGGCGCGCAGCTCCGCGAGAGCCTCGCGTTCTGACGCAGCATCCGGAATCAGGCTTTCGAGGCTCTCGTCGACACGGATGCCCGGGGGTATCGCCGAGCTGACGAGATCGTCCATGCTCTCGAACCCGAGCGTCGACAGCATCTGCTGCCGCGCAGACTCGTCGATGCCGATGTGGCGGTCGGCGAAGACGTCGCCGACGGGGCCGGTCACTCGCTCACCAGCTTCGCGTATGCGTCGGCGTCGAGCAGGCCCTCGGGCAGTTCGGGAACGTCGATCGTCAGCATCCATCCCTGATCGAACGGGCTGGAGTTGACGAGCGACGGGTCGTCAACCACGGCATCGTTGATGGCGGTGACGGTTCCGGTCGCGGGTGCGAAGAGCTCGCCGACGGACTTCGTCGACTCGATTTCGCCCACGACCGTGCCTGCCTCGACCTCGTCGCCGACGTCGGGCAGCTCAACGAACACGACGTCGCCGAGCTGCTCCGCGGCATAGTCGGTGATGCCGACGGTGACAGAGGATCCCTCGATGCGGAGCCACTCGTGATCTTCGGTATAGGACAGTGCGCTGGTGTCGGTCATGACGTTCACTTCTTCCGTGAGTAGAAAGGCAGGGTGGTTACGGTGGCGGGAATGCGCTTGCCGCGCACTTCGATGTCGAGTGCTGTGCCCGGCTCGGCCTGTGCCCGGTCGACAAAGGCCATGGCAATCGGGTGTCCGAGGGTGGGCGAAAGGATGCCGCTGGTCACAGCGCCGACTTCGGAGTCGCCGGCAAGCACGGTGTATCCCGCGCGGCCTGCACGACGCCCTTCTGAGACCAGGCCGACCAGCACGCGCGCGTCGTCGTCAGGCGTGACGGCGTCTTTGCCGACGAATGCGTCTTTCGCCGTCACCACGACGCGACCGAGACCCGCCTGCGCCGGCTTGGTGTCGCGCGACAGTTCGTGACCGTACAGGGGCATGCCTGCTTCGAGGCGCAGCGAATCGCGGGCCGCGAGTCCTGCTGGGACGAGACCGTGCGACTCGCCGGCTTCGGAAACGGCGTTCCACAGGTCGGCGGCCGCGTCTGCGGCAACGAGCAGCTCAAACCCGTCTTCGCCGGTGTAACCGGTGCGCGCGAGCAGCAGCGGCGACCCCCGGAACGACGCGTTGGCCCAGGCGAAATACTTCTGTTCGTGCCACGGCACGCCGAGGTCTGTGATGTCTGCGGTCGCGGCGAGGATCTCTTCGGCACGCGGGCCTTGCACGGCGATGAGAGCGTAGTTGTCGCTCACGTCGGCGACGGCGGCATCGAAGCCGGAGGTACGCGTTGAGAGCGTTGTGCTGACAGCATCCCTGTTGCCTGCATTTGAAATGATCAGGTACTCGGCATCATTGAGCCGGTAAACGATGACGTCATCGATGACGCCGCCGTGCTCAGTGAGAAGCAACGAATACTTTGCGCGGCCCACTTTCAGGGCAGAGAGCCGCCCGGCCAGTGCGTAATCGAGAAAGTCGCCGGCCTCAGCGCCGGTGACCGTGAATTCGGCCATGTGCGAGATGTCGAAGATTCCAGCCGCCTCGCGTACGGCTTTGTGCTCGGCCAGATCACTCGAGTAGCGCACCGGCATCTGCCAGCCGGCGAAGTCGGTGAACGTGGCGCCGAGAGCCGAATGCACGTCGTACAAGGGGCTGTGACGCGGGGCATCCGCGAGTGTGGGTGACTGATCGTTGTCGGGCACGAGTTCTCCAATGTCGCTGTCTGCACAGCGTGCGAAGGTATGGGAACTCCCCCTCTGTCATGAGCCTGAGAGCTTCGCCGCTGCTGAGCGACTTTCACCGTGGGCGGGAGCAGTCGCTCCGCTTTTCAGAGTGGCCAGATCGATGCGGTATGAGACCTGAGAGATTGGCGGGGAGGCTTGCTCCTTCGGTGCTCGACGTATCGAGCTCTCCCGCATCGTGCGTGCGGCCCAGTATTCGGTTGCACGCACAGCTTATCTTGCTGCGCGACGAAACTCGATGGAGACTCTGTCGGGGTCTCTGCCCGGTTATCGCGGGCACCCCTTCGCTCGTCACTTCTCCACAGGATCGAAGAGAACACACGTTCGAGCCAAGTTATCCACATTCATAGTCTTTCTCGAATAAATGTCGGTGGTTCGTGGTGGAATTGGTGCATGGATGAGTTCAGAGATTCCCCTCCGGACCCGGGCAATTGGGGTCCGGCGGATGGGAGAGATGAGTTATATCGACCGCCGCCGACAGATTCGAACGAGCAGCCATGGGGCGATCCTCGATTCGAAGAATCCGAGCCTGACGAGTCGGCACATGCGGAATCCGAACCAGAGACGACCGGCTCGGATCAGTCGCCGCAGCCCTCTGGAGCGGATGCTGTAGCGAGCGCGTTGCGTGAGCAGTTGGATGGTGTTGTTGCTGATTCTCGTGCGATCTCGGCGGCGGAAGCGTCGCGCATGCGCGGCATCTACGGGATGCTGCAGGACGCTTTGGCACACCCGGGCGTGTTCATTCCGATGCGGGATGGGGCAACGCAGGCGGATCTTGACGCGGAGGCTGAGGGGTGGGTGCGGTCTTCTTTGGCGCAGGAGATCGGTGCGGCGATCGGTGTCACGAAGGGTCACGCGCAAGGCCTGCTCAACGATGCCGAGTTGCTGTGCGAGAAGCTCTCGTCAACATTCGGCGCTTTAGAGGCTGGTGAGATTACGCGGCAGCATGTCGACGCGATGCTGCGTCAAGCCGTCAGTCTCGATGCTGGTGAGGCGGCCGCGTTCGAAGCGGAAGCACTGCCGAAAGCAATGGTGCAGTCGGCGACGCAGTTTGCTCGTGCTGCGGTCAAGATTCGGGAGGGTTTGTTTCCGGAGACGATCACGGAACGTCGCACGGAGGCGGTGAAGCAGCGTCGGGTGGAGTGTTACGGCACCCAAGACGGCATGGCAGTCCTGTCTTTGTATGGTCCGGTCGAGGTGGTGCAGAGCCTTGTGAATGCGGCCACGCGGACGGCGCGGGCATTGAAAACCGCCGGCGACGACCGCACACTGGCGCAGATCGAAGCAGATGCTGTCACTGATGCCCTGATGAAAGGCTTCACCACCGACGGGCCTAAACCCGGTGTTGGTGCGTCCGGGGTGGGCGCTGACCGTCTGGGTGGGATTCGTCCGACCGTGCATGTCACCGTCCCCGTCATGACGTTGCTCGGACACTCCAACGAGCCGGGGCAGTTGGACGGATACGGCCCCATCGCCCCCGACATCGCACGCGAGTTGGCGGCACGGGCACCGAGTTTCACCCGGTTGTTGACGCACCCGGAGACCGGGGCGGTGCTGTCGGTGGGGCGTGACAGTTATGCGGTGCCGGCGGATCTGAAACGAACCGTGCGACTGCGCGATGAAACGTGCACCGGCATCGGCTGCGACAGGCCTGCCACGATCTGTGACCTGGATCACATCGAACAATGGCAACACGGAGGCGAAACAAAGTTGTCGAATCTGCAGCCCGGATGCGAACAGCACCACATGCTCCGACACCACACCATGTGGCAGGTCCACACCGACGGCGACCGGATCGAATGGGTCTCACCACTCGGCATCACCTACCAGGTGCCACGCACCTCCAACGTCCAATTCCTGAAGACGGGCGCCGAGGACAAGGCGACGGTGAGCGGCGAGGCCGCAGCAGATGATGATCAGCGGGAGGCGCTACCCGAAGAACCCCTGTTCTGACGAGCCATCCCCGGCCGACCATGGGCTGGCCGACGATGTCGTCGGCGGCACTGCCTGCCAGTTTTGCAGGACCGCACCGGGGAGGCGCTAAGGGAAGTTCCTGGGCCTGAACCTGAGCAGAGCCACTGCTCGGGCGGTCAACGCTATCCCAAACCTGAGCGACGAAAGCCGCCAGAGCGATCAGCGCTGCCCGGGCAATGGGCATTGCCGGAGCGATCAGCGCTGCCCGGGCAATGGGCATTGCCGGAGCGATTAGCGCTGCCATCGCAGTCGGCACTCACGCATGAACTCGAAGAGTACCGATCACAAGGTCAAGCATCCGTGAACGTTGAGGCGCATCATCGTCCGTCGGCGTTGCCAAACACACACCGAGCAGAAGTGCCGTCACGTCGTCTGCAGCAACATCGCCTCGAAGGGTGCCCTCTCGTACTCCAGCACTCAGAATGGTGTCAATAGCCGCAGTAATACGCTGCCGCGTCGATGGCGTCGCAATGCGCCCAGCCGCCCAGCCCGACCGAAGCGTCTCAATGATCCCACGCTTCGCCATCACGAATTCGGCATAGCGCCTCACCCAAGCTTCAAGCGCCTTTTCCGCTGGAAACCGCTGAAGGAGGTCGTCTGCACTCGCCGTGACTTCGTCGAGTTCCGCTGCATACACCGACTCCACGAGAGCTTCACGCGTCGCAAAGTGCCGATAGAGGGTGCCGATTCCCACACCAGCCTCGCGAGCAATGCCTTCGAGCGAGGCATTGCCATCCGTCGCAAACGCTCGACGAGCGACTGCGACGAGGTTATCTCGGTTGCGCTTCGCATCTGCCCGCAACGGCTTCGCCACGTCTCCCCCTATCTGTGCACCAGAACGCACGTCTGGAAAATCTCTTTAAGTGGAGGCGCCTCCGTTAATGCTACCGTTCGATTAAGCGGAGCCGCCTCCGCTTCTCATCATGACATATCGAAAGAAGCCACGCATGCACACGGACTCACTCTCCTCACGCCACACCACGTCGCTCCACGCCGGCGGCACCGGCAGGTTAGCGAATCACACGGTCTCACGAATCGGCTACGGCGCTATGCAACTCGAACGTTTGGCAGACGATCACCGCGCGGCCGTCGCGCTCCTTCGCCGCATCATCGAACTCGGTGTGACCCACATCGATACGGCACAGTTCTACGGTGATGGCGTGGTCAACGACATGATCCGCGATGCCCTCACACCTGACGACAACGTTGTGGTTGTGACGAAAGTCGGAGCAGACCCCAGCCACAACAGCGAGCACCCGATTCGCACGGCCCAACGCCCAGACCAGCTGCGATCGAGCGTCGAAGACAATCTGCGAAGCCTCGGGCTCGATCAGATTCCCGTCGTGAACCTGCGCCGGTTCGACGTGGGCCCCGGACTTACCGTCGAAGGCGATCAGATTGTGGATATCGACGATCAGATCGAGGTCATGACGAACCTGCGCGACGAAGGAAAGATCGGCGCCATTGGCCTGAGTTGCGTTTCCCTCGACAGTCTGCAGCGCGCACTCCCCGTGGGAATCGCGTGCGTTCAGAACTGGTACAGCCTCATAGCCCGAGACCACGAAGACATGCTCGAGCTCTGCAGCGCCGAAAATGTCGCGTGGGTACCGTTCTTCCCGCTCGGAAGCGCGTTCCCGCAGCACGCCAAGGTGACAGATGAACCACGGGTGCGCGCCGTCGCCGACAAGCTCGGCACGTCACCGGCACTTGTCGGCCTCGCCTGGCTGCTTCGCCACTCCCCCAACACGCTCCTCATTCCCGGAAGCGCGAACCTCTCACATATGGAGACGAACCTCACTGCGGGCGATGTGCCGCTCACCGACTCCATGATGAGCGCACTCGGCGCAATACCGTCGTGATAGCAGCGACACCGATTGTTACGGGATGCTGACCGGCTCCATTTTTCGTTCTGGTCAGAATGACAGTAAGATGGTTCCCGAGTAAAAGTCAGATTGACTTTAACAGGAGGTGACCATGGCGGAGTCCATCAATCTCGCCGTATCCACGGTCATCTTCGCCCTGCGTCCGCACCCGGACACACAGCATCCGGTTCTCTGGCTTCCGCTCGTACGACGCGTACGCTCGCCCCACAAGGGCCTCTGGGCGCTGCCGGGTGGACCCCTCGGCAGCACAGAGGATCTCGCAGCATCCGCTCGCCGCAACCTGCACGAGACGACGCAGCTGACCCCCCGCTACCTTGAGCAGCTCTACGCGTTCGGGCGTCCCGACCGCTCCGATGACCGGACCGTATCGATCGTGTACTGGGCCCTCGTGCACGCCGATGTGGCAAGCGCGGGCGTCGAAAGCGACAACGTGCGCTGGTTTCTCGCCGATGAGCTGCCCAAACTCGCTTTCGACCACTCACAGATCGTCGAGTACGCGCTGTGGCGCCTGCGCAACAAGATGGAGTACTCGCGCATCGCCGCCGCGCTGCTCGGTGAGACGTTCACGCTCTCAGAGCTGCGTGAGGTTCATGAGGTCGTGCTCGAACGAA
This sequence comes from Paramicrobacterium agarici, assembly GCF_002563955.1. Taxonomy (NCBI): domain Bacteria; kingdom Bacillati; phylum Actinomycetota; class Actinomycetes; order Micrococcales; family Microbacteriaceae; genus Paramicrobacterium; species Paramicrobacterium agarici. The sequence goes on from NZ_PDJE01000001.1 coordinate 2,709,217, forward strand.
CGCTTGACCCCGCGAACTTCCGTCGGCAGATCGAATCGACGGGCCAAGTAGTGGCGACCGAGCAGTTCCGCACAGGCGGAAGACATCGTCCCGCGCGGCTCTATCGCCACGATCACTCGATCGAACTCGCAGACAACGGACCCCTCACCGGCCGATGACGGCCACCTCCCAAAGGACACAGCCATGAACACGACGGCATCTGTCGACCTGACCATCCGAGACATCTCAGCAGCATCGCCGGACGGTGTCTGCACGACAGACCTCCTGACTGCGCCGTGGGACGTCGACGTCTCCCCCGGCTACGGTCCGGGCGCATCGATGGACGACGCCATTCCCGCCGCCGCACCGCGTCAGGGTGAGCTGCCCGACGAGTACCGCCGGGCATCTGACGATGAGCTGGATCTGAGAATCCGCGCAGCCAAACAGACGCTCGGCGACCGCGTCGTCGTGCTCGGCCACTTCTACCAGCGCGACGAGGTCGTGCAGTACGCGGACTACGTCGGCGACTCGTTCCAGCTTGCCAACGCAGCTAAGGCTCGAACGGATGCTGAAGCCATCGTGTTCTGCGGCGTGCACTTCATGGCAGAGACCGCCGACCTGCTCTCGGGTGCCAACCAACGCGTGATCCTGCCGAACCTTGCCGCCGGCTGCTCGATGGCCGACATGGCCAACATCGATCAAGTCGAAGAGTGCTGGGAGCAGCTCGCCGAGGTCTACGGCACGGAGCCCGACGCCGACGGGCGCGTGCCCGTGATTCCCGTGACGTACATGAATTCTTCTGCGGCGATCAAGGGCTTCTGCGGGCGCAACGGCGGAATCGTGTGCACATCATCGAACGCCGAGACCGTGCTCGAGTGGGCGTTCGAGCGAGGACAGCGCGTACTGTTCTTTCCCGACCAGCACCTCGGCCGCAACACGGCAAAGCACATGGGCATTCCACTCGAGCAGATGCCGCTGTGGAACCCTGCACGCCCCCTCGGAGGCAACACGACCGAGGCACTCAACGACGCGCGAGTGCTGCTGTGGCAGGGGTTCTGCTCCGTGCACAAGCGCTTCACGGTGAGTCAGATCGAGAAGGCCCGCCAGGACGATCCGAACGTGCGAGTGATCGTGCACCCGGAATGCCCCATGGAGGTCGTCGACGCAGCAGACGAGTACGGGTCAACCGACTACATCACCAAGGCAATCGCCGCGGCGACGGAACCCACGACATTCGCGATCGGAACCGAGATCAATCTCGTGCAGCGTCTCGCTGCCGAGTACCCGCAGCACACGATCTACTGCCTCGACCCGATCGTGTGCCCGTGCTCCACGATGTACCGCATCCACCCGGGCTACCTCGCCTGGGTGCTGGAAAGCCTTGTCGGCGGCGTCGTCGAGAACCGCATCGAGGTCTCGGACGATGTCGCTGAACCGGCGCGAATCGCGCTCGAACGGATGCTCGCGGCAAAGCCGAAGGCCTGACCGTGTCACACGTGATCGTCGTGGGTTCCGGCATCGCCGGACTTACGGTAGCGCTGCGCGCCTCAGCCGAGCACGACGTGACGATCGTCACGAAAGATGCTCTCGGAGACGGCAACACTGCACGGGCGCAAGGCGGCATCGCCGGGGTGCTGTGCGATGATGACTCGGTCGACGCACACATCAACGACACCGTGCGCGCCGGGGCAGGGCTCTGCGACGAAGACGCCGTTCGCGTGCTGTGCAGCGAGGGCCCCGAGCGCATTCGCGGCCTCGCGGCAGCTGGCGTGGACTTCGATACCGACGGCACCGGTTTTGCCCAAGGCCTTGAAGCCGCACACTCGTATCCGCGCGTCGTGCACGCGGGAGGCGATGCCACAGGGCGAGCAATCGCACGCACGCTGGCACAGCGCGTGCGGGAACGCCGGATACCCGTGCTCGAGAACTCCCTTCTGATCGACCTCGTCGTGCGGGACGACGCTGTCGTCGGAACGGATGTTCTCACGCCCACCGGCCCCATCCGGATGCTGGCCGAGACCACGGTCATCGCCACGGGTGGCAGTGGACAGCTGTATGAACGAACGACGAACCCGCGCGGCGCTACCGGGGACGGTGTGGCCGCCGCCCTGCGCGCGGGCGCCCGCATCGCCGACGCCGAGTTCTATCAGTTTCACCCGACCGCCCTCGCCGGCAGCGGATTTCTCATCTCGGAGGCCGTACGAGGCGCCGGAGCTGTTCTGCGCGACAACACCGGCCGACGATTCATGCTCGACGTCGACCCACGCGCCGAACTCGCCCCGCGAAGCACCGTCGCGCTTGCTCTCGCACGCACGATGGCCGCGCAGGACGGCGCGCCGGTGCTGCTCGACGCCACGGGCGTGCCGCGGCTTGCCGAGCGCTTTCCCACGCTCACCGCGGCTGTTGCGCAGGCCGGTCTTGACTGGACGAGTGAGCCCGTGCCGGTCACTCCTGCGGCGCACTACTGGATGGGCGGCATCGAGGTGGACCTCGAGGGACGGACGACCGTTGAGGGGCTCGTCGCCGTTGGAGAAGCCGCGCACACGGGTGTGCATGGCGCAAACAGGCTCGCATCGAATTCTCTGCTCGAAGGAGCGGTCTTCGCCGAGCGCGCGGCCGCCGCTGTGCCGCGCGGCAACAAGCGACAGCATCCGCCCCTGTCACCTGCCGTGACCGAGATCGTGGCGCCTGCGCTCGACCGCAGCGATCTTCAGCGCCTCGCCTGGAGCGCGCTCGGCCTCGAGCGATGCGAATCGTCACTCAACGACGCCATCTGTCGGCTCAATGCGTGGGATGCAGAGGCATCGCTCACGCCGATCACGCGTGAGGGCCTTGAGAACCGCAACCTTCTGCTCGTCGCGCGCGTCATTGCGCGACAGGCACTCGCCCGGCGTGAGACCCGCGGGGCGCACGCGCGCCTCGACTACCCCGACGCCGACCCCGAACAGGCGCGATCCGTCACCACCGCACTAGCCCAGGAGGCTCTCGCATGCTGACCGCATCCCACATCGACCGTGTCGTTCAGCTGGCGCTCGACGAAGACGCGCCGTGGGGAGACATCACGAGCGAGACGTTCATTCCCGCAGGGACCCGAGCCACAGCCGTGCTGAGCGCTCGTGAGCCCGGCGTGCTCGCGGGCGGCGACGTCTTCGCTGCGGCTTTTCGCCTGACGAGCACTGACACCGGGGTCACGGTGCACGTCGCCGACGGCGAGCGCTTCAGCGCGGGCGAGACGCTCGCAACCGTGTCCGGCCCCGCGAGAGGACTGCTTCGAGCCGAACGCATCGGACTCAACTTCTGTCAGCGCCTCTCGGGCATTGCGACCGTGACAAGCGCTTTCGTTGCCGCCGTCGACGGAACGGGCGTGCGCATCGCCGACACGCGCAAGACGACGCCTGGGCTTCGCGCACTAGAACGTCACGCCGTGCGATGCGGCGGCGGCCACAATCACCGGTTCAGCCTCTCGGACGCCGTGATGGCGAAAGACAATCATCTCGCCGTGCTGACCTCGCGCGGCATGTCGGTGACCGAGGCGATCCGAGCCGCTCGCGCACGCCTCGGCCACACGACGACAATCGAGGTCGAGGTCGATCGCATTGACCAGATCGAACCCGTGATCGCTGGAGGGGCCGACATCATCATGCTCGACAACTTCACACTCGACGAGCTGCGCGAGGGCGTCACTATCGTCGACGGGCGCGCCGTCGTCGAGGCGAGCGGGAATGTAACGCTCGAGACGGTGCGCGGCATTGCGGAGACAGGCGTCAACGTGATCTCGTCAGGGGCGCTGACCCACAGCATCCGGTCGCTCGATCTGGGCCTCGACATGATCGTCGACGGAGTGTGACGTGTATCTCGACACCGCCGCGACATCGCCTGTGCGCCGAGAGGCACTCGAGGCGGCTTGGCCCTTTCTCACGGGCGAGTTCGGAAATCCGTCGAGTCATCATCGACTCGGCGAGCGTGCTGCCGAGGCCCTCGACGACGCCCGCGCCCGCGTCGCCCGCGTGCTGGGTATGCGTGCCGGTGACGTGTCGTTCACGAGCAGCGGCACCGAGGCCGACAATCTCGCGGTGATCGGCATCGCCCTCGCCTCAACGCGGGGCCGGCATCTGGTGACCTCCCCCATCGAGCACGAGGCCGTCTTGGAGTCGGCTGACTACCTCAGACGGCATCACGGCTTCGAGGTCACGCTCGTCGAGGTGCTTCCGGACGGAACCGTGACTCCTCAGGCGCTGCGCGCAGCTGTGCGCTCCGACACCGCCGTCGTGTCGCTCTCTTACGCGAACAACGAGATCGGCACGGTCGCCGACGTCGGCGGGCTCGCGACCGTCGCCCGCGAACACGGAATCCCGTTTCACACGGATGCTGTTCAGGCGGCCGGCTGGCTGCCTCTCGCCGATCTCGGCGCCGATGCCGTAACACTGGCGGGGCACAAGGTGGGCGCTCCGAAGGGCATCGGGGTCGCCGGTATCAGGGGCAGAGTGCCTGTCGAGCCGCTCATTCACGGCGGAGGGCAAGAGCGCGGCCGGCGGTCGGGCACCGAAAACGTGGCGTTCGCCGTCGCCCTCGCAACCGCGCTCGAGCTGGCGGAGTCTGAACGAACGGATGCTGCCGCGCGCGCTGCGCGCGTGCGCGACGCGTTCATCGCCCGCGTTCTCGCCGACGCTCCCGGAGCATTCCTCACGGGAAGCTCAACGTCGCGGCTGCCGAACCACGCGTCGTTCTGCTTTCGGCAGACGAGCGGCGAAGCCGTTCTGCTCGAACTCGAACGACGGGGCGTCACAGCGTCGTCTGGATCGGCGTGCGCGGCGGGAAGCGACGAACCGTCGCACGTGCTCACGGCGCTCGGCATCGAGCCTGACCTCGCGCAGACGAGTGTGCGTTTTACATTCCCCGCGACCGCGGAGCCGCAGCACGCCGAGGCTGCGGCGGCTGCTGTCGCAGCATCCGTCACCTCGTTGGCGTCAACGTTCCGCTGACCATCGCAAAACCGACACTCGCTCACGAAATCTTGTCGGTGACGGTGGTCGGGAGTACCGTGAGAAATATGAGCACGGCACATGAGCCGGTTCGCCGGCATGACGCAACAGCCCAGGGCGCCGGACTGCACGACCAGCAGGCCCGGCCGTCAGAGTTCGACGCCTTTCGGCAGTGGGTTCCCATTCCGACTCCTACCGAGGGACAGCCGTATCGGGCAATGAAAGAGCTCAAGGAGCATCCGCCGAGCGAGACCGATCATCCGCACATTGTGCACCCGCGAGGCATCGACGCGCACGGGTCTCTCTTCTGACCCGCGGGACTCAGCCGAGACGCCCTGCGCGCCGGTGAGAGCCGCGCCTCCTACGGGGCGAAGAGCCGCCGCAGGGCCGCGAGCTGCGCGTCGACGAGCGCCGGCAGGTCGTCTGGGGGAAGGGTATCGAGATTGCGCACGCTCCATTCGTCGAAGGTGCGCAGCATGGTGAACGCGAGCTCCCCCTGCAGCGAGACGGGGAGGTCAGCGCGCACAGCGCCGCAGTCGCGCCCCACGTGCACCAGCTCGCGGATCCAGGCACTCGCCGCGTCGAGAACGCGGTCTGCCTCGTTGGGCTCGTCGGGCGCCTGGGTGTCGTAGAGCATTTGGGCAAGGTCGGTGTAGACGTCGTCGCTCGTGAGCACCTGCGTGAGTCGCACGATGACGTCGACGACCGTCTGCCAGTACGCGGAGTCGCCGAACGACGTGGGAGCGGGCAGGTCGAGATCGCGCACGAGCCGTTGCGAGATATCGCGCACGACGAGGTCGTACAGCGCCAGTTTGGAGTCGAGGATGTTGTAGAAGGAGCTCTTGCTCAGGCCACAGTCCCGAATGATCGCGTTGAGCGACGCGCGCTCGAACCCCGCTCGCGCAAATTCGCGCGCGGCCGTTCTCACCAGCTGATCTCTGCGCTCGTCGGACATTGCCACACGACGATGATATCCACTCTGGACCGCGCGGTCCAGCACGATGTACACTTGGACCAGGCAGTCCACGAGGAGGCGACATGTTCATACCAACCCCGTTGTCGGAACAGCTGCGTGCCAGTGCTGACGACCCGCTGCGGGTTCTCATCGTCGGAGCAGGCATCGCCGGCACGACGGCCGCACAGCTCCATCGCGCGCGCGGGCTTGAGCCCGTGCTCGTCGACCGGGTTTCGTCGTTCGACAACGCGGGATACATGCTCGCCCTCATGCCGATGGTGGATGCCGCCATCGATGACCTCGGAGTGCGCGACGCCTACGTGCAGGCGAGCACGCACATCGACCGCTACCGCGTGCTCGACCACCACGGGTCCACGCTGCGTGAAGACTCGCTCGGCGCGATCCTGAGCGACTTCGGGGACTACCGCGGCATCAGCCGCGCCGCTCTGCTCGATGTGCTCACGACTTCGGGGGCGCCGGTCTCGCTCGAAACCACCGTGCGTTCCCTGAGCGACGGCACCGAGTCAGCGCATGTGCGCTTCGACTCCCCCGACGGTCCGAATGAAGCGACGTTCGACGCCGTCATCATCGCTGACGGCATCCACTCGCACACGCGCCGCTTCGTGCCCGGAGGCGCCAAGCCCTCCGAAACGATCACCGGGTGGGGCGGCTGGGTCGTGTGGACGGATGCTGACGCCGACACCGATCTCGGTGAGGAGATGTGGGGGAACGGGTTCTTCGTCGGCAGCTACCCGGTCGCCGGGGCCGTCGGCGCGTTCATCGGAGGACCGCGAGACGACACGGCGGTCGGTCCCGTGGCGTTCGTCGACAGCATCCGTTCCCGCCTGACCTCGCACACACCACGCCTTGAGCGCGTTCTGGACGCCGTGACTGCTGCAGAGGACCCGTTCTACTGGGTGCTCGACGACGTCCGCGCACGTCCGTGGGCCAGCGGCCGAACCGTTCTGCTCGGCGACGCAGCAGCGGGGTTCCTTCCCACGGCAGGAATCGGCGCAGGAATGGCCATGGAATCGGCATGGGTGCTGACCGGCGTGCTGGCAGACGCAGTGAGCACAGACGTCGGTGCAGCACTGACCGCCTACGAAGCCGAGCAGAGACCGCGCGTCGAATCTGCTCAATCCAACTCGCGACAACTCGCCCGACTGATGTTCCGGCGCAGCACTCTGCTGGCTCACGTGCGCAACATCGCGATGAGGCTCATGACCATCGAGGCCGCACTCGGTCCGATCAAGAAGCTCCTGCAGAAGCCAGCGCGAATACCAGAGGTGACCGCAGTGGTCGATTGATGCGCTACGATCAGCACATGCACGTCGAAACGACTTTTCAGTGGTGGACCGCCTGACAGGCGGTTCGCTCATCGTATTCGACGCACGACGACCGCCCCTCGAGGCGGTCGTTTTGCGTGTATCGACGGCAGCCGGCAGGGGCCAGACCAGAAAGTGACCCATGCCTTCGCCCTCGCTCCTCCCCCGGCTCCTCGCCGATGACGTTCCGTTCGCGATCATCCGCCGCGAGAACGACCCGACCATCGATGTCCTCGCGGGATCGGTCATCGATGTGCCAACCCTCGCCGACATTCCGCTGACGGGCGCTGAGGTGCTCGCGCTCGTGCCGTTCCGGCAGGTCGCGGAGCGCGGCTACGACGCACACGACGACGGCACGCCGCTTCGGTGTCTCGTCGTCGCACAGCGCGAGACGCTGCACATCGACGACGTGCTCGCTGCTCTTCCACAGCATCCTGCTGACGTGTCTGACGTGACCACAACGATCGACGACGAGACCTACGCGCAGATCGTGCAGACCGTGATCGACGATGAGATCGGCCGCGGCGAGGGCGCGAACTTCGTGATTCGCCGTGACGTCACCGCTCGTACGGCCGAGACCGGCGTCGTCGCCCTCCTCAGCTGGCTGCGTGAGCTCCTCGTCAGTTAGCGCGGAGCGTACTGGACGTTCGCCGTTCGCACGCCGGGCATCTCGCTCGTCGGAGCCACGCCTGAACGGCATGTCAGCGTCAGCGACGGCGTCGTCGGCATGAATCCCATCAGCGGAACCTATCGTCACCCCGCAGGCGGCGCGAGTACCGACGGCATGCTGCGATTTCTTGAGGATGTGAAAGAGAGCGAAGAACTCGTCATGGTCGTTGACGAGGAGCTCAAGATGATGAGCACCGTATGTCCCGACGGCGGACGAATGCGTGGACCGTTCCTCAAACGCATGTCGCGGCTGACGCACACCGAGTACCTTCTCGAGGGGCACACGCCGCTCGACGTGCGAGACGTGCTGCGGGAGACGATGTTCGCTCCCACCGTCACCGGCTCCCCTATGCAGAACGCATGCCGCGTCATCACACGGCACGAAACGACGGGGCGTCGCTATTACTCGGGAGTGCTCGCGCGCTTCGCGCCGACAGCGTCGGGCTACGACCTCGACGCCCCGATTCTGATTCGCACGGCTCACCTCGACGACGATGGGACGGTCACGGTCTCCTCGGGGGCAACGCTCGTGCGGCACTCGACGCCTGAGAATGAGGTCGCCGAGACACGGGTGAAAGCGGCCGGAGTGCTCAGCGCCCTCGGCGTGCTCCCGCGCGGCACCGCCGGGGCACCCCTGCCGAATGACGCTCGATTCGACGATCTCCTCAACGCGCGCAACAGCGACATCGCACCGTTCTGGAGGCAGCCGCAGCAGCAGAGACCTTCGCGGGGGCAGACCGCGCTCGTGATCGATGCCGGCGACGACTTCACTCGGATGCTGGTGCATCAGCTCACGCACCTGGGCTTCGACGCGCGAGTCGTCGGCTGGGAGCGCGCAAATCCGACGGCGAACGACGATCTCGTGGTCTTCGGACCGGGCCCCGGCGATCCACGTTCGACAGAGCAGCGAATCGGCAGGCTGCGTCGGCTCATGAGCGACCGTATATCGAGTGGGCTGCCAATGCTGGCCGTGTGCCTGAGCCATCAGATCCTGTCGCTCATGGTCGGTCTCGATGTCGTGCCGCTGGCCGCCCCGCGCCAGGGCGTGCAGCACACCGTTGATCTGTTCGGCAAAGATGCGCGCATTGGCTTCTACAACACGTTCGCCGCCGTGTCGGAACAGGGCGATCTCACACCTCGCATGTCCCTGGAGATCTCCCGCGACACCGAGACCGGAATCGTGCACGCGCTTCGCGGTCCCCGCATCGCTTCGGTGCAGGGTCACCTCGAGTCCGTGCTGTCTCCCGACGGTCTCGACGTGCTCGATCGACTTGTTTCCGAGCTGCAGGTTCCCCAAGTCGCCACAACCCAGACACAATAGAGGTGTGTCGTTCTTCTCTCGTCTCCGGCGCCGCAAGCGCACCCGCGATGTGGGCCGCTATGTGCCGCCCGCGTCGACGACGCTCGCGCCCATCGAGCGTGTCGTCGAGGAAGGCGTTCTGATTGCGATGTCTTCGGTGCGCATGGCGGTCAAGAACACGCTCATCGTCAACGCCATTCGCAACGACGAGCGATTCGACATCGACAAGCTCGCCGGCTCCGCCAGGCAGCGTGTGCTTTCACTCGCCGCAGAGAACGATCAGACGGCGTCGCGGCTCGAGCGCGCACGCGGGTTCCGCAAGCCAGGGCCAGACGACGACGAAGCACATCGGAGGCGGCCGCAAGTGCATCGGATGGTCGCCGAGCGACTTCGCGAGCGGGCAGACGACGACTCTGAGATGACCGAGATCATTGAGCGCGCTCGCACGGACGCGTGGGAAGACATCGGCCGCGAAGTGCGCAAACGCGTCGGGCCCCCTGGTTTCGTTCCCGACCAGGGCGACGTCTACGACCGCATGCGCAAGAGCCGCATGAAGCGCCTCGTCGACGTCGACCTCGCGGCTCTCGCGCGCGATCAGAAGCGCGCCGCGAGGGAGAAGAGCTGACGCCGACTCTTCGTCCACACGCGGCCATCGGCACGGGCTTTCCACTCTCACACGCATCGCCCCGCTCACAGGACGGTTGAAAACGCAATACTTGCGAGACACCGTTGAGAGGAGACACGATGACCTTGCCATTTCCGCAGGTGAAGATGCCGCAGCAGCCAGCGCGCTCTGGGAAGCCATGGACCGATTCCGATTACGAGCGGCTGATCGCTGCGGTACGCAGCGGACTCGATGCTGTGCAGATCGCTGAATCCATAGACCGTCCCCAGAGCACCATCGCGTCCCGCGTACGGATGCTCTTGCCCGTGGACGTGCGACAATGCCCGAGCGACCGGGTCCTCCCTGCCGCACGTGAGGCCTTCGAGAGCGACGACTACGACTGGCGCGTCACAATTCTTCAATCACCGCCACCGCGACCGATTGTCACGCCACCTCCTGTCGTGCGGCGTGGCGTTGCCGGGCTTCAGGCCGACGACCTCGGCACCATTGCGTTCTCGCTCGCGCAGACAGGCGGAACTCGATGCGCTGAGCTGCTCGCACGCGTGTGCGCGGAAATGCCGAGCGCGCCGGGAGCGCAGGGCGTGGCAGAAGATCTCGCCATCCGATGGTTACGACGTTCAGGTGCCCTCGTTGGCCGGCATGACAGCGCCGAGTGTGCAGCACACGAATGGCTCGCGTCGGCTGACGGATGGACGCCTTCTGCGACGCTGCCACCGACAACATGGGAGTACGACTCCCACATCGGCGCTGAGTCTCCCTACTGAGTTTTGCCGCTGAGTTTGCCCGCTGAGCTTCCATTACTCGCAATCTCGCTACCGCTTGGACGGCGGGAATCGCATCGTTAGTGCTTGGCTTCGCTACGCCAGCGGAGCTTTGAGACCGACGAGGTTGCCATCGGGGTCGGCGACGACGGCATACCGGCATGCGAAGAACGTGTCGTTCGGCGGCTGCCGCACCGTCGCTCCCGCCTCGACGAGTGACGTGAAGGTGGCATCGACATCGTCCGGCGAATCGCAGTCGACGTCGATGACCGTGCTGCCCCCGCATCCGCCCGAGTACGCGCGATCCCACGCCTGAACGAACTCGGGAAGATGAAATGCGACAACGAGATCGTCGCCGGAGAACCGGGCCGCACGGTCGCCCATCGCCAGGAGCTCCCACCCCAGGTGCCTGTAAAATTCGCGCGTTCGCGTGAGGTCCGACACGATGAGATTGACCTGGACGACGCTGTGGGACATGCGCTCTATGCTTGTCGCCGAGAGCCATTCCGTCAAGCTGACGGAGGGTGCGATCCGGATGCTCGAAATCGCTCGACGATGTCGACGATGTTCGTCGGGTAAATCGTTTCGTCTGTCGCGCGCATCTCGTGAACGCTCCACCACGCCGCCTCGCTCAGCGTCCGCTTTTCCAACGGCGTCCAGCCGGCGTTCGACGATACGAAGGCGGGCACCGTCGCCGTGAAGAACAGCTCGTGCTGCACCAGATCGCGCCCGGCGAACCGAAACGACTGCACCTGCTCGAAGACGGGGCCGTCTACGTGCTCAAGAACGAGTCCCGTCTCTTCGCGAACCTCCCTCATGGCCGCCTGCACATGCGTTTCGCCCGCTTCGCATCCCCCTCCCGGGGTGAACCACCACGTGGGCGAGCCGGGAGGCTCGGGATCGGAGCCGCGCAGCAGCAGAATGCGCTGCTGCTCGTCGCTCACGATCACGCGGCCTGCCTCTCGGGGCGTCGTCACAGCACCGCAGGCACGAAGAAGCGCAGCTTGGCCTCGCCGTCGCGTACGGCTCGCGGACGTCGCGCATCGCGAACGCCGCCCGCGCGCGCGATGACGCCTTTCGAGGCAACGTTGTCGTCGTCGCACGTGATGAGCGCGCGTTCCGTGCCCCGAGCGGCAAGCTCGTGCAGTCCGCGGCGCAACAGCGCTGAGGCCACCCCGCGCCGGCGGAATCGGGGTACAACGCCGTACCCGATGTGACCGCCGACGTCGGCAAGGTAGTCATTCAGCTCGAAGCGCACCGACACGCGTCCGGCGATGCGCCCGTCGACTTCGGCGACGAGGAACGCAGCGGGCACGCGCCCCGGCGCCAGTCGCTCGCCGCGTTCGATCTCGGCAAGACGCTGCACGTAATCGTGCCACGACTGCCCCTCGACCTGCTCGAGAAGAAACGAGAAGCCGTCTGCGGCCAGCGCTTTGTGCGCCGCCTGCGCCTCTGCTTCGTCGTCGACGGCGAGGGGGCGGATCGTGACATCTGATGCTGCGAGCATGCTCTTATCTTTTCACGCGCCCTCGGGAGGATGCCGCAGAAGCTCTATTCGCTCGGTGAGATAGGCGTCAATCGGCATCGCCGCGTCGTCCCCGACGTGCGCAGACCATCGCACCCGAATGACGCCCTCGCGAAGGAACACCGGGCCGGCAGCATCCGTCAGTCCTTCTTCGGTCACGTCGATCGGCGTCGCTGTGATGTTGATCGTCGTTCCTGTCGCGAAGCCACCGCGTAGCGCGGCGCCGCGATACTCTCGGCGAATCTCCATGGACGTGGCCTGATGCTGCGGCCATCCCGGTTCGACGGCTCGCGTCGTCTCACCGGCGGCGTAGAGCCCAGCGCCGGTATCGATGAGAAGCACTCCGAGCCGCCACACGCGGGCGGTCTCGACGAGTCGTGAGTCACGGCGGAACACGAGGGCGACCCTGCGCGGGGGCACATAATCGGCGAGCGGCTCTGTGGGAACCTGGGCGTCCGACAGTTCTCGGGCAATGTCTGTCAGCTGGTTCCGCAGCGAAGCCACCGCGCTGACAGCATCCGCTTCACCCATGCACCAACGATATCGGTGCCCGTGTGCGAGAAATCAGTCCCCGTCGCGCATGTCGAGCGACGTCAGAAACGAATCGATGCGACTCATCGCGAGCTCGGCGGCCTCGTCGTCGTAGTCGCTGTGACTGCGTTCAAGAAAGAGATGGCCGTCACCGGGATACAGAAACAGACTCACTTTCTCGTGCGCGGCGTCGAGAGCCTTCGCCGCCGCTTCGTCGTCACCCACGAAGAACGGGTCGGACTCCATCGCGTGGATGTGCACCGGAACGTTGTCTGGCCACGGCCCGAAGGCGTCGGGATCGACGCAGCCGTACACGAGAACTCCGCCGCGCGCTCCAGGTCGAGTCTGCACGAGGTTCTGCGCGAAAGCGCTGCCCATCGAGAACCCGATGTACACGATATCTTCGGGAAGGCTCTGCACCTCGGCCCGGGCACGGGCCAGAAGCTCGTCGGAACCGACGGATTGAGCGAAAGCGATTCCGTCGTCGATCGAGTCGAACGTGCGGCCGTCGAAGAGGTCGGGCACATGAATGACGTGCCCCGAGTTTCTGAGAGTCTCGGCGATCGACTCGATCGCGTCTGTACGGCCGAGCACGTGGTGGAACATCACAACTTCGGTCATCACCGCTTCTCCTTCACGTTGTCGGTGTCAGCTCCGCCGCCGTCGCTCTTGGCGCGCTGAACCCTCTTCACGCTATGGCACTGGGCCGACAGTGTCGAGACGTGCAGGGTCGAGCTGTGCAGTGTCGGCTGTGCAGTGTCGAGATGCGCGACATGCATGGGTGACGTCCGGCGACGTCAGCGGGTGCCACGGCCCCGCTCCCACGCGTCGATTCCCCCGGCCAGCGAACGCACGGTGACCTGATCCGGTGACTCTGCAGCGAGCCGGTCACGTGCTCGCGCCGAGCGCACACCGCTCTTGCAGTAGAGCACCATTTCGCTGGCGCCGTCGCATACATCTGAAACCGCGCTCCAGCCCTCGCGCTCAATGCGCTCGAGCGGAACGTGCATAGACCCGGGAATCGCCGACAGCTCGCGCTCCCAGTCGTCACGCACGTCGACAACGGCGAGCAGGTCGTGAATTTCGGATGCTGCGTCGAGCCGCACCGCGAGCGAGGCCACGTCGACAGTGCTCAGGTCGTCAGTGCTCAGGTCGTCAGTGCTCAGGTCGTCAGTGCCCACGTCAGGCTCCCCGGCATCCGTCCCTTTGATGTTTGCACCCCCGGACAGAGCCGAGCATGCCTCCTCGGCCTCCCGAAGATCTGCGACGATGGGGCGCTGCGGATCCACCGTGAACTGCAAGGTGGAGTAGTCGGCGGTGAGAGCGTCATAGCGCAGGAGCCGCCCGACAAGCGGAGCGCCGATCCCGCAGATGAGCTTGATCGCCTCGGTCGCCATGGCGGACCCAACCGTGCCGCAGAGCACCCCGAGAACACCGCCCTCGGCGCAGTTCGGCACCGAATCGGCTGCGGGAACGTCGGGAAACAGATCGCGAAGCATCGGCCCTTTTCCCGGCCAGAAGGTGCTCACCTGCCCCGCGAACCGAATGATGGTGCCCCAGATCAGCGGGGTGCCCGTCAGCTCGGCCGCGTCGTTCGCGAGGTACCGCGTGGCAAAGTTGTCTGCCCCGTCGAGAACGAGATCGTGCCGAGAGAACAGCTCACGTGCGTTGTCCGCCGACAGCCGATCATTCAACGCTGTCACCGTCATGGTCGGGTCCAGGCGCAGCAGAGCATCGCGTGCCGAATCGACCTTGCGCCGCCCGACATCGGCCTCGCGGTGCAGCACTTGCCTTTGAAGGTTGGATGCTTCGACGACGTCGTCATCGATCACCGTGATCGCACCGATGCCCGCCGCCGCGAGATAGTGCAGGATCGGCGCGCCGAGACCGCCGGCGCCGATGACCAGCACCGAGGCGTTGCGCAGTCGCCGCTGCCCCACGCTGCCGAGTTCAGGAAGCGCGAGGTGCCGCGAATAGCGTTCGATCTCCCGGCGCGTCAGCGTGGGATGCGGCTCGACGAGCGGCGGGAGCGCGCCCGTCCCCGCTGCATCGGCGGCGAGCCGCGTCACAGGTCGGCCTCAGACGGACGTCGCGTCACCATGCCCTCGAAGGGCGATGAGGCGCGCGCGAGCGACCGCTTGGGAATGCGCCCGGCAGCGCGCGCGGTACGACCGGCATCCACGGCAAGGCGCATCGCCCGCGCCATCGCGGGGGCATCGTGCGCACGGGTGACAGCGCTGGCCAGCAGAACCGCGTCGCATCCGAGCTCCATCGCGAGCGCAGCATCCGACGCGGTTCCGATCCCGGCGTCGAGCACGATGGGCACCGTCGCTCGCTCGACGATGGTCTCGATGTTGTGCGCATTGAGGATGCCGAGCCCACTGCCGATCGGCGAGCCGGCGGGCATCACTGCGGCGACGCCCGCACCTTCGAGTCTCTTGGCAAGCGCAGGGTCGTCGTTCGTGTAGGCGAAGACCGTGAATCCGTCGAGCACGAGCTGCTCGGCGGCAGAGAACAGCTCGACGGGGTCGGGCAGCAGCGTCTCTTCGTCGGCGATCACCTCGAGCTTGACCCACGAGGTTCCGAGCGCCTCGCGCGCGAGCTGCGCCGTGAGCACAGCATCGCGAGCGGTGTAGCAGCCCGCCGTGTTCGGCAGCACGCGGATGCCGAGTCGTTCGAGCAGCGCGAAGACACTCGTCTGCGATGCAGCGTCGAAACGGCGGATTGCGACGGTCGTGAGTTCGGTACCCGAGGCGATGAGCGCGTCTTCAAGAGACGTGAGCGATGTCGCTCCTCCCGTGCCCATGATGAGCCGCGACGAGAGAGTCACCCCGTCGATCTGCAGAGGATCGGATGCTGTCATCGCGCTGGTCCGTGCCGTGTCGAGGGTCATGTCAGCCTCCCTGCACCGCTGTGACGATGTCGATGGTCTGCCCGCTCTCGAGAACGTGCGCGGACCAGCGGCTGCGCGGAACGACGGTGCCGTCGACGGCGGCGGCGACGCCGAGACTCGCGCCGTCCGCGGGCGTTCCGTCCTGGCCGAGGTCCCGACCTGTGAGATCGGCGACGATCTCGACGAGCGTCGTGCCGTTCTCGATGCTGTGCGGGGCACCGTTCACCGTGATGCCGTTCACGTTCGTGCTCATACTCGTTCTTCCTTTCGCGTGGCTGGAGCAAATCGATCCGAGGCGACAATGCTCAGAGTCTCGGCATCCCCGGCCTCGCCCGCCGCGAGGTCAGCCGTCAGCCGGGCTCCGAGAGGCGCGAGCAGGATGCCGTGCCGGAAGTACCCCGTCGAGACGACGCATCCGTCGTCGACGCGTCCGATCAGCGGCAGGTCGTCGGGCGATCCCGGCCGCGCGCGAGCGGTGACGTCGGTGATCTCACACTCGAGTACGCCAGGCACGACCTGCTCGATGTCGCGCAGCAGCTGGTGCACTCCCCCGGCGCTGATTCCGGCGAGTTCGTCTTCTCGCGTCGTTGCTCCGAGCACGAGGCTCCCGTCGGTTCGCGGCACAAGGTAGACGGCGCGTCCTCGAACAAGAGCGCGAATGGTGCGCGTCACGAGCGGCTGAAGTCGCTGCGGGGCGCTGAGGCGCACGACATCGCCCCACACGCGGCGCACGGGCACGTCAGGCATCCCCTCGATGGAGCCGGTGTCAGCGCCCGCGCAGATGACCACCTGGTCCGCCTGAATGTTCTGCCCGTTGTCGAGCGCGACCCCTCTGGTGCGACGTCCGTCCGAGACGAGCGCCACGGCATGGCGACGCACGATGGAGCCGCTCATGAGCGCGATGAGAGCCGCTGTCACTCGGCGAGGGTCTATCGAATGATCGCCACCGATGCGCACGGCAGCGGACACTCCGGGGCCAAGCGCCGGCTCGAGTGTGCGCGCGCTCGTGCCGCTGATGAGTTCAACGGTCTCACCGAGCGAGCGCTGCAGCGCACTGAGCTCACGCAGGCTCGCCATGTCAGCGACATCGGCGGCGCACACGAGCGTCTCCGTCTGCGTGTACCCGAGATCGTGACCGGATGCCGCCGCGAGACGTTCCGCGAACACGGGGTACTGGTCGGCCGACGCCCGCATCAGCGGGTGCAGCGGTGATTGTCCCCAGACCACCTCCGAGGCCGGGGCGAGCATTCCGGCCGCCGCGTAGCTTGCGCCCTCCCCCGGGCGTGGATCGACGATCGTGACCGCCCAGCCGCGGTCCGCGAGTGTCCACGCGGTCGCGAGACCGATGATTCCCGCGCCGACGACGACAGCATGCATGTGCGTTTCTCCCTCCGGCGGCATGATCCGCATCAGGTCTGGCGGTCGGCACGTGGCCCTCTCAGCCTCAACGAGGCTCCCGCGAACTTCCTCTACTCTAGGCACATGCCCACGAATCTGCGACCCGTGACCCTGCACGACGACGCGGTCCGAGCTGCACGGCAGCGTGCTCTCGAGAAGGCGCGGCTGTACGTGTGCACCGACGCTCGTCGCGATCGCGGCGATCTCGCCCGGTTTCTCGACTCCGCCTACGCCAACGGGGTCGACGTCATTCAGCTGCGCGACAAATCACTTGAGGCGCGCGATGAGATCGAAGCACTCGAGGTGCTCTCGGCGGCTGCCAGACGGCATGGAAAGCTCTTCGCCGTCAATGATCGAGCCGACGTTGCAGCTCTCGTCGGCGCCGACGTCTTTCACGTGGGGCAGGGTGATCTCTCGAGCGAGCAAGCCCGTGCGCTACTCGGGCCCGATGTGATTCTCGGCCGTTCAACCCACTCCGTCGGGCAGGCTGAGGCGGCAGACGACGACGCCGACATTGACTACTTCTGCGTCGGCCCGGTCTGGGAAACCCCCACAAAGCCGGGCAGGGATGCTGTCGGCCTCGATCCCGTGCGGCGAGCTGCCGAGTCCGCCCAGAAGCCGTGGTTCGCTATCGGAGGCATCACCGGCGGCGCGCGCCTTGACCGCGTCGTCGGAGCTGGAGCGCAGCGCATTGTCGTCGTTCGCGCCGTCACCGACGCCGACAATGTCGGCCGGGCAGCCCGGGCGCTTCGCGACCGGCTGGAGTAACAGCTCCGCGGTGCCCCGATCAGACCGGCGTGAGCGGATAGTGCGGCTCGGGCGGCAGCGTCACGGTGATCTCGTCGCCGGAACGAACGACTCCTCCGCGAGAGACGATGCCCATGACGCCCGACAACCGCACGGTCTCGCCGTCGTCGTTCGTGAACAGCACTTTCTTGAGCAGCCCCGGCTGAAAGTCATTGATCTGAAAGCACGGATTGCGCAATCCGGTCACGGTGATCACCGCGTCGGCGATCATCAGCCGAGTTCCGACCGGAAGCGCGAGCACGTCGACACCGCTCGTGGTGATGTTCTCGCCGAGGTCACCGGGCACGACGCTGTATCCGTCGCGCGCGAGCTGTTCGAAGAGTTCGCGATGCATCAGATGCACTTGACGCATGTTCGGCGTCGACGCGTTCTTCTTCACTCGCGAAAGGTGCTGCACTGTCGTGCCAGAGTGCGCATCGCCTGCCACGCCGATTCCCTCGACGAGCGTGATCTCGCCGACCGTCGGCTTGCTGAATGAGTGTGTCTCGCTCTGGTGAACTCCGACGACCGATGCCTTCACGATGTCCGCCTCCTACGCTCTTCTATCGCACGCCACGCGGCCTGCGCCGTGGAGCGCCGAGGCGCGTCCACGGGCGCGGGCAGTCATTGCTCTCGCGCGTCGCTGCCAGGCTGTTCGTCGTCGCGCTTCGCGGCCGCGGCATCGTCGTGCCCTCTGCTGTCGTCGATCTTCGCGGCCTCCCGGCGCGCTGCTTCGTCGAGGTCCGCTTCGATCTCCTCGGCCTCTGAGGTCGTGAGCTCGAACGCCCCCTCGTGCTTTTCGACGGCGCTCGAGACGCTCTCGACGAGAACGTGTCGCGCAAGCTGTCCACGCAGCACAAGCGGGTCTTTCGAGAGGTCTCTCCACAGGGCGATGCACAGCAGAAGCATGACGATCACGAACGGCACGGCGGACACGATCGTAATGTTCTTCAGGCCGTTGAGCGCTTCGGCGGGATTATCTCCGCCGGCGAGCAGCATGACGGCCGCGACTGCACCGGTCGCGACGCCCCAGAACAGCGTGAGCTTCTTCGTCGGCTCCTCAGCTCCGTTCTCTGACAGTCCTGCCATGACGATTGAGGCCGAGTCAGCTCCCGTGACGAAGAAGATCGCGACGAGGATGACCGCGATCACCATCAGCACGACAGTGATCCAGTCGGGAACAGGCATCTGGCCGAGGAAGTCGAACAGAACAGTGTCGAAGTCGATGTTCGGCGCGCCGTCGACGATCTGCGCGAGCATCTGAGATTTGTCATTCGCGGCTTCAGCACGTTCCTGCAGCCCGATTGCTCCGCCGCCGAAGATCGCGAACCAGATGATCGAGATCGCCGAAGGCACGAGCAGAACACCCGTGACGAACTGGCGCACGGTGCGACCGCGGGAGATGCGCGCGATGAAGAGCCCCACGAAGGGCGTCCATGACACCCACCAAGCCCAGTAGAAGATCGTCCACGTCGACATCCACTCGGCGACGGCAGGCGCATCGCTGGCCGGCGTCCGCGACGCCATCTGCGGAAGATCGCCGATGAACGCGCCGATCGTGTCGGGAATGACGTTGAGAATGAACAGCGTCGGGCCGCCGATGAAGACGATGACCGCGAGCAGAATCGCGAGCACCATGTTGATGTTCGACAGCCACTGAATGCCGCGCTCGATGCCCGAAACGGCAGAAGCGACGAACAGCGCCGTGAGCACGGCGATGATGATCACGAGCAGGCCCGTGCCCACGTTCTGCATGATGCCGGTCGATTCGAGGCCGCCGCCGATCTGGAGCGCTCCGAGACCGAGGGAGCACGCGGAACCGAAGAGAGTAGCGATGATGGCGAGGATGTTGATGACCCTGCCGCCCCAGCCATTCACGACCTTGTGGCCGAACAACGAGGTGAACATCGACGAGAACAGCTGGCTGCGGCCGAGCCGGTATGTTCCGTAGGCCATGCCGAGGCCGACGATCGCGTACATTCCCCATGGATAGAGCGTCCAGTGGAACATTGTCGTGCCCATGGCGGTGCTGACTGCCTGCGGAATCTGCCCGTCGACGGTTCCGGGAGGCGGCGACATGTAGAAGAATAGCGGTTCGCCCACGCCATAGAAGATGAGCCCGATGCCCATTCCCGTGGCGAACATCATGGCGATCCATGACGAGGTCTTGAATTGCGGCCCCTCGCCGTCTTTACCGAGCGGAATGGCGCCGAAACGGCTCGCGGCCACCACGATCACGAAGACGGTGAACACCGTCGCCGCGATCACGAACAGCCAGCCGAAGTTCTTCATCGTGCCGTTGAGGGCCGCATCGGCCACGGTGCCGAGGCCTGCGGGTGTGACGAAACCCCAGACGACGAAGGCAACCGCGAGAACGGCGGCAACGCTGAATACGATCCAGTCCGTGCCGTGCTTTTTCTCGTGCTTGCGCCGCTTGGCGCTCTTCTTCAGCTGCCGGATCAGGTCTTCGGTGGAATCGAGGGTGCTCATGTTCGTCCGCCGGGCCGGGAACGGACCGCGGCTCCTCGTCCTTCCGTGATGTCACAGTGACTGCTTTGGACAGTTGACCACACTATCGCCACTGGCAGCCGTGCGTGGAATCGGGAGGCGTACTCGGCGAAATCGGTGGCGAGATGCAGGATGCTGGGCTCACGCACCCGAGTCCCGGATGGTCAGAACGTGGCGCCGTGCGACCGAGCACGATAACGCAGGTCGGCAATCGCGACGATGAGCGCGGCGATCACGACAACGCCGATGAGCGCGAAGCCGATGGCCATGGCGACTGGCCATTCCGTAAAGGCAAGTGAGGCGAAGACCGCCGCGGTGATCACCGCGATGCCCACCGAGGTTCCGATCCTCTGACCGGTCTGCATGATGGCCCCGGAGCTTCCGGCATAGTTCAACGGCACGTCGGCGAGTGTCAGCGTTTGGTTAGGGCTGATCACGACGCCTTGAGCCGTTCCGATGAACGACAGCGACAGCAGCATCCACCACTCGCTTGCGGCCCCGATCTGGTTCAAGAGCACCACGGCGACCGTCGATGCCAGGCCGAGCAGGGCGATGAGCAGTCCGACGACAACGATCTTTCGCCCGTAACGAGCGACCCTGCTGCCTGCCCAGTGCGCCGAGAATGCCGAGAGAATGGCCGACGGAATGCCGACGAGCCCCGCTTCGAAAGCTGAGTGACCGAGTCCGTCCTGCATGTAGAGCGCAATCAGCACCCAGACGCTCGTCATGCCGAGAAAGTAGAGAGTGACGATCACGGTGCCGTTGGCGAAGCTGCGGGTTGCAAAGATCTTCAGATCAACCATCGGACTGTGCCCGCGACGTGCGTAGCGACGCTCCCACATGATCCATACTGCGACGAGCAGAACGCCGGCCGGCAACAGCAGCCAGATGAAGCCGGACACGCCCGTCTCGACAAAGGGAAAGAGCAGCGACAGCACGGCGAAACCGAGAAGCAGGGCTCCGACGATGTCCATAGAGCGGCTGCGCCGCGCGGGCACCTCCGCGTCGACCGGTGCAGCCTGGCCGCGGCTGATCAAGGGCCGCGGAAACCAGAGGAGCGCCAGAATGACGGCGACGATGCCGACGGGGACGTTCACGAGGAACGTCAGCCGCCAGCCGATCTCGTGCCCGCCGAGGTTGATAAGCAGACCGCCGAGCACGGGGCCGATGGCGACTGAGACGCCAACGGCGCTGCCGAAATAACCGAACGCCTTACCGCGTTCCGCCCCGCGAAAATAGTGCTGGATCATGCCGACGCCCTGCGGATTCAGCAGCCCGGAGCCGATGCCCTGCACAAACCGGGCGACATTGAGCCACTCGGCGTTCGGGGCAAGGCCGGCAGCGATCGAGGATGCTGTGAAGACGATCACGCCGACAATGAAGATTCCGCCGCGCCCCATGACGTCGCCTGCGCGACCAGCCGCCACCAGAACGATCCCGAACGTCAGCGCGTAGCCCGAGAGCACCCACTGAATGTCGGATTGTGACGCTCCGAGTCCGCTCTGGATCGACGGCAGCGCCACGTTAACGATGCTGACGCTGATGAGCGACATGAAGATCGCGACGAGAAGCACCGCGAGAATTCGCCACCGAGCGGGGTCAGGTGACTCGCCCTTGGCATCGTTCCCCGCGTTGATTGTGCTTCTCGCCGACATAATCCTCCGTGTGCGTCCACCACCTGCCAACACATTGTGCAGCTATTTATTCCGGTTCGCTGGCTCCCCAGCGTGGCCGGCGCGGCAGGTTCCGTCAGGCGAGCGCGTCGGAGATGGCGGTGTCCCCGTCGAAGAAGTTGACGGTCTCGTTGACCGCCGCGTTCTGCGCGATCACGTAGGTGATGACCTCGGCGACGTTCTCGCGCGATGTGACCTTCTCATCGGCAGACAGCGTTTGCTTGATTCCCTCACCGGTTTCATCGGCGAGGACGATCGTGCCCGATGCCGGTTCGAGCGTCAGTCGTCCGGGCCCGAGGATCGTGTAATCGAGGTCCGTGCCGCGCAGGTACTCATCGGCATCGTGCTTCGCTTTGGCGTAGGGATAGAACGAATTGCCGGGTTCGAGGTTGTCAATGTCGACAGCAGCTCGAGCGTACGAGACCATGACGTAGCGATCGACACCGGCCTTGAGCGCGGCGTCCATCGTTCGAGTGGCAGCGTCGAAGTCGACCGCAGCCGTGCGCTGCGGATTACCTCCGCCTGCCCCGGCGGAGAAGACGACGGCGTCGGCGCCAGCGAAGGCCTCGGCGAGTGCATCGACATCGGCGCTCTCAATGTCGAGAACCACAGGTTCGGCTTCGGCACGGTGAACATCGTCGCTCTGCTGAGGGTCACGGATCAACGACTCGACGCGGTACCCCGCAGCGGCCAGCTTTGGTGCAGCGAGCAGGGCGATCTTGCCGTGTCCGCCGACGATGATTACTCGCTTGTCGGTCATGAGTTCCTCCTTCTGCGCCGAGCAGCGCGGTCGTCAGTGCTGCCGGCTGGTGTGCGCCCCCGACAGCATCCGTCTCCAAGGTCAACCTATCGCCGAGGACGTTATTCCGTCAGACTTTCGCCATCTCGGAATAGTGACGCGCCGTTTCGCGCTACGTAGTGTCATGGCGGGCCGCGTCGGTCGTTCTGCATGGCCTCCCCGTCAGATCCAGCGCTAATCGAACGAGCGGAAGGCTCCCGCGATGAATGCTCCCCAACCGCCCACGACCCCCGCTCAGCATCCTGACTTCGGCCTCACCGTCATCACGCGTTCGCCCGACCCGACCCAGAGCGGCGCGACACCGCCGCCACGCCCGCCTCTGACGGAACGCATTCAAGCCATGGGCCAAAGCCGGCTTGGCGCGCTGCTCCTGCTGGTCGCAACGATCATTGCCGTCATCTGGGCGAACGTCTCGTACGCGTCTTACGAGCAGGTCTGGGGAACGCACCTCGTGATCGGACTCGAAGACCTGCAGCTCAACTTCACCCTGCACGCATTCGTCAATGACGCGATCATGGCTGTCTTCTTCTTCACCGTTGGCCTCGAAGTCCGCCGCGAGTTCGCCATTGGGGAGCTCACCACCTGGTCGCGGGCCATGGTGCCCGTCGCAGCCGCGATTGCCGGGCTCGCTGTTCCCGCACTCCTCTACGTCATCATCGCCACTGGAACGGGTGCCGAAGAAGCATGGGGCGTGGTCATCTCAACCGACACGGCGTTCCTCGTCGGCGCACTTGCGCTTGTCGGGCCCCGGGCGCCAGGGCGTTTACGTGTGTTTCTTCTCGCCATGGCCGTCGTCGATGATATCGGCGCGCTCGCGATCATCGCGCTCATCTATACCGACGACCTGCAGATTCTTCCCCTCGCGATCGCGGCCGTCGGGCTCGCGGGAATCTTCTTCACCCGCTACCTGCGCGCTGGGCGCGGGCCGACATACGGCATCCTCTCGGTCATCGTGTGGCTCGCCTTTCTCGCATCTGGCGTGCACCCGACTCTGGCGGGAGTGGCCATTGCGCTTCTCGTGCCGGTCTACCGTCCGAATCGCCGAGACGTCGAGCACGCACTCAGTCTCACACAAACATTCCGCCAGTCCCCCAATTCGCAGTACGCTCGCGCAGCGGCGAACAGCCTGCGCGAGTCCATCTCGATCAACGAACGGCTCCAATCCGCATACGCACCGGTCATCGCATACGCGATCATTCCGCTGTTCGCGCTGGCGAACGCCGGTGTGAGAATCAATGGGGAAATCCTCGCCGATGCGGTGCGCTCCCCGATCATGTGGGCGATCGTCGTCGGCCTCGTCGTCGGAAAGTTCGTCGGCATCTTTGGCATGGTCTGGCTCACCCGGGTCTTTCGCGTCGGCAGTCTCGGACCCGGCCTGACTCTTCGGCGCATCGCGGGAGGCAGCCTGCTTTCGGGAATCGGCTTCACGATTTCACTGTTCATCGTCGGCCTGGCGATCAGCGATACGGAGGTGCAGAACATCGCGCGGGTGGGTGTGCTGACAGCATCCGTCATCGCGTTTGCTGCTTCTGCGCTTTTCTTCCGCATCTCGGAGCGGTCCACTCCCTCGTCGGATATCGGACACACCCTGGTACGCCCCGTCGACCCTGCCCGCGACCACGTCTACGGGCCGGAGGACGCGCCATACACGCTTGTCGAATACGGTGATTTTCAGTGCGAGTTCTGCCTCAAGGCGACTGGTGCCGTGCGAGAGGTGCAGCGTGAGCTCGGCGACAACGTTCGATACGTCTGGAGGCACGCGCCGCTTTCCGCGTACCATCCCAATGCTGTTGCCGCGGCCGAGGCGTCTGAAGCAGCGTTTCGTCAGGGCAAGTTCGGCGAATTCATGCGCAGTCTCTTCGCCGACCAGGAGCACCAGCAACCCGCTGACATGTTGCGCCGTGCCGACGAACTGGGCCTGGACATCGACAGATTCGAATCTGACCTCAACTCGGCTGAGGTTGCGGCTCGGGTTCGCGACGATGCGTTCGACGCTGAGGCGATGGAGATCTCGGCGGTACCGACGTTCTTCGTCAACGGAGTGCGTCACGTCGGCCCGTTCGATGCTGCGTCGCTCATCCGTGCGCTCGAATCGACGCCACCTTCGTCCGCCCATTCCCGGTCATAGCTGCGGGCAAACGCGGCGCGCTGAAGTGATGACTCTCACCGAAAGCGCGCGCTGGATGTTCAGCGACCCCTCACGCCGGGAGTAGCGTTCAAGCGGTTGCACCGTCGAGTCAGGAGGCCACGTGCTCGTCAGCTGGACCGCCATACTGGGCGTAGCGCTCATTGAGCTCGGAATGGTGCTGACGCCGGGACCGAACATGATCTACCTGGTCTCCCGGTCGATCTCCCAGGGAACGCGAGCGGCAATGATCGCGTTGGCCGGAACAGCTGTCGGTTTCTTCGCCTACCTTGCAGCCGCCGCGCTGGGGCTGGCGACCCTGTTCGCCGCTGTTCCAGCGGCGTTCGTCGTTGTCAAGATTGCCGGTGCCATCTACCTCGCCTACCTCGCATGGCACATGCTGAAGCCCGGCGGGCGCTCGGCGTTCGACCCCGTGGCTATCGCTCCCGTCCGTCCGCTGCGCCTCTTTGGAATGGGTCTCATCACGAACCTGCTGAACCCGAAGATCGCGGTGTTGTATGCGGCCCTGCTGCCTCAATTCATTAATCCGGCCCAAACGATCTGGGTTCAATTTCTCATTCTTGGCGGCGTGCAGATCGTCATCGGCGTCGTCGTGAACGGCCTGATCGCCGCGAGTGCGGGACGTCTCTCACGGTTCCTGCGAACGCGACCGGTGGCCATGCGTCTTCAGGGATGGCTTTCGGGGACGCTCCTGGCCGGGTTCGCGGTCAAGCTCGCCTTCGAGAAACAACCCGCACAGTGAGCACATACTCACGCCTCTAACGCGGGTCGTGCCACTCGCGCTCCCCTTCAGCGAGTGCCTCGGTGAGCAATCGCATCGCGCGCGGACCTACTCCATGTAGCTTTGCAACCTCAGACGGTGACGTCTCGGCGACCTCATCGAGAGTCGACAGTCCTGCCGTGAGAAGCGCCCGTGTCGCGGGAGCGCCGAGTGACCGAGGCAGGTCACCGGCATCCGACCCCGTCTGCTGAGCCTCTATCAGGCGCTGTGCCAATCTCTTGGGCGCGCGCCACATCCATGAACGGACTACGAGGTCATTCAGGTCCTTCCCCGTCACCAGGGTGAGGGGAACACGGATGCCGATAGCGCCGCCGTTCTTCTCGATCGCTTCGCTGCCCGAATGTGCTTCGAGTACGTGACCGACCTCGTCGGGCGACAGCCTGACCTGCACGATGTCAGGGGAAGCAACGGAGACGAACCCTCGTCCCCGGACGAAGAACGCCGTCATCCCGAAGTGGGTGCCTTCCGTCACCTCCGGCAAACCCAGCGCAGTCTGACGCAAGTGAGCAATCGTGGTCATGCTGCCTCCCGTACATCGTCCAATCGGCGGCGCCCCGTCACGACGAGAACGAGCAGGTGCACCGGTAGCCGAATCACCGAGCCGTGCCCGACCGTTGCATCAGCATCGTCCGCTTCCAGCCGGACTCCGGTCAGGTCCACTCCAAAATACGTGAAGTTGCGGTCGTCAGCCGCGCGCAGCATGAGGGCGAGCCGTTCCGCGGGTGCATTCGGCAGCCCGAGCGCGACCGTCACATCGAGACCATGGATCAGCTCATGGCTGAGGGCGCCGGCCGGACCACCTCCGGGCGGCTGCCAGCGGCTGTCGGCGTGAGACTGCCACAGCTTCAGAAGCTCTGCGTCTGACAACTCAGAGGTGGCGCCGAGAGCATCCTGTTGTGCAAAGCGATCGAACTTAAAGCCGTGGCGCAGCATCCCGACGAGGTACCCAAGAGGACGTAGACGGTACGGCATCGTGAGGTGGGCGACGACCTCTCGAATCCGCCAGCCGTCGCAGAGTGAGGGCGCAGACCAGTCGTCGTCGCCAAACTGCTCCGCCAACTCGATGAGGCGATGGCGTTCGGCCAGCGTCTCCGTCATCAGCATGTCGGTATCGGGGGTGGTGGTCATGCGCGTCTCCTCACGCCTCTGCGGAACTGTCACCTCCGTATACGGGCGCGGGCGACGAAAATCATCGCACCGCAGAAGAATGCGGGAAAACATCGGGAAGGCCGAAATCGGCGAAACGATCACCCATGCCCAGAAACGTGGTTGTTCGCGCAATCTGCCCGTCCCGCGCTTCGACGGCGATGAGTGCGAACGGTCGCAGCACGTCGTGCTCGTCAGGTCGATATTGACCGAGTCCCGGTGCTCCGTTGACGTCGACGACAATGAATCGGTCGCGGGCGCAGTCGTCGGTCGCTCCCATGAGAGTGGCGATCGCGGAACCGCCCCTGATCCACCAATCGAATGGCGGCATACTCGTTCTGGCGTCAGCACAGAGCAGATTGGTGAGTCCCGCGACGTCGTGCGATTCGAAGGCGTCTACGTAGCGCTCGAGAAGCTCAACCTGGGGAGCCGAGAGTGCGACAGCATCCTCGATCTCACGGGCATCGGCGAGACGCGCCCGGGCACGTTGAAGTGCACTGGTTACCGAGGCCACCGAGGTGTCGAGAATGTCGGCGCACTCGGCCGCCGAGTAGGCGAGCACGTCGCGAAGAACCAGGACCGCGCGCTGTTTCGCCGGGAGATGCTGAAGCAGGGCGACGAACGCGAGTCGCACCGTTTCGCGCTCGACAGCTGTGTCTGCGGGGTCGTCGGTGCCGAAAAGACGAGCGCCGGGCACCGGCTCCACCCAGCGGTGCGGAGGCAAGGGCACTCCGAGATCGTCGCCGTCCATGTGCTCGGGGCCGCCAAACAGCATCCGACGATCTGCACCGCGAAGGCGATCGAGGCAGATGCGCGTCGCGATCCGATACAGCCAGGTGCGCAGGGCTCCACGGCTGGGATCGTACTGATCGCGGCGTTCGTGCGCCCTGATCAGAGTGTCCTGAACGGCATCCTCGGCATCTGCGGCCGAGCCAAGCATGCGGTAGCAGTGGCGGATGAGCGGCTGCCGAAGGGACTCGAGCTTCTCGGCCGACACGATCCCGTCCATGACCCCACACTAATAGGAGGCCGTGTCAGGAGACAGTCGCAACGGATACGGTCAGTTCAGAGCCGATTTTCGCGGCGCTCAATTGGTGAAGCTCGTGGCAGCAAGGCGTTCGGAGAGGTCCCACACCCGCGACGCATTCTCGGCGCTCCGTAGCGGCCGATACAGTGCGTGCTCGGAGGGAGCGCCACCAAGATTCCCCGGTCCGCTAGGCCCGTAGAGGGCGCCCGACCGAGCCTGCGGGTCGGTCGCGGCCATCAGCGCCGGGAATTTAGCCGTCTCGACAGTACCTAAGAGAATCCCGCGTTCAGAAAGCCAGCGGATGAGCCTTGCCCGCGGCGTATCCTTGCTGCGGCCGAGTTCAGGTCGCGCAGTGAGAAGATTCGTCGGCGCGACGCCGGGATGGGACAGGTTGCTACTGATTTTCCAGCCATTCGCGCGGCTGCGCCGGTCGAGCTCCAGCCCGAACAGACCGAGCGCGATCTTCGACTGACTGTACGCGCGTGACGCGTTATACGTGCGTTCCCAGTTAGGGTCCTCCCAGTTGATCGCTCCGCCCCGTGCTGCAACGCTGACCTGGGAGGTCACGCGAGCATGTCCCGCTTTCAGCAGCGGGAGAAGCCATGCCGTCAGCGCGAAATGTCCCAGGTGATTCGTGCCGAACTGGAGCTCATGCCCGTCTTTCGTCGTCTGCCTGCTCGGAGGGGTCATGACGCCCGCGTTGTTGATGAGGATGTGAATTGGCTTGCCCTCTTCTATGAGTGCACCGCCCAGTCTCGCTACCGAATCCAGTGACGACTGGTCAAGCGAGCGTAATGAGACGTTTGCATCGGGAAACCGCTCACGGATGCGCACGACAGCGTCCTCGCCCTTGCGGACGTTGCGAACGGGCATGATCACTTCAGCATCCTCATACGCCCTCGGAAACGCTGTCTGAGATATCGCTTTGGGGACGACAGCACTCGAGCAATCGGCTGGTTGACGCACTGACCGCTGCTACAGTGACGGCATGACGCAGACTTTGGACGGACAGAACGCGTCGCAGGCCGTTCGAGCCCGAACGCTCTCAGCGCTGCACGCCGCGCCCGAGATCTTACGCGTGGTAAACGTGTGGGACGTCGTGTCGGCCAAAGCGATCCTTGCTCTTCCCGAGACCCGAGCCCTTGCCACTGCGGGTCATTCGATTGCGGCGAGCTTCGGCTACGCCGATGGCGCGATTCCGCTCGACGTCACCCTCGATATGGTTGGCCGAATCGTGGATGCTGCGGGTGACGTACCCGTCTCAGCGGACCTTGACGATGGTTACGACGATCCGGCCGAGACTGCTCGCCGCGCGATCGACGTCGGAGTTGTCGGCGCGAATATCGAGGATCGGCTTCGGCCGCTTTCGGAGTCCGTGGCGCGTGTCGAAGCAGTCATCGCAGCGGGTAATGCCGAGGGCGTCCCCTTCGCTTTGAATGCGCGTACCGACGCGTTCCTGCGCGCCAACGGCCGCCCTGAAGAAGAGTCCATTGCCGACGCGATCGAGCGCGGACGCGCATACATTGGCGCAGGCGCCGACATCGTCTTCGTGCCGGGAAAGCTTTCTGCCGACGTCGTCCGTCAACTGGTGGAGGGCATTGGCGAGCGCAAGGTCAGTGTGATCGGAGGTCTCCCTGGTGCACTCACCGGCGCGGAGTACGAAGCGCTCGGCGTCGGCCGCGTCTCGTACGGACCGACGACCCAGCGCGTCGCCCTCACCGCTCTGCAAGACCTCGGAGCGAGTCTCTACGCGAACGGCCTGATCCCGGAATCGACGCGCGACCTCAACTGATGCGGCCAGCAAGTTGCGGTTCCGGCGACCCACCATTCAGGTGAGCTTGGATTTCGCGAATCACCGAGCCCACGATCCCTCGTGTCAGGAGTCCGGGACCGAGCGGGCCTGACGTGTCCGTTCCCAGAAGCGGCAGGCGTCGAAGCACGTCGCGCTCATCGTTTGTGAGATGAGCCAGTTGCCACTGCACTTCTTTCTGCGCTGCGTTGCGCTCACTAGGGTTCGCGAGCGAGACGGCCTTCGCGGCATAGGCTGCAGCGCCCAGCGCATGCGCACCCATGTGAGCGACGGCCGAGGCCTGTGCAGCCGATCTGGCGGCTGCCGCGCCAGCAGGCGATGTCGCGGTGCGTGCTGCTTTGACGGCGAAAAGGCGCTGACGAATCTCTGCGGCAGCGGTGCTCTCACCATTGCTGAATGCGCGTGTGCGGGCGACAGCATCCTGTACCCGATCGTCTGGACTATCGGCTTCGAAGAGGGGAAGCACTCGCTGCGCACAAGCGGCTGCCCAGCGTGCGATCGTTCGCCGATCTGTCTCAGTGAGTGTCTGAATCGAGGTCACGACAGAATCTTGTCACGCCGACTGGTCGATCACGTGAGGGCTCCAACCACAGTTTTTATTTCAGTGTCAAAATCCACCGGCGAGACCATGCGCGTGCTCAACCGGCAAGACGGTCTCATGAGCAACTCCCCTCCGCCTGATGCCTCCGCACCGACCGCGGCCGACTTCTCTCGGGCACGGCAGATCGAACGATTCTGGGAAATGTGCAGGGAGTATGCGGCTGTCGAAGGCTGCGTCTCGAAAGAATCGGCGGCACCGCCCGCGTGGTCATTTGGCGATTCCCCGGAACTCGCCGATCACTTGCTCGAGCTGACGCTAAGAGGAGACAAGACAGCGACGGCGAGCGCCAAGTGGGAGTACGAGGCCGAAAACGAGCCTCTACCCGAACCAGGCGATCTCTCGATCGTGCTGGATAGTTCGGGCGAGCCACGCGCGCTCATTCGAACAACCGAGGTCATAGTCGTCCCGTTCGATGCCGTGTCGGCGGAGCAAGCTTACCTCGAAGGGGAAGGTGACCAGTCGCTGGAGTACTGGCGCGCCGAGCACGAGCGGTGCTGGCGCGGCACGCTCGCGCACACGTCATACGAATTCGACGCCAAGATGCTCGTCGTCTGCGAACGGTTTGAACTGCTCTACCCGAGCAGTGAGCATACGAACAATGACGGAAGGGTTTCTGACTTGGGGTCCAGAGCTTAACGCGGAATTGGTCCGGGTTCCGCAGCCGGTCAATCTCTGCCGCGTTTAGCCGGTTCCCACGACAAAACTTCGGAGAGCAGGTCCTCCTTGGGGAGCGCACTATCTAACCGAAGAATGGGTTGGCGGAGCTGCCCGAGCCACGCCTCGTGGGCCGCGCGACTGCGCCCCTCGAACTCGGGGTCGTCGTAGCCGCGCGCCCATTGCAGGAACGTCGCCCAGGCAGCTTTGTCGAAATCCGCCCCAGCCCTGCGATGCAGCTCACGAGCTTCGAGCCGGCGCAGGCGTTCGACTGGATCCAGAGTCAGGAACACCACGGCGGCGCACTCGCGGACAATGTCCTCGCCCCAGTCAACCACCGACCCGGAAAGCACCCATGCTTCCCGGGGCACGAACACATCCCGCATCAGTGCCCGGCGTTCTTCCGCCGGCCGCTTCTGCTGAAACGGCGGAGACGTGGGCAGCCAGAAGTAGTCGTCGGCATCTGCATGTGGGACTGCCCAGTGGTCCGCTAGAGCCCGACCAAGAGTCGTCGTCCCGGAGCCGCTGGCACCCAGCACGTGCACGCGCGATCGCTTCACAGCTGGCCCCCTGGTTACTTCCTCGACATCTCCTGGTTGATCATGTCTCCCGCCATGTTCCACGATCTCATTGATTCACCACGGCGGCCCGCCGATCGCCGCGGGTGTCACACGTTGCCATCACGTTGCGCAGTCAACCACCATTTCGAGGGCGCAGGTCTCTCGACGATGCTCGGTGGTCCACCGCTTTGCCGTAGCGTTTGGCGATCGTGCGGGCCGCTTCATCGATGACGTAGAGCTGCTCCTCGTCCGTGATCGACCACGTGCCGTGCACCAAACGCGGCCAGAACATCGACGATGCGATCATGCCCAGGAACTGCGCGGATGCGACATCCGAGTCCTCAATGTCGGCTCTTCCCGCCGCGTGTTCCGCCTCCAAATAGCGCCGGAGGGTCGCAAGCACGGGCAACGTCCCGAAATCGAAGGTGCGATCTCGCAGCTCCGGGAACCTTGGCGACTCAGCGATCACAGTCCGCATCAGCGCGACCATGTGCGGACGGTTGAGCAGCTCCGCATACAGACGTCCAAGCACCACCAAGCCACGATGGAAGTCTCCCTTTGGAACTGCGATTGGCGCAGCCTCGGGCGACCCGCCCGCCGCGAGCACGGTCGCCTCAAACAGCTCAGCCTTCGTCGGGAACTGCTTGAACAACGTCGCCTTCGACACGCCCGCTCCTTCGGCGACGCGTGCCAACGATGTGCGGTCGTACCCGGAGTCGAGGAACAAGCGCACAGCTGAGTCGAGGATCTTTTCACGGTTCGTCGCGGCGACTTCACGGTGATACGAGGACAACTGGCGAGGCATGACGTCAGTATGTCATAGAGGTGAGTTACTTGACTTGCATCTAATGGGACCACTAAATTCATGGTGGTGAGTCGATCGGCTCACCATCACAAAGGAGAAGATCATGGGCCAAGTGATCGTGCACGCGACGATGACTGTTGACGGGTTCATCGCGGACATCGGCGGCGAAGTCGATTGGATGTTCGGCCGGCCGTCCGCCCCGGAGGACGATGCAGTGGTCGCCAACGTCATCGAACGGATCGGTGCCGTGGTCGGCGGGGCGAACAAGACGCAGACCATCGACGACGGCGAGATCCCCTATGGCGGCATGCTCAACGTGCCCGTGTACCTCATGACGCACAGCCCTCACGACCCGATCGAACGGGATGGCATCACGTACACCTTCATCGTCGACGACATCGCAGAAGCCGTCGAGTTAGCCAAACTGGCGGCGGGAGAGAAGTGGGTCAGCCTACTCGGCGGCAGCATCTCGCGCCAATGCCTCCAGCTCGATCTCGTCGACGAAATCCATCTCGACGTCGCGCCAGTACTCCTCGGCGAGGGTATCCCGCTGTTCGCAGGCCTGGAAAAGCGCGTAGAGCTGGAACGCCTCGAGACGTCGGCCTTTGCGAGCGAGACCCATCTCCGCTACCGCGTCGTCCACCCAACATGACCGACCACCTTGTCGCTGTGCCGAGCGATGAGGTGGACTCCGTGCGGCGCATACCCATATGGCCTGATCGGGGTCCCACTCACCGAATTCGGCCTGATACTCGGCGCCGAAGAGCCTGCGTAACTCAGCAAGGTCGCTGGAGGACAGTTCACCGTGCGCAATGACATGGATCGCGACTTCCGGCACGCGTCAGGCGACCTTCAGCGGCGTGATCGCAGCGACCTTGTCACGCAGCGCACGGCGCTCGAGCCGCAGCTCGTAATTCGACTGCAGGTTCATCCAGAACTCATCGGACGTCCCGAAGTACCGCGCCAAACGGATCGCCGTGTCGGCTGTGATGCCGCGCTTACCGTGAACAATCTCGTTGATCCGGCGCGGTGGCACACCGATAGACACAGCTAGCTTGTTCTGCGTGATCCCGAAGCCCTCGATGAAATCCTCCATCAGGATCTCTCCCGGGTGGACAGGCTCGATCAGATCAGCCTCAGTGGTAGTCGACGAGTTCGACATCTTCCGCACCTCCATCTCTCCAGACGAAGCAGATACGCCACTGCGCATTCACACGGACACTGTGTTGACCGCGTCGATCACCGACCAGGCGCTCCAACCGGTTCCCGGGCGGGATCCGCAGGTCGTCAACATCCTTTGCCGCATGTATCAACTCGAGCTTGCGCAGCGTCGCCCGCTGCACAGTCCGGTCAACACCCTTGACGTACTGCTCGTGCCAGATTCGCTCGGTGCCCTTGCTCCCGAACGATCTGATCACAAGGCAAGCATATAACGATGATCGTCAATAACGCTAAACGTTAAACCTAAACTCCACGGAGTTCCGGCACTTACCAACCTCTGCGACGAGAACCCTCCACGAGAGCGCCGACGGACAGACCTCGACCAGGTGGTCGTCGTCGCGGGACCATGTCAGTCAAGATCGCGAGGCTTCTCTCCCCGGACATGCCCGGACTGCAGAGAACCGCCCACCTCGTCGAGCAGCGCATTGCAGCTTGTCAGAAGAGCGCCCGTGTCACGTCCACCTCGCTCCGCCCAAGCTGCCAAGCCGAACGGGTCGCCGTGCGCACGCAACTCACGCAGCAGCCACTTCCCCGTCCCCATCCAACATCCCTTCCACAGCAGAGCCAGCTCAGCCGCTTCCTTCCACGCCGCCCACGACGCCACGTTGCGAATGCCCTGATCCCCTGCATCCGCGACATCGTCGACCAATGCCGACAGAGCGTACCGCCGTCGATTCAGCTGTTCATCATCGATAGGTGCAGGACCTGCATCAAACACAGCCCGCGAGCCTGCAGCCATGCCGTCAGCAACTTCGCCCGGAACGAGCGACACTCCGCTCGTGATCAGACGGTCCAGTACCGGACGGCCGTCGTCGCGCCCTTTCTTCAACCACGGCAAGAGCCCGTCCCGCCCGTACACGAATGCCTCCACGAGCTGGCCCTCGAACGTGACCGTCTCTACGAACGACGCAGAGGCCCACGTATCCGGGAGCACGATCAGGATGTCGAGGTCCGAGGAATCGGTTGCATCTCCAGATGCGGCGCTGCCTCCGAGGAATGCCGCGAGTGCCTGCGGATAGTGCGCATCGACAAAGCGTCGCGCACGGGCTACGAAGTCAGTCACGTCAACGATTCTGCCGCACCGTCAAAGTCCTCGACGGACTTTTTCGCCCGGCCCCGACTAGACGTTGAAGCGGAACTCCACCACGTCGCCATCCTTCATGACGTAGTCCTTGCCCTCCATACGAGCCTTCCCGTGCGCACGCGCTTCCTGCACGGACCCGGTCTCCACAAGGTCATCGAACGAAATGACCTCGGCCTTAATGAAGCCCTTCTCAAAGTCCGTGTGAATGACTCCAGCAGCCTGCGGCGCCTTCCAGCCTTTGCCGATTGTCCACGCCCGAGCCTCCTTCGGCCCCGCCGTCAGGTACGTCTGCAACCCGAGCGTGTCAAAGCCCACACGAGCAAGCTGGTCGAGCCCCGACTCATCCTGCCCCGTGGAGGCGAGCAGCTCTGCAGCATCCTCTGGATCAAGATCAATCAACTCAGACTCGATCTTGGCGTCGAGGAACACGGCCTCTGCCGGCGCGACAAGCGCAGCAAGCTCCTGCTTCTTGTCAGCATCCGTCAGTATCTCTTCATCCACGTTGAAAACGTAGATAAACGGCTTGGTCGTCAGAAGGCCAAGTTCTGCAATGGGGTCGAGATCAATGGATGCTGACGACAGCGGCGTTCCGGCCTGCAGAGCCTCCTGCGCTTCTTTCGCAGCGGTCAGCACCTCAGGACCGATCTTCTTTCCGCGGGCCTCCTTCTCGTACCGCGGAATCGCGCGCTCGATAGTCTCGAGGTCAGCGAGAATCAGCTCCGTGTTGATGGTCTCCATGTCGGCCTTCGGGTCGATGGTGCCGTCAACGTGCACGACATCGTCATCGGAGAATCCGCGAACGACCTCGGCGATCGCGTCTGCCTCGCGAATGTTGGCGAGGAACTTATTGCCGAGCCCCTCCCCCTCGCTGGCTCCGCGCACAATGCCCGCGATGTCGACGAACGACACGGTCGCAGGCAGAATGCGCTCACTGCCGAAGAGCTTCGCCAGCACGTCGAGACGCGGATCGGGAAGATTCACGACGCCCACGTTCGGCTCGATCGTCGCGAACGGATAGTTCGCCGCAAGAACCTGGTTCTTGGTGAGAGCGTTGAACAGGGTTGATTTGCCGACGTTGGGAAGTCCGACGATACCGATAGTGAGAGCCACGAGGCTCTATCGTACCGGTCTCAGTCTGTGAGGCGCGCTCGGTGGCACTCTGTGAGGTACGGCAGCTCAAGGGTTCCGTCTGCCGCCACGGCATCGCTCGCGATGGCCTGAACGCGATCGACGATCTCAGCCTGCTCTGGCGGCGATTTGAGCGAGACGTAGCTCAGTGAGCGAAGGTACGTGTCGAGTTCCGGCAGGGTGAGCTTACGCGTCCACGACGTCGTCCATGACTCAACGTGGCCGAAGAGCTCGCCGATCTGAGGGGTCTCGTATTCGACGTTGAATCGCGGGAGCTTTCCGAGCACCTCCTCCATCTCTCGCACCCACGCGATCCGGTCGTCGTGCATGTTCCACACGAGCGAGAGCAGACCGGCGGTCCGAAGAATGCGCGCGATCTCGGGGACTGCAGCGTCAGCATCCACCCAGTGCCACGCCTGAGCCACCGTCACGACGTCCACGCTCGCGTCCTCGACGGGGATCGACTCGGCGGTGCCCTGGCGAGCATCGACCGTCGGCAGGCGTTCTGCCAGCTTCTGCAGCATTTCTACAGACGGTTCAACGGCGATCACGTCCAGACCACGCGCAACGAGCGACTCCGTGAACTTGCCCGTGCCTGCTCCGAGATCGAGCACGCGTCGCGTCCGCTCCGGCACAAGCCAATCGATCGCGGCATCGGGATACGTGGGGCGCGCGGCCTGGTAACTCTCAGCGACGTGCCCGAAAGACAGGGCCCGTTGCTCAGAAAGATCGCTTCTCTCGACGCTCATGAGACCAGCCCAGCACGGAGCGGTCGCGGCCGCAAGAGTCCATCACGGCGCGACTCGTGTTTCAGTGCGCGGCGTGCTGTGAGCACCGATTGTCAGTCGTGCTTGAGACGATGACGTCATGGATGCAGCTCTTCCTCTCGTCATCGGACTGATCATCGGCGCTCTCGTGGGCGCCGCGTGCGCATGGGCAGTGTTTCTCATTCGTTCTAAGAGCAGAGCGGATGCTGCAAACCCGGCGCTCGTCGAAGCACGACACCAACACGAGCTGCAGTCTCTGCGCGCCGAAGAGTCCGCTGCTCGATCGGAGCTGCAGGCAGACCTCGCACGCATGGAGGCGACAGCCGAGCACCTGAACGCGCAAGTCGTGCAGCTCACGCGCGAACGGGAGCAGAGGGCCGAACGCGACAAATCAGAGAACGCTCTTCTGCAGGCGATCGCTCCCGTGCGACAGAGCCTGCAGGACATGCAGCGCACCGTCGCTCAGCTTGAAGAGCAGCGGCAGAAGCAGCACGGCGAACTGTCTCAGCAATTGCGCACGGCCGTCGAGTCCGACGAGCACTTGCGCAAGACCACAGATTCGCTCGCCGCCGCCCTCAGCAACAATTCCGTCCGCGGCGTATGGGGTGAGACCCAACTGCGCAGCGTCGTCGAGGCCGCGGGACTTATCGAGCGCGTCGACTTTGACGTTCAGACCTCGATTTCATCGGATGCCGGTGCCGGACGCCCCGACATGGTCGTACACCTCCCCGGCGGCAAGAGCATCGCCGTCGACTCAAAGGTGCCGATGGGCTCCTACCTCGAAGCCAGCGCAATCCCTCTCACGGCGACGGGTGAAGAAGGGGCGCGTCGCGAAAAGCTCCTGACCGCACACGTGAAGGCCGTGCGCGACCACATTTCGGCGCTCGGGGGCAAGGCGTACTGGGACGGCCTCGACGCCAGCCCAGAGCTCGTCATCGCGTTCATTCCCAGCGAGTCCCTGGTCTCGAGCGCGCTCGAGGCAGACCCTGCGCTCATGGAGTACGCATTTGGAAAGCGCGTTGCTCTCGCCTCCCCCGTCACCCTGTGGTCCGTGCTCAAGACCGTCGCATTCAGCTGGCAGCAAGAGCTCGTCACGGCAGAAGCGAAGCAACTGTTCGATCTCAGCCGTGAACTGTACTCCAGGCTCAGCACGATGGCCGGACACATCGACAAGCTTGGTCGCTCGGTACGCGCAACGGTGAGCGACTACAACCGCTTTGTCGGATCACTGGAGCGCACCGTTCTTCCGTCGGCACGCAAACTCAACAAGGTCGACGAGTCCAAGATCATTCCGCCGATCGACGAGGTCGAGGAGGCGCCTCGCGAACTCGCCGCCTACGAGCTCGTTGCCGAACTCGACACCGAATCCCGCTCTGCCTGAGCGCTACTCCGGAGAAAGCTGCGATGCATCGTCCCAGCCGGTCTGAGGCGTATCGCAGGTCTCTCTGAAGACGAATTGCGACGGCAGCTTTCGCTGCCTGCTTGTCCAGTCGATCGCCGGACGGCGCTGCTCCGGTGGCACGTATCCGAGTCGGTAGACAGCCATGAGCTCGAGGTCGTCTGGCACCCGCAGGAGATTCTCGATCTGAGTCCATCGCCCCGGCACCTCCATGGGGAACGACACGAACTGAATGCCCATGCCCAGTTCGACCGTGGTCAGCCAGATGTTCTCCATGGCCGCGCCCATGCTGAACACCGAGTAGAACGACGACAGCTCCCCCGGCCGATGCTCGCTTCGGTCGAGCATCACACCGAGCAGCAGTGGTGAGCCGGCGACGAGCTTGCGGTTCTCTTCGCCGAGCGTCTGCGGCACGCGCATGGTGTTCATGAGCTTCTGGCCCCGCTTGGTGAACACTTGGCTGGTGAACGGCCGAAGCGCCTTCGGCAGCTTGTCGAACAGCATCCCGTCGCGTCGACGTTCCATCTCGTCGTCGCTGAAGCGGAAGTACGGCTTGTATCGCTCGAAGAACGTGCCGTTCGACATCGCCTCTGTCATGCTCTCACCGCTGATCGCCGCGACGCTCTCGATGGTCTCTCGGTTCTCGATCACGACGAACCGCCAGGGCTGACTGTTCAACTGAGAAGGCGCGCGTCCGGCCACCTCGATGAGCAGTCTCTGGTGCTCCTCGCTGACGCGATCGGGCAGAAATGCGCCGTTGGTTGTCTTGCGTCGTCGGACGACGTCGAGAAAGTCCACGCTCAGCTCCTCAGTGATTCGATGACAGCCGCCGCATAACTCGGTGCGGCGCTCAGGGCGATACGTGAATGATCGGCACTTCCCGCTCTCACACGTCGCGAGGCTAGCGCGATAAGAGCTGCACTGGCCGGCACAAGTGTGAGCGCGATACTCGGTCGCTTCGCCATCGAAGCGCACGCCGCGGCTCCCGTCAGCGTAGACGTGACGATGAAGAACGCGTGGTGGACCCACCGAGAGTTCTCCGTGCGAAAGACGCCGCTCGCGGTGCCTGCGCCCAGAACGCACGTTGCCGCATACGACAGCGCCGCACCGCCCGCGAGCGGTGCGGCGAGCCGGTGAATCACTTCTCGTCGTCTAGCCACTTCTCCGCAAGATGGTCGGCCGATATGCGGCGGATCGTGCCCGACTTCGAGCGGAGCACGACGCTCGACGTGCGAATGATCGGACCCATGCGACGCACGCCATCGACGAGGCCGCCGTCTGTGACGCCAGTCGCGACGAAGAAGGTGTTGTCGCTGTTCACGAGCTCGTCGGCCTCGTACACGTAGTCCATCTTGAGCCCGGCGTCGATGCCCTTCTGCCGCTCGTCATCGTCTTTCGGCGCCATGCGGCCCTGAATGAAACCGCCGAGCCCCTTGAGGGCGCACGCCGTGACAATGCCCTCGGGGCTCCCGCCGATACCGACGCACATGTCGATGCGCGTCCCATAGCGTGCGGCGTTGATTCCGCCGGCGACATCTCCGTCGAGCATGAGCCTGGTGCCGGCGCCAGCGGCGCGAATGTCGTCGATGAGCTTCTCGTGGCGGGGCCGGTCGAGAACGGCGACCGTGAGGTCCTCGACCTTTTTGCCTTTGGCCTTCGCGAGGGCACGCAGGTTCTCGCCGATCGGCTTGCGAATATCGACGACGCCGATGCCCTCGGCTCCCGTGACAAGCTTGTCCATGTAGAACACGCTCGAGGCATCGAGCATCGTGCCGCGGTCAGAGACGGCGATGACCGAGAGCGCGTTCTGGCGGCCCGCGGCTGTCAGGCTCGTTCCGTCGATCGGATCAACCGCCATATCGCAGTGCGGTCCCGACCCGTTTCCGACGGCCTCGCCGTTGTAGAGCATCGGGGCCTCGTCTTTCTCGCCTTCGCCGATAACCACGCGACCATCGAAGTTGACGGTGCCGAGAAACGCCCGCATGGCGTCAACGGCTGCCTTGTCTGCGGCGTTCTTGTCGCCGCGCCCGATGAACGGAACGGCGCGGATCGCCGCGGCTTCGGTGGCGCGCACGAGCTCGAGTGCGAGGTTGCGGTCGGGGTGACGGTAGTGCGATGCGGAGTCTGTCGTGCTCACGATGTCCTTGTCAGGTCGGCGGTGGAACGAAGTGGCCGGACGTTCACGCCGTCTTCAGCCTAGTCCCGCCATCACTGCTCGAACAGCTATTGCCAGACTCTGCACGGGTGTGCATGGGGTCAGACCCGTGGATGCTGCGCGACGATGGTTCGCGCGTCACCGTTCCCGTCGATAACGAGGCTCTCCGTCACGAAGCCGTCGTCGACCCGGCGGGGCGCCGCGAGTCCCGCAGCATCCGTCACCGCCGTGAGCACGAAGATTCCCGGTGCCGCCGCGAGGTCGTGCAGACGCAGCAGCTCGCCGTGCGTCTGCCCTGCAGCATCCGCTCGTTCGCGCTCCCCCGCCGTCTGCGGAGCCAGCCGCGCCTGCATGTGCCCGCCAAGTGCCGCAACCGCGACCGACGTCAGAACGCCCTCGGGGGCTCCGCCGATTCCGATGAGCAGATCGACGCCGTCTCCGCGAGCAGCGCGCAGCGACTCGATCACGTCACCGTCGGCGAACGGAACCACGCTCGCGCCGGCGTCGCGCGCTTCGTCGATGTAGCCCTGATTGCGCGGGCGCGACTGCACGGCCACGCGCAGCGAGCTCAAGGGGCGCTCCAGTGCCGAGGCGAGAATCTGGAGGTTCTCGGTGAGCGAGCGTTCGAGAGACAGCGTCGCCCCTGCGCCTACGCAGATGAGTTTCTCCATGTAGAACACGTGGCCCGGATCGAGAAGCGCTCCGCGCGGCGCCGCAGCAAGCACGGCGACAGAGCCGGGGCGAGCCTCGGCGGCCAGGCGTGTTCCATCAACAGGGTCAACGGCCACGTCGACCTCGGGGCCGCCCGCTCCGAGGCGCTCACCCGCGTACAGCATGGGCGCCTCGTCTTTCTCACCCTCGCCGACCACAATGCTCGCGTCGACGGGCACAGTCTCGAACGCATCACGCATGGCGACCACCGCGGCGTGATCGACACCGACTTTGTCACCCGAACCGACAAAGCGGGATGCTGCGACGGCGGCGCGCCCGGTAACGCGCGCGAGGTGGTCGTGAAGGGCACGGTCGCTCGATTCGAAGATCATGCGCCCATCCTCTCGCACACGGCGACACGTTGTGCGCGCGCAGCATCCGGGTCAGTAAGCTGTGGGGGCAAGCAAAGTCACGCCCCGCTAGGAGAAGTCATGCCCATTGCAACCCCGGAGCAGTACGCTCAGATGCTCGACAACGCCAAGTCGAAGGGCTTCGCGTTTCCGGCGTTCAACGTCTCGAGCTCGCAGACCATTCACGCTGTGCTGCAAGGCCTCACCGAAGCCGGCTCCGACGGCATCATCCAGGTGACGACGGGCGGTGCAGATTACTTCGCCGGGCACACCGTCAAGAACAGGGCGTCCGGCGCTCTCGCCTTCGCCCGCTTCGCGACCGAGGTTGCGAAGAACTACCCGATCACTGTCGCGCTGCACACCGACCACTGCCCCAAGAACGCCCTCGACGACTTCGTCATGCCCCTCATCGCAGCGAGCGAAGAAGAGGTGAAGGCCGGGCGCAACCCGATCTTCCAGTCGCACATGTGGGACGGCTCGGCCGTCCCCCTCGACGAGAACATTCAGATCGCCGAAGACATGCTCAAACGCACGAAGGCCATCAACGCGATTCTCGAGGTCGAGATCGGCGTCGTCGGCGGCGAAGAAGACGGCGTCAAGCACGAGGGCACCAATGACGCGCTCTACACGACTGTCAATGACGTCACGAAGGCCGTCGAAGCGCTGGGACTCGGCGAGAACGGCCGCTACATCGCCGCCCTCACGTTCGGCAACGTGCACGGCGTGTACAAGCCCGGCAATGTCAAGCTGCGCCCGGAGCTGCTCGGTGAGATCCAGGCCGGCATCGCCGAGAAGTTCGGCACAGGTGCTAAGCCGCTCGACCTCGTCTTCCACGGCGGTTCGGGTTCGACCGACGCGGAGATCGCCGAGGCCGTGCGCAACGGTGTCATCAAGATGAACGTCGACACCGACACGCAGTACGCCTTCACGCGCTCGATCGCTGGCTACATGTTCGAGAACTACGAGGGTGTCCTCAAGGTCGACGGCGAGGTCGGAAACAAGAAGAAGTACGACCCGCGCGCCTGGGGCAAGGTCGCCGAAACGGGCATGGCCGCGCGCGTCGCGGAATCGACCCGTCACCTCGGATCAAACGGCAACTCGCTCACCATCTAGAGCGCAGAGCAAAAAAGCGGCGGATGCTGTCGGGCGGTGCCCGGCAGCATCTGCCCTTTTCGGGTCCGTGCGCCGGACCTTACGACAGGTCCGCCACGTACTGCATGAATGCCGGGTCATTCACCATCGCGACGGTGAGCAGAATCAGATACATCACGTTCGCGATGACGCCGACGACGAACGGAACCCACCACGTGGTCTTGCGGGCAGCGAGGCGCCGCAACGAGAGCAGAAGCGCAGCGATCCAGAGCCCGGCATAGACAACGAAGATGATCCAGCCGATCGTCGTGGCGAGCCC
This sequence comes from Paramicrobacterium agarici, assembly GCF_002563955.1. NCBI lineage: Bacteria > Bacillati > Actinomycetota > Actinomycetes > Micrococcales > Microbacteriaceae > Paramicrobacterium > Paramicrobacterium agarici. The sequence continues at coordinate 2,751,682 of NZ_PDJE01000001.1, forward strand.
GGTGTTCGAGTACTCCCCCATGCCGAACTGCGCGTAGGCCTGCGTGAGCATCTGCGGCAGCTGAAACAGTGATGGCGCTGTGGTGAGCACGCTGAAGAGGCCGACGCCGAGCAGAATGTACGTCGAGAATCGGTCTGTGCGCCGCCGAACCTCCGCGACCGGGTCGTCGTTCGCCGAAGGCGCGTTCGAGGCTCGATGCACACGGTTGGGCTGGTGGTGCGGATGCTGCTCAGATTGCCCGGTGTCCCGCGAGGAACTTGGCTCCTGGTCGCGCTTCTCGATCGGAACAGACTCGTTGTCGTCGCTCGCGGGCACCCGAATGGCCGCACGCTGCTGCTCCGGAGTCGCGTACTCGCCGAACTGCGGCCGCGCCGGCTTCTTGTCTGCATACGCCCCGTACTTCGGCTGCGGGCGTTCGTCGCGTTCGTTATCGCTCATCGCACGTCACCTCCGCGCTCTGCCACCGAGCGCTCGGTCGTCGCGGTCACCGTTTGCCTGCGTACGCAGCTCCTTCGGCAGCGAAAAGACGAGGTCTTCTTCGGCGGTCGTCACCGGCTCGACATCAGCGTAACCGGCTTCGGCGAGCGCAGCGAGCACCTCGTTCACGAGCACATCGGGAACCGACGCTCCGCTCGTCACCCCAACGGTACGCACGCCGTCGAACCACTCCTGCTTGAGCTCGTACGCATAGTCGATGCGGTGTGCTGCACGCGCTCCGTTCTCGAGCGCGACCTCGACGAGGCGCACCGAATTCGACGAGTTGGCCGATCCGACGACGATGACCAGGTCAGCATCCACCGCCACTTTCTTGACGGCCACCTGACGGTTCTGTGTCGCGTAGCAGATGTCATCGCTCGGCGGATCTTGCAGGTTGGGAAACCGGGCGCGCAGGCGGTCGACTGTCTGCATGGTCTCATCGACGGACAGCGTCGTCTGGGACAGCCACACCACCTTGTCGGGGTCGCGGACCTCGACGGTGTCGGCCTCAGCAGGACTGCCGATGAGCGTCACGTGATCGGGCGCCTCGCCCGCCGTGCCCTCGACTTCTTCATGGCCATCGTGGCCGATCAAGAGAATCTCGTAGTCGTTCTTGGCAAAGCGCACAGCTTCTTTGTGCACCTTGGTGACGAGGGGGCACGTCGCGTCGATGGCCTGCAGACCACGAGCGGATGCCGCATCGACGACGGCCGGCGACACTCCATGAGCGCTGAAGACGATGTGAGCGCCCTCGGGAACCTCATCGACCTCGTCGACGAAGATCGCCCCCTTGACCTCGAGCTCCGTCACGACGTGGATGTTGTGCACGATCTGCTTGCGCACGTACACCGGTGCCCCGTACCGCTCGAGCGCCTTCTCGACGGCGATCACGGCGCGGTCGACTCCGGCGCAGTACCCTCGTGGGGCGGCGAGCAGCACGCGCTTGCTCCCGCCCGCCGGGATATCCTTGAGCTTCGACGAAGCACCGGGAATTCTCGGCATCGGAAGGTTGATGGTCACGTCGCTCACGCCCTCGATTCTAGGTGCGAGCGACTGAGGAAGGCTTGGGAACATGGCGAACGCACCCGCGACGATGGAGAACCCCTGGCCCGTCGCGGAGCTCGGCCACAAACTGCACGACTACATCGAGCGGCTCGGCACCGTGTGGATCGAAGGCGAGATCACGCAGTGGGGCGTGTCGGGGCGAAACGTGTACGGCAAGCTGAAAGACGTGTCGGCCGACGCGACCGTGAGCTTCACCATCTGGCAGTCGGTGCGGCAGAAGATTCCCGCCGACCTCAAACAGGGTGACCGCGTCGTCGCGCTCGTCAAGGTGAACTACTGGGTCAAGGGCGGCACACTCACGGTGCAGGTTCTCCAAATGAAGCACGTGGGGCTCGGCGATCTGCTCGAGCGCCTCGAGCGCTTGCGTGCCCAGCTTGCGTCTGAGGGTCTCTTCGACCCGGCGCGCAAGAAGAAGCTTCCGTTCCTTCCGGACTGCATCGGCCTCATTACGGGCAAGGATTCGGATGCTGAGAAGGACGTCTTGCGCAATGCCCAGTTGCGGTGGCCCGCCGTGGAGTTTCGCGTCAGGCATGCCGCCGTGCAGGGCGAACGCACGGTCACCGATGTTGTCGCGGCGATTTCCGCGCTCGACGCCGATCCCGATGTCGATGTCATCATCGTCGCGCGCGGCGGCGGCGATTTTCAGAACCTGCTCGGCTTCTCCGACGAGGCGGTCGTGCGTGCCGCTGCCGCGTGCTCGACTCCCCTCGTGAGCGCAATCGGCCACGAAGCGGATCGGCCGCTCCTCGACGAAGTTGCCGACCTGCGCGCGTCAACACCGACGGATGCTGCAAAGCGCGTCGTGCCGGACGTCGCCGAGCAGCAGCTCATCATTCAACAGGCGAGAGCTCGAATCTCAGGCCGCATGACGACGCTCATCACGCACGAAATCGGCCGCCTTGAGCAGCTTCGCTCTCGACCCGTCTTCGCGTCGCACACCTGGATCGTCGACACCCGAGCCGAAGAGCTCACCCGATACGTCGCGCGAGGAGCCGAGCTGATCGACCGCGTCATTGAACGCGAGCAGAACCGCACGAACGAGCTCGCTGCCTCGGTGCGCGCCCTCTCACCGCAGCGCACGCTCGACCGCGGCTACGCCATCGCGCAGACCCACGACGGGTCGGTCGTGCGTTCGACTCAGGACGCCCCCGACGAGACGCCTCTCATCCTCACGGTCGCCGATGGAGCAGTCGCCGCCGTGTCGCGCGGTCCCGCTGAGCGATAAACCGCTGCACGCGCGCCGCTAGGATGGAAGCATGTCTTCTTCCCCCGACGTGTCGTCACTGAGCTATGAGGAAGCCCGCGACGAGCTTGTGCGCGTGGTCACAGAGCTTGAGCAGGGCGCGTCGACACTCGAGCAGTCGCTGGCCCTGTGGGAGCGCGGCGAAGCCCTTGCCGGGCGATGCGAAGAGTGGCTGCTGGGCGCGAAGAAGCGTCTCGAAGCAGCGCGTGTCGCCCAAGCTGAGGCGACGGACGGCGAATGAGTCCGCAGCAGAAGCCGCCGCGCGTCGTGGCGGAGCTTGGCAGGCCCGAGACGCCCGAGGAGACAGCGGCGCGAAAGGCCGAGGACTCGCGCAAGTACCGGTCGCGCAAGACCGTCAGCAACCTGGTGTACTCCCTGCTGGCGACCCTCGGTCTCGTTCTCGTGATCGTGCTGATCGTTCCTCGCTCTGACACGTCTCTGCTGCCCGACGTCGACTACCACGCCGCCGCAGCTGACGCGCAGGAGGTGCGTGACGAGGTCATCCTCGACCCCGAGCTGCCCGACGACTGGACGAGCAACGGCGCAAAGCTCAGCATCGTCGACGATCCCGCGATCTCTGACTGGTACATCGGCCTGATCACGCCCGATGAGCAGTTCATCGGCATCCGACAGGGCTTCGATGCCAATGCCACGTGGCAGTCGCAGCAGCTCGACGATTCTCTCGCCGACTCCACCATCACGATCGACGGCGTCACCTGGACGGTGTACGACAATCGTGACGGCCAGAGCTCGAGCGACAACGGCAACATCGAATACGCCCTCGCGACAGAAGCGGGAACGAGCACAATACTCATCTTCGGCACCGCCGAGACGTCTGACTTCCGCACCGTCGCAGAAGCCGTCGCCGGTCAGGTCAAAGCCAATGCAGAACAGGTGAAAGGAAACAGCTGATGCCGCAGACGCGACCAGGCAAGGTATGGGCAGAGCTCGAAGATGGCAATCGTCGCTTCGTCGAAGGAACGCCGCTTCACCCTCACCAAGACACGCATCGCCGAGACAGCCTGGCGCACGAACAGCATCCGCAAGCTGTCGTCATCGGCTGCTCTGACTCGCGCGTCGCTCACGAGATCCTCTTCGACCAGGGTCTCGGCGACTTGTTCGTCGTGCGCAATGCGGGCCAGGTCGCGTCGGAATCAGCCGTCGGGTCTCTCGAATACGCTGTCGGCCCGCTCAACGTTCCGCTTCTGATCGTGCTCGGCCATGCAGAGTGCGGCGCTGTCGCCGCCGCCGTCGAATCTCAGAAGCCGGATGCTGCCCCGCTGCCACCCGCGATCGACAGTCTCGTTCAGCAGATCGTCCCGTCCGTGCACGAAGCCGCGACGTCCGCGGGAGTCGCGGCAGGTGACGCAGACCGAGCAGAGGTCGGGCAGCTGCACGTCCGGCGCACGATCTCACGAATTCTGGAGCAGTCCGAGATGATCAGCGACGCTGTTGCGAACAACACGCTGGGCATCGTCGGAGCGACCTACAATGTCGCCGATGGAGCTGTCGCCGTCAACACCATGATCGGCTTCATCGACTGAGGTCATTGACGCCCCGCACATCAACCGCGCAGTGATGCGCAGACCATAGAGGAGGATCCCGTGGCTGACACCGAGTACCGCATCGAGCACGACACGATGGGCGAGGTGCGTGTGCCCATCAACGCTCTCTACAGCGCGCAGACGCAGCGTGCCGTGCAGAACTTCCCCATCTCAGGCTCGGGGCTCGAGTCTGCGCAGATTTCGGCCTTGGCGCGCATCAAGAAATCGGCGGCGCTCGCGAACAAGCAGCTGGGCGTGCTCGACGGTGACATTGCCGATGCCATTGCCTCAGCTGCCGATGAGGTGATCTCCGGCGCGCACGACGACCAGTTCCCCGTTGACACCTACCAGACCGGCTCAGGAACGTCGTCGAACATGAACATGAACGAGGTTCTCGCGACCCTCGCCACGCAGCGCCTCGGCAGTCCCGTTCACCCGAACGACCACGTCAACTGCTCGCAGTCGTCGAACGATGTGTTCCCGACATCAGTGCATATCGCCGTCACCGGAGCCCTCATCGACGATCTCGTTCCCGCGCTTGACCACCTCGCCGTGGCGCTCGAGGCAAAAGCCGAGCTGTGGAAAGATGCCGTGAAGTCCGGGCGCACCCACCTCATGGACGCGACGCCCGTGACGCTCGGTCAGGAGTTCGGCGGATACGCCCGCCAGATTCGTCTGGGCATCGAGCGCGTCCGCGCGTCACTCACGCGTGTGGCCGAGGTTCCTCTCGGCGGCACCGCGACCGGCACGGGAATCAACACGCCGAAGGGCTTTCCGCAGCTCGTCATCTCACTGCTGCAAGACGAGACCGAGCTTCCCATCACCGAGGCAGAGGACCACTTCGAGGCGCAGGCCAACCGCGACGGGCTCGTCGAGGCATCGGGAGCACTGCGCTCCATCGCGGTGAGCCTCACCAAGATCTGCAACGATCTTCGGTGGATGGGATCGGGGCCGAACACCGGTCTCGGCGAGCTGCACATCCCCGACCTGCAGCCGGGATCCTCGATCATGCCCGGCAAAGTGAACCCCGTCATTCCCGAGGCGGTTCTCATGGTGGCGGCGCGTGTTGTCGGCAATGACGCGACGATCGCGTGGGGCGGAGCATCCGGCTCCTTTGAGCTCAACGTGCAGATTCCCGTCATGGGAACCGCACTGCTCGAATCGATCCGCCTGCTGTCGAACGCGTCGCGCGTTCTCGCCGACAAGACGATCGACGACCTCGAGGCGAACGTTGAGCGCGCGGCAGAGCTCGCGGGAATGTCACCGTCGACGGTGACCCCGCTCAACAAGATCATCGGCTACGAAGCCGGATCGAAGATCGCCAAGCACTCGGTCGCCAAGAACATCACGGTGCGCGAAGCCGTGATCGAGCTCGGGTATGTCGAGCGCGGCGAGATCACCGAGGAGCAGCTGGATGCTGCGCTCGATCTGCTCTCCATGACTCACCCGAACTGATCGCGTTTTGCAGCGGGCGGAGGAACCACTGCGGCTCCTCCGCCCGTTGCTGCGTTCACACCGTCTGGAACGCTCCCGCGTAGAACAGCGCCGGATCGTGCGCAAGCGCGTCCTTGACCGTGCGGCTCCAGTCGTCGACGACGACCTCGACCCGGCGGGCCTCGAGGCCGTCTAGCGTTGCTCGGGCCACCTCTGCCGGGTGGATCTTCGGTCCGTCGTACCCGGCCGAGATGTCGGTGTCTGCGGCGCCGAGGTGCACGCCTTGCACGAGAGTGCCGTGCTCGGCCAGCTCAAGCCGAACACCGTTCACCATGTTCCACTCGGCCGCCTTGGCTACCGCGTACGGAGCCGCGCCCGGGAAGGAGAACCACGAGAGAGCCGAAAGAACGGTCGTGATCGCACCGCCTCCGTTCGCCGCGAGCACGGGAGCAAAGCTTCTGATCACGTCGAGCGTCCCGAACAGGTGCGTGTCGAGTTCGCTGCGCAGCTCGGCGAGATCCGACCCGACGAGCGTCCCTCCCGCTTGAACCCCGGCGTTGTTGATCAGCAGCGTCACATCGCTCGCCTCCTCTGCGGCCCGCGCGATGCTGTCGTGATCGAGCAGATCGAGGTGCAGCACCTCGACGCCAGCGATGTCGACGGCGCGTGGATTCCGCGCGGTCGCGTAAACCCGGGCGACTCCCCGCCGTTTCAGCTCACGCACGAACTCGCGGCCGATTCCACGGTTCGCCCCAGTGACGAGTGCAACCTGGTCAGAGATATTCATCATGATCCTTCTGTGTGTGACGTCGCACCGGGCGGCACGACAGCATCACGGTACGAGTTGACACCGGTGTCAGATGCAAGCGAGAGCCTCTGGGCATACTCAGCGGTGACAGAGCGTTGTCACTCGCGACGGCAGCATTCGGAGGGTGCACGACGTGAATATCGGCGAGCTTGCAGCGAGAACCGGCACGAGCGCGCGCTCGCTGCGCTATTACGAGCAGCGCGGCATGCTGGAGGCTGAGCGGACGCTCGGCGGCTGGCGGGACTACCCCGAGAGCGCTGTCGACCGCGTCACACTGATTCGCACGCTCCTCGAGGCCGGTGTGCCGACGCAGACGATCGTTGAGATCATTCCGTGCGAGCACCTGGGGCAGCCGACGACGGAGATGATCGATCTGCTCGAGACTGAGCGCGATCGCCTTGATGCGAACGTCAGCGATCTTGTACGAGCGCGGAACCGTCTGACAGCGATGATTCAGGCAGCGCAATCATCGCGCGGGGAACTCACTGTCTGACCGCGTTCACCAGCGACCATGCACGAGTTCGCGGAAGCGCGCGTCGTAGATCTCCCTCACGAGTCTGCTGTAGCTGTCGGGCAGAGGGCCGGCGTCGCCAGCCGCGGCGTTCGAGCGAGCTTGCGCGACGGAACGCGCTCCGGGAATCACGGTGGTGACCCCGGGCTGCTGAGCGACCCACGCGATCGCCGCCTGCGCTGGAGTCAACGATGCTGGTGCGTGAGCGGCTAAGTCCTGTGCTGCTTCGACTCCCTCGGCGAAGTCGATCCCCGAGAACGTCTCTCCCACGTCGAATGCGTCTCCGGCCCTGTTGAATGAGCGATGGTCATTCGCAGCGAACGTCGTACCCTCGCCGTATCGAGCGGTCAGCAGCCCCGAGGCGAGCGGCACACGCGCGATGACTCCGACCCCCGCCTCAGCGGCGGCGGGCAGCACCTCGTCGAGCGGCTTGAGCCGGAAGGCGTTGAGGATGATCTGCACCGTCGCCGTTCCGGAGCGCGCGATCGCGGCGAGCGCCTGGTCACACTGCTCAACGCTCACTCCGTAGCTGGCGATGGCTCCGTCATCGACGAGCGTGTCGAGAGCATCGAACACCTCGTCGCTGTGGAACACAGCCGTCGGCGGGCAATGCAGCTGCACGAGATCAAGTGTTTCCATACCCAGATTGCGTCGCGAGCGATCCGTCCATGCGCGAAAGTTCTCGAGAACGTAGTTCTCGGGAATCTGGTCGACCCTGCGCCCCATCTTTGTCGCGATGGTCAGCGGCACGTCCGGACGCGCCGCGCGGAATCGCCCGATGATGCTCTCGCTTCTGCCGTCACCGTAGACGTCGGCCGTGTCGAAGAACGTCACACCCGCCTCAACCGAGGCGTCGAGCACAGCGAGGGCGTCATCTTCGGAGACGTCTCCCCAGTCGCCGCCCAGCTGCCAGGTTCCCAGCCCCACCGCCGACACGGAACGGCCCGTTCTCCCCAAGATTCGTTGTTCCATACAACGATCCTATGGCTCAGGCAGCACGGACGATGGATGCGAGCACGCCGAACCAGAAGCCGACGAGCAGGAACGGTCCGAAGGGAATGCGATGGCTTGCGGCCCTCTGCTGCGTCGCCATTGCCCACGCGCCCGCGACGGCGCCGAAGAGAAATGCAGCCGCGACTCCGACGATGACCCCAGTGGCGCCGAGCGCACCGAGAAGAAGGCCAAGGACTCCGACGAGCTTGACGTCGCCCATGCCCATACCGCCGAGAACGTGCATGAGCCCGAACGCCGCAATCGACGCGGCGGCGATGACGATGGCGAAGACAGGTGAGCTCCCGCTGGCCATCGCGTGCGCGAGCACGCTGACCAGAGCGATCGGATAGCACGGAAGCACGAGAGCGTTGGGCAGGCGGTGCTCCGCGATGTCCGCGTCGATGAGTGGCCAGGTGACGACGGCGACCGCGCCCAATCCGAGGAGGAGCCAACTCCAGCCCGCAGCCAGCGACAGAACGAGGCCGGTCGTGACGAGCGTCGCGGCCATCGGCAGCCACCGGCCGACGGATCTCGTCGCCTGCGCCGTGCCGCCCTCGGTCATGCACAGGACTCTAGCGCGATGACAGTCCGCTCGCGCCGGTTATCCACAGGCCGGGGTGCGTCCCCGGCCTGTGGATGCGGTCAAGCGATCTCCGTACCCTCGAGCAGCTCTGTCACGAGTGCGGCGATGGCACTGCGCTCGGAACGCGTGAGGGTCACGTGTCCGAAGAGCGACTGGCCCTTGAGCGTCTCGATCACCGACGCGACACCGTCGTGCCTTCCGACGCGAAGGTTGTCACGTTGGGCCACATCGTGCGTCAGCACCACGCGGGAGTTCTGTCCGATACGCGAGAGCACGGTGAGCAGAACGTTCCGCTCGAGAGACTGAGCCTCGTCGACGATGACGAACGCGTCGTGCAGCGAACGCCCGCGGATGTGCGTAAGCGGAAGCACTTCGATCAGGCCCCGCTCGATCACCTCATCGACGACGTTCTGCGACACGACCGACCCGAGCGTGTCGTACACGGCTTGTCCCCAGGGGTTCATCTTGTCGCCCTGGTCTCCCGGGAGGTACCCGAGTTCCTGGCCGCCGACAGCGTACAGCGGGCGGAAGACCATGATCTTGCGGTGCATCTGACGCTCGAGCACTGCTTCGAGACCGGCGCAGAGAGCCAGCGCGGACTTCCCCGTTCCGGCTCGCCCTCCCAGCGACACGATTCCAACGCTTGGATCGAGAAGCAGATCGATGGCGATGCGCTGCTCGGCCGAGCGCCCTCGAAGACCGAAGACTTCACGGTCTCCGTTCACGAGCTTCGCCGATCCATCTGAGGCGATGCGGCCCAATGCGGAGCCGCGCTCGGAGTGGATGACCAGCCCCGTGTTCACGGGAAGCCCGTCCGCGTGCGTGCCGGGGAGTCGTTCGGTCTCGTAGAGCGCAGACATGTCGTCTGCTCCCACGTGAACCTGCGCAAGGCCCGTCCAGCTTTCATCGACGGCTAGCTCCGCGCGATATTCCTCGGCAGCGAGCCCAATAGACGATGCTTTCACGCGCATCGGCAGATCTTTCGACACGACGGTGACATCGAGCCCGTCGTTTGCGAGGTTCTGCGCAACGGCAAGGATTCGCGAGTCGTTGTCGCCGAGTTGCAGGCCGCTCGGCAGCACCGTCATGTTGCTGTGATTGAGCTCGACGCGCAGGCTTCCGCCCGCGCCGACGGGCACCGCGAAGTCGAGTCTGCCGTTCTTGACGCGCAGGTCGTCAAGCAGGCGCAGGGCTTGTCGGGCGAAGTATCCGATCTCGGGATCGTGACGCTTCTTCTCGAGCTCCCCCACTACGACGACGGGAATCACAACAGCGTGCTCCGCGAACCGGAACAGCGCTCGTGGGTCAGACAGCAGAACAGACGTGTCGAGCACGTACGTGCGCTCCGTCTGGATCACCGAAGAAGTGTCGGCGGATTGAGGATCCGATTGCCTTTCTGTCGACGGTGTCATCTGCGTGGTGTCACTGGCAGTCACGTCCGGCTCCAACCCCGAGCGAATCCGCTCGGCTCTTATGGCGAGTCGACCGGGCGTCTGGTTCGAGTCGATCTTGCCGGCCGGCTCGATCAGGTAATTCACCTGATACGGCTGACGCTACGACTCGGAGACGTCGATGGCGCCGCGCCACGCCGCACCAGGTCGGGCCGGCACGGTGAACATCACGTGTCGTACGAGGAGCGGTACACGAGCAGAGCCTGCTTCAGCATCCGAAGAGTTGGGTCACCTGTGCCCGCGTGGATGCTGAAGCGCACGGCGCCCTGGCGAGACGTCGTGGTCAATCCCGTGTTGTGCAAGGCGGCCCCCAGTGCGGCGAGCCTTCCCTCATCGGGCCTCACGACGACGATTCCCGACTGCTCGGCTCCCGAGCGAGGCGACACGACCGGCAGGTCGACGGAGTCGAGCATCTCAATGACCTCGCCCACGCGATCGAGCACCGCGTCTTCGATCTGGTCGATTCCGACGTCATTCACTTCCTCGATCGCCGCGGCAAGCCGAGCCTCGGCAACGTAGTCGGGCCCCGACGTCGTGAACGCGAGTGCTTCGCCGCTCGCGGGCTGCGGCACATGCCCCCACGGCTCATATTCTGGCGTTCCCGTGTAGCCGGAGATGACCGGGTCAAGGCGTTCGAGCGCGCGATCGCTGAACGAGAGAAACCCGGTTCCCCACCCGGCGCGCAGCCATTTCTGACCGCCGGTCGCGACGACATCTGCCGCCTCATAGGCGGCGTCGACGACCCCTGCGCCCTGAATCGCATCGACAATGAGAATCCGGTCGCCGATCACCTCTCGAATCGCGCCGAGGTCGGCGCGGTGTCCCGTACGCGCGTCGACGAGCGAGACCGCGACGGCGGTGACCTCGTCGTTCAGCGCTCGAGTGAGGATCTCGGGGGCGACGCGCACGTCGTCACCGTCGATCCACGTGATCGAGAGCCGGTCGAGCGCGGTCTGCGCCCGCACGGCGGCAACCGGGAGGCTCGGAAACTCGTTCCGCGACATGACGACGTGTCCGTCCAGCGCGAACATGACGCGCAGAAGCGCGGTGCTCGTGTTGGGCTGAGCGATGATGTTCGCGGCGGGGTGGCCGGTCATCGCGCTGACAGCATCCGCCAATCGATCATCGTGGGTCTGCGTTCGGTCGCCTGCTCCGAACCGCATGCGCGAAAGGGCGTCGTATTCGGCCCTCAGCTCGGCGCGAACGGTCGCGGAAACCGGGCCGATGGAGGCGTAGTTGAGATATCCCGGCTCTTCGAGAAACGTCTCGCGAAACTGCTCAAGCGTCACGTCAGCCTCCGAACCGGCGGCTTCTGCCGACGTAGTCGCGAATCGCTCTGAGAAAGTCGACCTCGCGCAGGTCGGGCCCGAGCGCCTCGACGAAGTAGAACTCGCTGTGCGCGCTCTGCCACAGCATGAAGTCCGAGAGGCGCTGCTCCCCCGAGGTGCGGATCACGAGATCAGGATCAGGCTGACCGCCCGTGTACAGGTGCTCGCCGATCATGTCGGGAGTGAGCATGTCGGCCAGCTCTTCGAGGCTTCGCCCCTCGAGCTCGTGCTCACGCACGATCTCCCGCATGGCGTCGACGATCTCAGTGCGCCCGCCGTAGCCGACGGCGAGGTTGATGTGCAGGCCGTTCTTGCCGTCCGTGCGGCGCTCTGCGGCCTCAAGCACCTGCGTGAGCTGCTCGGGAAGGCACCCCGAGTTTCCGACGTGCTTGATGCGCCAGTCGCGAAACCGAGAGACGTCGTCTGCGAGATCGGCGATGATCTCTATCAGGGCGTCGATCTCGTCGCTCGCACGGTGCGCCAGGTTGTCGCTCGAGAGCAGATACAGCGTCACGACTTCGATGCCGAGGTCGTCGCACCAGGTGAGAAACTCGCGCATCTTCGCGGCGCCGGCTCGATGCCCGTGAGCAGCCGTCTCGTACCCGAGCTGCTTTGCCCAGCGCCTGTTGCCGTCGATGATCATTCCCACGTGATGCGGCATCATTTCGGGCGTCAGGGCGCGACGGAGGCGCTTCTGGTACAGGTTGTAGAGCAGCCCGCGCCCGATCGGTTCCGTGGTGTTCTTCACATGGACACGTTAGTCCACAGTCGCCGTTCGGTTCACAGGCGCCTGCCGTATTCTTGGTCCATGACGCGTCGCACTCCCCCCGAGTCGCCCGACACCGCGGCCTACGACCTGCCCAACATCCCGCTGCTCGAGGATGCCGCGGAGCATCCCGTGGAGCCGAAGCCGCTGTGGCGCGGCTGGATTCACGCGGGCACGTTCCCCGTCGCCCTCGCGGCGGGAATCGTGCTCATCGTTCTGGCCCAGGGTGCCGCGGCGAAGTGGGCGGCGGCCGTCTTCATGACGACGTCGCTTCTGCTCTTCGGCATCTCGGCCCTCTACCACCGCATTCCGTGGCGGCCGAAGACGCGCATGCTCTTTCGCCGTCTCGATCACGCGAACATCTTTCTGCTGATCGCCGGCACGTACACCCCGATCGCCGCTGTCGCCCTTCCGCCGTCAAAGGGGATGCTGCTGCTCGTGATCGTGTGGACTGGCGCACTTCTCGGCATCGGCTTTCGCGTCTTCTGGACGGGCGCGCCACGCTGGCTCTACGTTCCGCTCTACGTCGCGCTGGGCTGGGCCGCGGTGGCGTACATCGTCGACATCGCGAACGCGAACCTCGCGACGATGGTGCTCGTGATCGTCGGCGGCCTTCTCTACACGGCGGGGGCGGTCGTGTACGGCATCAAGCGCCCCAACCCCTGGCCCGGCCGCTTCGGCTTCCACGAGATCTTCCACGTCTGCACGGTGCTCGCGTTCCTCTGCCACTGGACGGGCATTCTGCTGATCTCGCTTGACCCGATCTACCCCTGAGGACCGTCGGGCCGCTGAGGGCCGTCAGGGTGCTGAGGGCCGTCAGGGTGCTGAGGGTCGTCACCGTTCTCGCGCCGTTCACGCTCTTCGGCGTCGAGCTGCTCATTGATCTGCGCCCGATAATTCACACGCCGCACCCGTCGCACCATGTCGAGAATCAGCAGCACGACAATGAGCGCGACGACGACGATCGCGATGAAGCCGATCACGCCGGGAGTCACACTGTTGGGATCGACGCCCGGCGTGGGCGTCGGGCTCGGCGTCTCGCCTCTCAGAAGCAGATTCGCGATCATCGGTCGTCCTCGATTCCCGCGAAGAAGTCGTGTTCGTCTTCGGGCGTGCTCAGTCGCGTCCGAGCCAGCTCGAAGTCTTCGTACGGCCACGCCTTGCGCTGCAGATCGTTCGACCAGAAGAAGAACGGGCTGTCGCCCGGCACCTGTGAAGCGTGGGCGCGCAACGCGGCATCCCGTGTCTCAAAGAAATCTCCGGCGGGAATGTGCGTGGTCGTGCGGTCGTCGGTTCCGTTGCGCTCTTCGCGCCAGCTCAGCATTTCGGCCAGGCGCTCCGTGAGCGGGTCGTCGGGGGTCGTCGCGAGCAGCATGTCGTAGTTCGCCTTGACGCGAGCGAAATTGAAGATGTGGTCGTAGTACAGCTTCGACACAGACCATGGCTCGCCGGCATCCGGGTACCGTGCGGGGTCCGCAGCGGCCTCGAACGCCTCGACCGAGACCTCGTGGCAGCGAATGTGATCGGGATGCGGGTACCCGCCGTTCTCGTCATACGTGATCATCACGTGCGGGCGGAATTCGCGGATCACGCGCACGAGAACACCGGCCGAGATGTGCAGCGGAATCTCGGCGAATGATCGTGCGGGCAGCGAGCCGTCGTCGTTCGCCATTCCGGAGTCGTGGTAGCCGAGCCAGCGGTGCTGCGTGTCGAGAACGTCGCGCGCCTCTGCCATCTCGCGCCGGCGATGCCCGGCCATGTCACGCTCGATCATCGCGACGTCGGCGAGCTCCGGGTTGAGCAGATCCCCGCCTTCGCCGCCTGTGCAGCTGACGACCATGGTCTCGACGCCGCGCGAGCGATAGTAGGCGAGCGTCGCCGATCCTTTTGAAGATTCGTCATCCGGATGCGCGTGGACCGTGAGGAGACGATACGTCACGAGGCCTCTTTCAGGTGGGAACGAATAACCTAGTACAAGACTAATCGTTGAGACGCGTGGGTGGGCTGAATGACGGATCGGCAGGGACCGACTCGGCAGGGGCAGGCGGATGCTGTCGCGACGCCGCACGCGGACGACACGGAGAGCACCGCTCAGCGTCTCGACGCCCGATACGGCAACACGCGCGCCTCGCGCACACGCCTCGCCGTCGTCATGTGGTCGCTGGGAGCGTTCATCGTCGTGGTCTTCGGTGCCTGGGTGCTGTGGGCAGGCCTTCTCGCTCCCGCCGCCAACGTCAACGCCGTCGATATCGCCCACACGGTCGTCGACGAGCACACGGTCGATGTGACGTACCAGCTGACCGTCGACCCGGGCACTGAGGCGATGTGCGCGCTGCAGGCGCAAGACGATCAGCACTCGGTCATCGGCTGGAAGATCGTGGAGATTCCGGCCTCCGACAGCCGTACGCGAACCTTCACCGACAGCGTCACAACGGTTGACGAAGCGGTCACGGGTTTGATTTACCGCTGCTGGCTGCCTTAAGATCTTCTGATACCCACGAGGTGGGATTGTTCAACGCGCCCTGACGGACGTCAGGGCGCCTGTTCATGTTAGGGAGTTCCCAATGACTGATGCATCACAGGTCACGTTCCTCACGCAGGAGGCATACGACCGCCTCCAGGCAGAACTTGAGCACCTGTCGACGGTCGGGCGCGACGAGATCGCCAAACGCATCGAGGCGGCGCGCGAAGAGGGAGACCTCAAGGAGAACGGCGGCTATCACGCCGCGAAAGATGAACAGGGCAAGCAAGAAGCGCGCATTCGCACGCTGACGGAGCTGCTGCGCACCGCCACGGTCAGCGAGGCTCCAGAGGCCGACGGCACCGTGCAGCCGGGGACCGTGATCAGCGCCGTCGTCGCGGGAGGCGAAGAGAAGTTCCTGCTCGGCAGCCGCGAGATCGCCGGCGATTCCGAACTCGACGTGTACAGCGAGCAGAGCCCCCTCGGCGGTGCCATCATCGGGCTCAAGGTCGGCGACAAGACCAGCTACGAGGCGCCCAACGGCAAGTCGATCTCCGTGGAGATCACGGGTGTCGAGGCATACACGCCCTGACGCTCAGCCCTCCACGATCGCGGGGTCGTAGCCGGCCGAGCGCAGCGTCTCGACGACGCTGGACTTGTGGTCGGCGCCCCGCGTCTCGACGCTCAAGTCGATCATCACCTCGCTGATCTGCATGCCGGTGCCGTGCCGCGTGTGCAGCACCTCGACGACGTTCGCGTTCGCGCTCGCCAGAATCTCGGCGATGCGCGCAAGCTGCCCTGGACGGTCGGGAAGCGGAATGCGCAGCGTCATGTAGCGGTCGGCGGCCGACAGACCGTGAGCGACGACGCGCTGCATCAGCAGCGGATCGATGTTGCCCCCGGAGAGGATCGCCACCGTCGGCCCCGTCGCGTTGACCCTGCCTTCGATGATCGCGGCGACGCTCACCGCGCCCGCGGGTTCCACGACGAGCTTCGCGCGCTCGAGAAGCATCAGCAGCGCCTTGGCGATTTCGTCTTCTGTGACGGTGACGACATCGTCGACGAGCTGCTGAATGAGATCGAAGTTGAGCGTGCCTGGGCGGCTGACCGCGATGCCGTCCGCGATGGTCGGCTGGATCTCGATGTCGACGGGGTGTCCTTCGGCGAGCGACGGCGGGTACGCCGCGGCGTTCTGCGACTGCACGCCGACGATGCGAATCTCGCGCCCCTCGTCTCGCGCGCGCTGCTTCGCCGCTGCGGCCACTCCGGCGATGAGACCGCCGCCTCCGATCGGAACGACGATCGTGGCAGCATCCGGAACATCATCGAGAATCTCGAGACCGAGTGTTCCCTGACCTGTCACGACATCGGCGTGGTCGAACGGCGGAATGAGCACCGCCCCCGTCTTCTCGGCGTGCTCCGCCGCAGCCTGCAGCGGCTCCGTCACCGTGTGCCCGCGAAGAACCACGTCTGCGCCGTAGTGGCGCGTCGCCTGCAGCTTGGGCAGAGGCACGCCGACCGGCATGAAGATGGTCGCGGCGATGCCGAGCTCGCGGGCGGCGAACGCGACCCCCTGCGCATGGTTTCCGGCAGAGGCGGCCACGACACCGCGTGCCTTCTCCTCGTCGGTCAGCTGAGCAAGCCGATTGAACGCTCCCCTGATCTTGTACGACCCGGTGCGCTGAAGATTCTCGCACTTGAGGTACACGGGCTGACCGAGAAGATCGGCGAGATAGCGGGAGCTCTCCATCGGCGTGTGCTGGGCGACGCGGGAGACCAGCTGTTGCGCGTGCTCGATGGAGCTGAGCGAGGGGATCGTGTGCGGCATTCGCTATTCCTTGTCTGTGGACGGAGTTTCGCGGCGCAAGCGCCCCTCGGCGGGAACGGTGCGCCAGATGAGATCGGCCTTGAACGTTGCTGCGGGGTCTTTCCACGCGCCAGAGCCGATATAGCCGATCACGACATTCACGACCGCGGCTACCGGCACGGCGAAGAGCGCGCCTGGAATTCCCGCGACGAGCGAACCGCCCGTGACCACCAGGACGACGCCGAGCGGGTGGACCTTGACAGCCGTGCCCATGAGCAGCGGCTGCAGAACGTGCCCTTCGACCTGCTGCACGAGCAGCACGACGCCGAGCATGATGACGGCGATGATCGGCCCGTTGTACACGAGGGCGATGAACACAGCGACAGCGCCGGTCAGAATGGCACCGACAATCGGCACGAAAGCGCCGAGGAAGACGAGTACGCCGATCGGTATCGCAAGGGGCAGTCCGAGAATGAACGCGCCGAGACCGATGCCGACGGCGTCGATCGATGCGACGAGAATCTGCGTTCGCGTGAAGTTCTCGAGAGTGGTCCAGCCTGCCTGACCCGCCCCGTCGACAGCGGCGCGCGCTCGCCTCGGAACGAACAACAAGAGCCACTTCCAGATGTTCTTGCCGTCGATGAGAATGAACAGCAGCGAGAAGAGGGCGAGCAGGACGCCGGCGGCGAGGTGCCCGAACGTCGTGCCGATCGACAGCGCTCCCGAGAGAATCGCGCTCGTGTCCTGCTGGATGCTCGCCCAGACGTCGTCGAAGATCTCACCGAGGCGATTGTCGGTGAGATGCAGCGGCGAGTGCAGCAGAAAGGCCTTGAACGATTCGACGGACTCCAGGGTTCGCGCGCGCACCTCGCCCGCTTGCGCGCCGATCTGCCACACGACGAGCCAGACGAGCGCACTGACCGCCCCCATGGCGACAATCATGGCGACGGCGACGGCGACGCCCCGGTTCCATCGATGCGAGACGAGAAAACTCACGAGCGGCATCACGAGCGCCGAGAGCAGCACCGCGATCAAGACGGGAATGACGATCAACCGCAGCTGAACAATGAGAAAGACCACGATGGCCGTGGCGATCGCGATGACGATGAGGCGCCAGCTCCACGCCGCGGCGATGCGAATGCCCGGAGGTACGGTGTCGACGATCTCGTCTGACGACACGTGACGCTCGGGCTCAGGCTGAGCCGGGGCGTGCTCGGGCACGGGGCGTCCGAACAAGCGCGCCCACCACCGGGGCCTGCGGGATTCCGACACGCGTCTCAGTCTACGATGCCGCCACATGTGGCTCGGCATACGTTGCTGCGGCGCGAATGTCGGTGTCCGCTGATACCGTCATCTCGATGTCACAGACGATTTCCCGCGATGCGGCGAGGCGCATCGCGCTTGCCGCACAGGGGTTCGCCCGGCCACGGCGGGCACGCCCCGGCACGCGTACCTTCACGAGCATGCTCGAGTCTCTCGGCGTTCTTCAGATCGACTCAGTGAACGTCTTCGAGCGCAGCCACTATCTCCCCGTCTTCGCGCGCCTCGGCCCCTACGACAAGTCCGCGCTCGATGCCCTCACGCACCGCAGACCCAAGCGCGTCACCGAGTGGTGGGCGCACGAGGCGACGTTCCTCCGCACAGACGATCTGCCGCTCTGGGCGTGGAAGATGCGGATGCTGCGAGAGCGCGACCTCGCCGATGAGGAGTCGTGGGCGAACGCACACAAGGCAGAGCTTGAGTGGGTGCGCAGCGAACTCGCCGCGCGGGGTCCTTTGTATGTGCGCGACATTGAGACGGATGCTGAACGTCGACGCGGCCCGTGGTGGGACTGGTCTGCCGTGAAACACGCGCTTGAGACACTGTTCCGCTGGGGCGAGGTTGCCGTCGCCGGGCGTTCGACAACGTTCGAGCGCCGTTACGCGCTCGCAGAGCAGGTACTCCCCGATCACGTCTTGGGTGCCGAGGTGCCGCGCGACGACGCGATTCGCGAGCTTGTTCGTCGTGCCGCGCGCGCAACGGGCGTTGCGACAGCATCCGATCTCGCCGATTACTACCGGCTGCCGTCCGCTCTGACCGCGCAGGCGATCCGAGAGCTGCATGAGGCAGGTGAGCTGACGTCCGTTCACGTCGACGGGTGGCGCCGAGGCACTCGAAACCTTGACGCATGGATGCCGGCGGGTCAGGTGCGCCCGCGATCCGTCAGCGCAGACGCTCTGCTCTCGCCGTTCGATCCTGTCGTGTGGTCGAGGCAGCGCGCCGAGAGGCTCTTCGACTTTCACTACCGCATCGAAATCTACACGCCCCGCCACAAACGCGTGCACGGCTACTACGTGTTGCCCGTGCTGATCGGAGACCGCCTCGCCGCACGCGTCGATTTGAAGAGCGACAGGCAGGCACGCGTCTTGAGGGTGCAATCGGCGTGGGCGGAGCCCGATGCCCCTGCTGATACTGTTGAGAGACTCTCACAGGTGTTGCGCGCCGCAGCGCACTGGCAAGAACACGATTCGATCACCGTCGGCACACGAGGAGACTTGTCCGATGCTCTGGCGCGAACACTCACCGCGCCTCGGCATGACTCTGCGTGACGACGCGCGTCGTAATGGGCAGTTCTCCCCAGTGCCGCGCCTCACCTGCGCTGGTAACTTTACTGCTATCACATTCATTCTGAAGGGGAAGTGACACAACATGGCTACGGACGAAAACGCACCGGGCGCTCAGGGGGGCAACCCGGCAGACAACACGGGAGGCGCCCAGCCGCCTCACGGCGACCAGGGTGCGTCGTACTCACCACAGGGTGGCCAGTACTCGCCCCAGGATGGACAGTATTCGCCGCAGGGTGGCCAGTACACCCCGCAAGGCGGTCAGTACACCCCGCAGGGACAGCCTGACGCCAACGCGCAGCAGCCCCAGGGACAGTACCCGCAGGGCCAGTACACTCCCCAGGGCCAGCACGCTCCACAGGGGCAGTACGCTCCGCAGGGGCAGTACGCAAACGCACAGCAGCCTCAGGGGCAGTACGCTCCGCAGGGCGGCGCCTACCCCGCCGGTGCCTACGGTGCCGCAGCGCCCGCCGCGCCGAATCCGAACAAGAAGAAGATCATTCTGATCAGTTCGATCGCTGCCGCCGTTGTCGTTCTGCTCATCGTGGCCACGGTCGTCATCAACGTCATCAACGGTTCGCAGTACGGGCCTCAGGCTGTCGTTGACAAGTACCTCACAACGATCGCCTCGGGCAACGCCAAAGAGGCCAACAAGATGGTCGACACGGGGCTCAAGAAGGAGAAGGCAGCTCTGCTGAGCGACAAGGTGCTCAAAGAGAAGGACTCCCGCATCAGCGACCCGAAGGTCACGAAGACCTCGACGCAGGGCGACAGCGCACGCGTTGCCTTCAGCTACAAGCTGGACGGCACGACCTACGACGGCACCCTGACCCTCAGCAAGCAGGGCAAGCAGGCCGTCTTCTTCGACGACTGGAAGATCGACAAGCCGCTGCTCGTCGACGTCGCCGCGTACATCTCGCAGGGCACCGAGGCCACGGTCAACGGCGTCAACGTCGACTTCGGCGAAGAGGGCATTCTGCAGGCCTACCCCGGCATCTACACGGTGAGCGCTCCGGAGAGCAAGTGGTTCTCGGCTGAGGACCAGACGTTCGTCGCCGGAACCGGCTCGAAGGCCAGCTACAGCTCGATCGAGCTCAACTTGAAGCCGACCGACGCGCTGACCGAAGAGGTTCAGAGCCAGCTCAACGCCATGATCGACGAGTGCGCCAAGGAGACCTCGAAGGAGGTCGACGAGAACTGCGACATGGACGTCACGTACGTGATCGGCATGTCGGAGGTTTCCAAGGTGCAGCGCGAGGTCGTTGAGTACCCGACGGTGACCGTCGACGAGTCCGGACGCAGCTTCGAGACCGAGGGCGGCGAAATCAAGTACACCGTCACGGGCAAGAACTACTCGGGCGAGAGCATCACGGGTGACCTCGAACCGCGCACCTACTGGACCTTCTACGGCGACATCGCCGTCGACGGCGACAAGGTCACGCTCGAGTTCTGGTAAACCGCCAACCGAGCATCAGCGATTCCCAACGGGGGTCGGTCCACTGGACCGGCCCCCGTTCTGCTTAGAAGCTCCCGCCCATGGAGCGCAAGCGCTCGACGCGGTCGGGAATCGGCGGGTGCGAACTCATCAGGCGCTTGGCAACTCCCGGTTTCTTCTGCGGGTCGTTGATCCACAGGTGCGCCATGGAGGTGTTCTGACGCTTCATCGGGCGTGCGTGTGCATCAAGCTTGAGCAGCGCGCTCGCAAGGGCGTCTGGGTGCCTCGTCGTCAGTGCGCCGGTCGCGTCGGCGAGATACTCGCGCTGGCGCGACACGGCGAGCTGCACGAGCATAGCGACGAGTGGAGCGATCAGCATCGCGACGATGCCGAAGATCATAATGATGGGGTTGCCGCCTCCCCCGCGATTGTTGCCGCGCCCTCCGCCGAACC
Organism: Paramicrobacterium agarici; assembly: GCF_002563955.1. Lineage (NCBI taxonomy): Bacteria > Bacillati > Actinomycetota > Actinomycetes > Micrococcales > Microbacteriaceae > Paramicrobacterium > Paramicrobacterium agarici. Next base: position 2,772,644 of record NZ_PDJE01000001.1, read on the forward strand.
ACATCATGCGCAGGAACATGTCCGCGATGAAGCCGATCGCGACGACGAGGCCGAACACGATCATCGACACACGAATGTCGTAATTGCGAACGTGGCCGAGTTCGTGGGCCATGACGCCCTCGAGTTCGGAGTCCGTCATGATCTCGAGAAGCCCCGTCGTCGCAGCGACGGACGCGTGCTCGGGATCCCTGCCCGTCGCGAAGGCGTTTGGTGCAGGGTCGTCGATAACGTACACCTTGGGCATCGGCGTGCCTGTCGCGATGCTGAGGTTCTCGACGATTCGGTAGAGCCGCGGATTATCTGCCTTCTGGATCTGCTTTCCCCCGCTGATGGCGAGAGCTTGCGATGACGCCATGAAGTACTGAAGCAGCGCGTAGCCGCTTGCGACCACGAGAACCACGATCGTGATCGTCCAGCTGTTGTACACGTAGCCGGCGAGGGCGCCGAGCGCGCCGATGAGCACAAGGAATCCGATGATGATCACGACGGTGTTGATCTTGTTCTTTCGGATAGCGCGATACATCGATGCCCTTTCGAAGGCAATGAGCCACGTATGAGGCCGGCGCTTCGAGCGTCAGGCGCTGCGGGGCGTCAAAACTGAATGCGCGGCGGCTCGGCGATGGCTGCGCTGTCGGTCACCTCGAAGAACTCCCGAAGCTCGAATCCGAGGTTCTTCGCGAAGAGGTTGTTCGGGAAGACCTTGATCTTCGTGTTCAGCTCGCGCACTCCCCCGTTGTAGAAGCGACGCGAGGCCTGGATCTTGTCTTCCGTGTCGACAAGCTCGCTCTGCAGCTGCAGAAAGTTGTTGCTCGCCTGCAGCTGCGGATACGCCTCTGCCACGGCGAAGATCGACTTGAGAGCCTGCTGCATGTGATTCTCGGCGGCGGATGCTTCAGCCGGTCCGTGCGCATTCAGCGTTTCAGCGCGCGCCTCGGTGACGTTCTCGAAGACAGACTTCTCGTGAGCCGCGTAGCCCTTCACCGCTTCGATGATGTTGGGAATCAGGTCGGCGCGTCGCTTGAGCTGCACGGTGATGTCGCTCCATGCCTCGTTGACGCGAACACCGAGGGTCACGAGCGAGTTGTACGTCACCCAGAGGTAGATTCCGATGATGACGACGAGCGCCACGACGATGAGAACGGGAATGAGCCATTCCATGCTGTTGCGTACTCCCTTTATGCTGTGTGCGGTTCGAACGAAGCCGCGTGATCACAGTCTACGGCGATCATTCTGAGCTTCACCGGCGAATTCGCCGTGCCCCGCGGTTCGCACTCGCCATTCTCAGGGTCCGAGTACCCGGTCAAGGTACGCGTTGCGAAACAGCCGTGCGGGATCGAGCCGGTCACGCACGGCGGCGAAATCGTCGAATCGCGGATAGCTCTCGCGCAGGCTCTCGGCATCGCGCCAGTGCATCTTTCCCCAGTGCGGGCGGCCACCGAGCCCGCGCATGATCGCCTCCACTGCCCTGAAGTACTCTGCGGGGCTCTCGCGAGCGTAGCGGTGCACCGCGATGTACCCCGTCTCGCGTCCGGTTGCCGTGGACATCCACAGATTGTCGGATGCTGCGAAGCGAACTTCGACGGGAAAGGAGACCGTCCACCCCGACCGGTCGATGAGCTCTTTCACCTCGCGAAGAGCCGCTGCCACGTGCTCGGCGGGCAGGGCATACTCCATTTCGGCAAAGCGCACGGTGCGCTTGGTCGTGAAGACGCGGTGCGAGGCGTCGGTGAACTCCCGGTTGCCCGTGAGCTTGTCGGCCAGCCGGTTGACGGTGGGAGTGACCGCAGGGACAGCCGACCCCAGTCCGCACGTCACGCGAAAGAGCCCGTTGGAGACGACAGTGTCATCGAGCCAGCGCTTCACGGGAGGCAGTGGGCGGCGAGCGGCGCCTGACGGCATCCTGGTATTCGTCTTCGTTAACGCGGTCTCCGTGTGCGGAAACCAGTAGAACTCGAAGTGGTCGGCGCGCGCGACGCGCTCATCGAGAGTGTCGAGAACATCGTCGAGGCGCTCCGGCTTCTCGACGGCGGCGAGGTCGAAGGCCGGAACGCAGCGTACGGTGACGTCGACGAGAATGCCGAGGGCGCCGAGGCTGAGCGCTACGGCGGGCAGAAGCTCGGGGGTGCTGTCGGCATCCACCCGCATGATCTCACCGGTTCCCGTCACCAGGGTGGCACCCGCGACTTGTGCGGCCAGTCCCCGAAACGCCGCCCCTGTTCCGTGTGTTCCCGTCGAGATGGCCCCGGCGATCGACTGGCTGTCGATGTCTCCGAGGTTCTCCATGGCGAGTCCGTGCCGCGCGAGCAGTCGCGGAATATCACGCAGTCGCGTACCGGCCGAGAACGTCGCGAGCCTCTCGCGCTCATCGACGTCGATCAGTCCGGTCAGATCGTCGAGTTCGAGCAGCACACCGGCGGGAGCGGCGATTCCGCTGAAACTGTGGCTCGCGCCGACGGCTTTGATCGGGATGCCGCTTCCCGCTGCCGCGACGACGGCGCGCTGAACAGCGCTCGCTGTTCGCGGCCGCTCGACCCTGATGGGCTTCGCCTTCTCGGTGCGCCCCCAATTGCGCCAGATCTCGCCCGTCGATGTCATAGGAACGCCTTTCCTTCGCCGCGGTAGGTCGGAACGCGGTCGACAATGCCTTCGCTGTCCACGACGAGAAACTCGTTGAGGCGCTCGCTGAGCTCACCGGATTTGTTGTGCCGAAACCACACGCGGTCCCCCAGCGCGAGAGAGGCAGCGGCACCGCCCTCGACAGGAGTCTGCACTTCTCCGGCCATCTCACGCGGCATCATGCGCAGACCCTCGGGCCAGACGGCCTTCGGCAACCGCTCTTCCCCCGGCGGACCAGAGGCGATCCAGCCGCCGCCGAGAATGGTCGCCATGTCGTGACGCGGTTTGCGCACGACGGGAAGGGCGAAGGATGCTGCCGGGGCAGGATCGAACGCCTCGAAGCCGTCGAAGAGGTGCCCGGCGAACAAGCCGCTGCCCGCCGCGATCTCCGTGACGGAGTCATCGTTCGACGTGCTCTCGAGAGAACCCGTGCCGCCGCCGTTCACGAAGCGCAGGTCGGCGACGTCTCGCACGAGAGCGACCGCTTCTCCCCTGCGCTCCATGAGTTCGGCCCGCGAGCGTCGTTTGACCCAGCTCACCACGGTGTTCATCGCGGCCTTTCCCGCTGCTTGGTCTGGCACGCCGGCAATCTGCCCCTCGTATGCCATCATGCCGACGAGTTCGAATCCTGGACGCTCCACAATGTACTCGGCGAGAGAACGTGCGGCTTGCGGCGAGTGGATGGGCGACCGCCATGTTCCGAGCCGGCCGAGCGGCGCCGGGGCGTCCCACGACGCGTCGAGTTCGAGACACACCTGAATGGCCGGTCGTTTTTCCGGCGGAACGACCGCGTCAATGACGTCGAGGTGCTCCGGGCTGTCGACCATGAGAGTCACGCGGGAAGCGAGGGTTTCTGATTCTGCCAGCTGCGCAATGGCACCGCGGTGTGCCGTGGGGTATCCCACGACGACGTCGTCGATCGATTCGGCGAGCCACAGCGCCTCGGGGAGCGTGTAGGCGAGTACGCCGTCAAACCCGGGCAGCGCGAGCGCAGCATCCAGAATCGAGCGAACGCGCACTGACTTGCTGGCGATGCGAATCGGCGTGCCCGAGGCGCGGCGGATCATGTCATGGGCGTTGAATCTCAGTGCGTCAAGCTGGAGCACGCCGAATGGAGGATCTTCGCCCTCCGTGACCCTGTCGAGGTTCGCCCAGTAGAGCTCAGGGGAACGCCAGGGAGCCGGGTTCGCGCCCGTGCGCTCATTCGCGGTCAGGGAAATCGCCATTGAGTGCCTTTCGTCTTCTGACACGATATCGGCGTTCGTCAGCGGCGCGAAGAAGCTGCTGGGGCCGGGAGACGGCCGGATGCTGAAGCAGCGCTGAGAAGCGCGTCATAAAGCGCCGTGGCAGCTTGACTTCACCTATGTGATCGCCGTGAATGGATGGTGAAGTGGGGCGGACTTTCACACACACAGCACATACAATCGCGCCGGGCGTTCCGGCACGATCGCGTGCTCGATGGCGGTTCCTGCTTTTCACACTCATCGCGATGGCAGCGCTGGCACTTCCACTCGCCGCTCCGAGCCCCGCATTCGCCTCTGCACCGTCTGAGTCTCTCGCCGCGCAGCCGGACGACGACGCGTACACGCCCCCGACGGACGACGCGACAGCACCCCCGCCAACGTCGGCGGCACCAACGATCGATCTCACGGTCGATCCCCGTCACACCAGCAGCGACTTGAACATCACCGGGACCATCACGGGGGACCTCGGGGATGGTGACAGAGTGGAAGTCAGGGTCGGAGACGGGAACTGGCTCAAGGCCTCGGTCACCGACACCACATTCTCGCGACCGGTCTCGGTCACCCAGGGACCGCAGAAAATCGAAGCGAGAATCGTCGGTGCAGGTTCCGACCACGCTGATGCCACCGTCAACGTGATTTTCGCCCCGGTCATCGACGCGTCCAACACCCTGATCGGACGACACGGAGGCTTGGGCGGAAGCGGCGCCACGACCGACGCCACGGTGACGGTCACGATCGATGGCCACACCTACACGGGCCAAGCCGGAGTGAACGGGCAATGGTCAATTCCCATTAATCGCGAGTACTCGCACGCTCCGGCTGTCGTGACGCAAACCAACACCTGGAACGGCACAACCGTCACGTCCCCGAGCAGCGCTTCGGTTCCCATCACGGTTGACCTCACGGCTCCGAAGCCACCGACCATCACCTCTCCGTCCGCGGGAGCGGCGATCCCGGTCTCTGGCGCCACGATTTCGGGGCGCGCCGAGCCTGGCTCGACCGTCACCGTGTTCGCCGGTTCGCAGTCGCTGTGCAAAGTCACCGTTCCCTCCTCAGGGACGTGGTCGTGCACGGCTCCCGAGGTGCGAAAATCGGGCACGCAGAACATCGTGGCGATCACGCAGGATGCAGCGGGCAACTCCAGCGGTGACGGCACACCGGTTTCTGTGACGTTCGGCAGCACCTCGTCACCGTCCGATCCGCCCAAGAACTCGCCGTCCGACGAGCCGGGCCGCGACACGAACACTCCAGACGACGAGTCTTCCTCGCCCACCGAAAAAGAGCCGGAGCCCTCCGAAAGCGACGACGAGCACACGAGCGAGGCGGCTCCGCCCGCGGCGCCCCCGAACCGCCCCGGACCCTGGAATCACGCGACCCCATTCACCGAATCGCTGCCACCGGCGATCGGCGTCGATGCGCTGGCGGGCTGGTTCCGCGCGCTCTTGCTTGCGGCCCTCACGATCGCTCTCATTCTGATTCCCGCACGGATGCTGGCTGGCACCCTCGCGCGCAGGCGCGCCGCGGGCTCGGCCGTGGTCTTTGCCGGACGCAACCGGTCTCCGCACGAATTCGACAAGGCACCGCTGCTCGCGGCTCCTGGACGCGTCGCCATGATCGTCATCGGCATCGTCGCCGCAGGCGCTATCACCATCTTCGCCAACCCGGTCGACGGACGTCCCGCCTATCTGAGGCTCCTGATCGCAGCCGTCATCGCCGCGGCGATCATCAACGCTGCAGCGGCGTGGCTTCCCCGCATCCTCTCGCACGCCTGGCAATGCGGGTTCACCGAAGTGCGCATGAACCCGCGGTGGCTGCTCGTTGTCGTCGCGGCGGTGCTCGCGTCGCGCATTCTCGATCTGAACCCAGCGCTCTTGTTCGCATTGGTCACCACGGTTCGTGTTCCGACCGTTCTGTCACGGCCCGTTCTCGCCCGACTCGCCCTCTCACGCATCGGCGCCGTGTTTCTCGTGGGCGTGTTCGCGTGGCTTTTGGCCTCGCTCGTGCCGCAGGGCGGCGGCTTCTTCACACAGCTGCTGATCGAGACGGCGAACATCACAGCGCTCGTCGGCATCGGCTCTGCTGCGATCATGATGGTGCCGTTGGGCAGGCTCAGCGGTCGAGCGATCTTCGCCTGGTCGCGTCCGCTGTGGCTCGGCTCGGTGCTCGCGATCTTGACCGCGCTGTTCGTCATGCTGGGACCGAGCATCGAAAACTGGCGCGCGACCGGCAACATCCTCGCGGCGCTGGCGCTCGTGTTCGCCTTCGCAGCCCTGGGAATCTCAGTGTGGCTGTGGAAGCGCTATGTCCAGCCGATGCTCGCTGGCTCCTCGTCCTAGCGTCAGCCGGTAACGATGGGCAGGCCGGCCTGCTGCCACGCCGCAATGCCACCATCGACATTGACAGCATCGATGCCACGCTGCTCGAGGTATTGCGTGACGCGCGCGCTGCGCCCGCCCGAGTGGCACATGATGTGAAGCTCTTCGGCGTCGGGAAGTTCGCTTTCGCGTTCCATGAACTGCGACATCGGAATATGCACCGCGCCCTCGACGTGTCCGGCCTGCCATTCGTCGGCTTCGCGAACGTCGACGATGGCGGCTGTGCCCTGCTGCGCACGGGCAGCTAGATCTGTGACGGCGATCTCTCTCATCTCTCCATCCTCACACGACACACCGTGTCAGCGGGTGCGAGCAGAATAGACACGTGTACGTCGTGATCGAGCCCTCAGCCGACCGCCGGGGGCTTCACCTGGTCGATGCCGATGAACGAGGGCATCCAACGGGTGAACGCGATGTCTCGTGGGATGCCGCCCTCGAGGTGCTGCGAGACCGCGACGCCACCGGGGTCCGCTGGGTGTTCGCCCACACCGCTGAACTGTACCCACGGCTGATCGACAGCGGCGTGCGTCTCGGTCGCAGCCACGATCTTGCGCTGTGCCGCAGCATCCTTCGCCGGTCGACAGAGACACCGGACGGTGGCCTGTCGTCCCTGCCTGCAGATTCGTGGGATGCTGCCTGGACCTCCTCCGGCGATGACGGCTCGCTGACGGGTTTCGCCGACCTCGCGGAGCCCGGCGAGCGCCCCGACGCCGTCGCCGAGCTTCAGCGTCAGTGCGAAGCGGTCGCAGCATCGCGCGCTCCGAGTCGTCTCCGTCGTTTGCTCGCCGCGGAGTCGTGCGGAGCGATGATCGCGTGCGAGATTCGCCATGACGGACTGCCGTGGCGCCGCGACGTGCACGAGCGCATTCTCAGGGAAGCACTCGGGCCTCGCCCGGTCTTCGGCGGTCGCCCCGTCGTGCTCGAAGAGCTCGCAAACGGCATTCGCGTCGCGCTTGGTGCCCCGTCGCTCAATCCCGACTCGCACACCGAGTTGCTGCGGGCACTGCGCGCCGCCAGCATCCCCGTGGACTCGACGAGCAAATGGGAGCTGCAACGCCACGATCATCCCGCCGTCGAGCCGCTGCTGCGGTACAAGTCGCTCTCGCGGCTCATGACTGCCAACGGCTGGGCGTGGCTCGACGAATGGGTACGCGACGGGCGGTTCCGCCCCGAATACGTCGTCGCCGGTGTCGTCACAGGGCGGTGGGCGACAGACGGAGGCGGCGCCCTTCAGCTGCCCACGCAGATTCGTCCGGCCGTCATCGCCGACGACGGCTGGACATTCGTGATCGCCGACGCCGCACAACTCGAACCACGCATCGTCGCGGCCATGGCCAGTGACACCGCGATGGCCGCTGCCGGTCACGGAAAAGACCTCTATCAGGGGCTCGTCGACGCCGGAACGGTCGACACGAGGGACCACGCGAAGGTCGCCATGCTCGGGGCGCTCTACGGAGCCACGACCGGCGAAAGCGCGCGGCTCATGCCCCGGCTCGTGCGGGCATACCCCCGGGCGACGGGGCTCGTCGAGGCGGCTGCTCGAGCGGGAGAGCGCGGCGAGCAGGTGACGACCTGGCTGGGCCGCAGCTCACCGCTTCCGCCCGACTCCTGGAGCGCCGCTGTACGAGCAGGAGCCCAAGTGTCGGCAACGCCGGCACAAGAGCGTGCTGCGCGCGGCGCAGCTCGCGATTGGGGCCGCTTCACGCGTAACTTCGTCGCGCAGGGCACGGCCGCCGAGTGGGCGCTGTGCTGGATGGCCGAGCTGCGGCATCGCCTCTTCTCTCTCGTCGACGGCGACCAGCATCCGCACCTCGTGTACTTTCTGCACGACGAGCTCGTGATCCACGCACCCGAGCAGTCAGCCGACTTCGTGGCCGACGCGGTGCGCGACGCGGCTGAGGCCGCAGGGCGGGGCCTGTTCGGGGACTTCCCGATCGATTTTCCGCTCGACGTCGCGGTCACGCGATGTTATGCAGACGCGTGACAACCATCAGGTAGAGTGGCCGTCACCAGTGACACGGGGTGCCCGCCATGGGCTGAGAACACACCCGTCGAACCTGATCTAGCTCGTACTAGCGAAGGGATGTCGCGAATGTCGCGCACGCCAGAAACACGTGTATCCACCTCTCCGTCACCGCGCTCCACCGGGGACATTGCACCATCGACCGGCAATCAGCCGCCGGCGATTCCGCGAGTGCTCAGCATTGCCGGAACCGACCCGTCCGGAGGCGCCGGTATTCAGGCCGACCTCAAATCCATCGCCGCGCACGGCGGCTACGGCATGGCCGTCGTCACCGCGCTTGTCGCCCAGAACACGCACGGCGTGCGAGCCGTACACACTCCCCCGCCGGAATTTCTCGCAGAGCAGCTGGATGCTGTCAGCGACGACGTTCAGATTGACGCGGTCAAGATCGGCATGCTCGCGTGCGCCGAGAACGTCGACGTCGTCGATGCCTGGCTTGAGCGCACGCCGGTTCCCGCGGTCGTGGTCGATCCTGTTATGGTCGCCACGAGCGGCGACCGGTTGCTTGACCGTTCGGCCGAGGAGGCGCTTGCCCGGATGCTGCGGCACGCCGACCTCGTTACGCCGAATGTTCCCGAGCTCGCCGTGCTCGCGGGCGAGCCAGTCGTTCGCGCGTGGCCCGAGGTTCTCGCTCAGGCTGCCCGCGTCGCCGAACGATTCGACACCCTCGTGCTCGCGAAAGGCGGCCATGCTGGGGGCGACGCTGTCCGCGATGCTCTGGTGTCGGCGTCGGGTGTCATCGCGGAGTTCACGACCGCCCGCATCCACACGACGAACACACATGGCACAGGCTGTTCGCTCTCGTCCGCGATCGCGACGCTGTTCGCGCAGACCACCGAATGGGCAAGCTCGCTCGAGCGGGCGAAGAGCTGGCTTGCCGACAGCATCCGTCATGGATCGCGCTTGAACGTGGGCTCCGGAAACGGTCCCGTCGACCACTTCGCTGAGCTCTGGCGGCGTGCGGCGGCACCGCTCACCCCACCGCAGATTGCCGAGAAATGGTGGTCGGGAATCGCCGATGTGCGCGGCGCCATCGACGATCTCCGCTTCATCACTGGGCTGACCGATGGCACGCTCGAAGGGGACGCCTTCCGCCATTACCTGGTGCAAGACACCTTGTACCTGCGCGACTACTCTCGCATGCTGGCGGCGGCGAGCACGCTTGCCCCGACGGTCGACGAGCAGCAGTTCTGGGCGTCTGGAGCGCTCAATGCCCTCGCCGGTGAGACTGCCGTCCATGCGCACTTTCTCGGCGATCTGTCTGTCGTCGACACTGCAGCGAAGGCAGCGGCGACCGTCGCGTACACCGATCATCTTGCCGCGACCGCCGCCCGCGATTCATACGCCGTGCTTATCGCTGCTCTGCTGCCCTGCTACTGGATTTACGTCGATGTCGGAACCCGGATGCTGCCCGCCGCTGCCCCAGACACGCCATACCTGCCGTGGCTGCGCACCTATGAAGACCCGGCGTTCGCCGACGCGAGCACACGGGCGATCGAGGTCGTCACGCGCTGCGCCGCTGAAGTCGACGCTGCGACTCGCGAGCGGATGTGGCGAGCGTTCCGCATCTCGGCCGAGCACGAGCTGCGCTTCTTCGCCGAGCCGCTCGAGTTCGTCGCCGCAACCGTGCGCTGAGCGCGCAGCCCACCGCGCGTGGTGCCATTCGGGTCTGTCCGCCGCAGGGCCGCTATCGCTCGTCAAGCAGCTCGAGCCATGGATGCTGCGGGGCAGTGCGAGCGAGCGCGTCGACGAGCCATGACCGCCGTTCATCGCTCAGCCGCGGCATCACCGCGGCAAGATCGTCTCGGTCCTTCGCGCGGTCGCCCTTTGCCTTGTACAGCAGTTGGATCTCGGGGCGCAGATAGTGCACGCCGTCGCGTTCCCAGAGGGCGTCGCTCATCGGCATCCGCACAACAGGGTCGCGCTTGTACACCCAGGTCTGCGCGTCGCCCGGAGACAGCAGAATGTCGAATTCCCAGCGCGACGCCGCATCAGCACGTGTCCAGAGCTGCGCGCATCCTTCGGGGAGCACGTCGTCTGCAGCGGCATCCGGCCTGTCGTCGGGAAGCAGCGGCGTGAGTGTGCCGTACGTCGGCGTCCACGCGTCGAGGCGGCCGCGGAGGTGCCGTCGAAGTTCGGCAAACTCAGCCCTGAGCACGCCGATGTCCATGTCTTCGTGCGGGCGAGGGACCCCGGTGTACGCCTCGATCGACCATCCACCGGCGACCCACCAGGTCCCCGAGTATTCGGCGAAGAAGGCTCCAGCATCTGCGGGGGTGCGAGCCGCCCACTCGCCGTAGAGCCGCGTGAACTCAGCATCGCTCATCTCGGGCATCTGTTCAGTCTAGAACGCGGCGAGGTGTGCCCCCACTGGGATTCGAACCCAGACTGAAGCGATTTTAAGTCGCCTGCCTCTGCCTGTTGGGCTATAGGGGCCGCTCCCCTACATTACGGGAAACTGGCACACCTCATTGCCGTCACCAGGCAGTGGAATTGCGAGAAGGACCTGCCCGTATGGGACAGGTCCTTCATGCGCTGCGCGTTCGACTACGCGACGTTGTCTGCGGAGTCCTTCTCGGCTTCCTTCGACGCCGCCGGCTTCTTCGCGGCCGGCTTCTTGGCAGCGGGCTTCTTCGCAGCTGTGCTCTTCGCGGGCGCCTTCTTGGCCGGAGCCTTATCGGCGCTCTTCGTCACCGGCTTGTCAGCCTTCTTCTCGACGGCTTTCTCGTCCGAACTGTTCTCGGGCTTGTCTTCAGCCGGAGCCGGAGGCTTGGGACGTGCGGCGAACTCCTCGAAGGCCGCACGGGGGTGCTGCAGCGCCGAGAGCGATGCGATGTCGCGGCCGAGGAAGAAGTTGTTCCACCAGCCCCAGAACACGCGGAACTTGCGCTCCCACGTCGGCATCGCCAGCCCGTGGTAGCCCCGGTGCATGACCCATGCGGGGAAGCCCTTGATTGCGATCTTGCCCGACTGGAAGACGCCGGTTCCGAGTCCGAGACCGGCGACGGCACCAAGGTTCTTGTGAATGTAGTCCTTCGGCTGCTCGCCGCGCAGCACGGCGACAAGGTTCTTTGCAAGGAGCTTGCCCTGGCGCACGGCGTGCTGTGCGTTCGGAACGCAGTAGCCGCCGACACCTCCGCCGGTCAGATCGGGAACGCGCGAGACGTCACCCGCTGCCCACGCACCCTCGATGGGCTCGTCATCGGTTCCGACGCGCAGATCTGCGCGCGTGACGACGCGGCCGCGCTCCTCGATCGGAAGGTCGGTGTGACGCACGATCTGCGGTGTCGCCATGACGCCCGCCGTCCAGACGATGACGTCTGACTCGAACTTCTCGCCGGTTGACAGCTCGATGTTTCCGTCGACACACGACGCGAACTGCGTGTCGAGGTGCACAAGAGCGCCGCGCTTGGCGAGGTCCTTGAGCACCCAATGACTCGTCTCGAGCGAGACCTCGGGCATGATGCGACCCATGGCCTCGACGAGGTGGAAGCTGACGTCATCAAACTCGATCTGCGGGTAGAACTTGAGCAGTGCACTCGCGAATGAGCGCATCTCTGCAAACACCTCAATGCCCGCGAAACCACCGCCGACCACGACGAACGTGAGAAGCCTGTCGCGTTCGGGGCCAGGAGGCAAGTGCGATGCCTTCGCAAAGTTGTCGAGCATGCTGTCGCGAATGGCGACAGCCTCTTCGACCGTCTTGAGGCCGATGCCCTGATCCGCAAGTCCCGGAATCGGGAAGGTGCGCGACACAGCGCCACCGGTGACGACGACGTGGTCGTACTCGAAGTCGTACGGCTCGCCGACGTCGGGCGTGATCGTCGCCTTCTTCGCGGCGTGGTCGATGTACGTCACCTTCGCGGTGATGACCTCGGTGCGCTTGAGATGGCGTCGAAGCGGAACGATCGCGTGGCGCGGCTCAATCGAGCCTGCAACGATCTCGGGAAGGAACGGCTGGTACGTCATGTAGGGACGGGGGTCAACAACGGTGACCTCTGCCTCTCCTGCACGCAGGTGCTTCTCGAGCTTCCATGCGGTGTAAAAGCCGGCGTAGCCTCCGCCGACGACGAGAATCTTGGGCACGGTGAAATAATCTCCTACTGAATCGCAGATACAGCAAACGAGCGTACTACTTCTTGCGTGCCACCCGTTTGGCATGCCGGGTAGCGCCTATGGCACCAAGCGTTATCAGTGTACCAGCGCCGAGAAGCAGGGCTGCAGGAACACTCACGTACCGAATCGTGTCAGCCGTGGGAAGGAAGGGATTCACCGACGGGTTCGACTTTTCAATCGGCGGCAGCGCCTTCACCTTCGTGGTATCGACGGGCGGTTCGACGTTCTCGGCCTCCGCTCGCCTGTTGACGGTGATCCACTTCTCGAGACTACCCATCGGGTTCGCATCGACGGTTTCGACGTCTTTGTTGATGGCGTCGCCGACGTTCGCAAGGCCGTATCCGTAGTCAGACGAGGGAACCTCGTCTCCCTGGTACTCCGTCGGATGCGCCGTCTTGATGAGTCGGTTGATGATGTTGTTCGCGTCCATGTCGGGATACGCCGAACGCAGCAGCGCGACCATGCCCGCCACGATCGGTGCCGCTCCACTGGTCCCTGCCCACTGCACGCGTGTACCGTCGGCCGAGACACCGGTCAGTTCCTCACTCGGCGCCGAAACACCGATCGTGATGCCCTCGGTCGATGCACCCTCGCTGACTTTCGTCGATTTATCGACACCGGCAACCGTGAGCACCCCGGGAATCGTCGCCGGAGCACCGACCATCTCGGTGCCGCTGCCACGGTTTCCCGCTGCCGCGACAATGATCACGTCGTTGTCGTGGGCGTATTTGAAGGCTTCGTCCCACGACGGATCCCACTCTTTCGTGTTCGTCGAGAATGACATGTTGATGACGTCCGCGCCGTTGTCCACGGCCCAGTGAATTCCCTCGGAGACCTGGTCGATGAAGGGCACCGTGGCGCCGCTCGACGGAAATCCGATCGAGATCGAGAGCAACGTCGCTTCGGGCGCGACTCCGAGAGGCTCGTTTTCAGAGCCGTCGCCGCGGCCCGCAGCGAGAGAGGCAACCCAGCTGCCGTGGTTGCGCTCTTCTTCGCTTCCCAGAGGCGTCCGCCCATCCGGCGATCCGACCCCGGACACGTCGATTCCGCCCGTGACACCGGCGAAGTCCGCCGGGCCCTTGCCGATTCCCGTGTCCATGACGGCGATGACGGCTCCCTTGCCCTTCGTCGTCTTCCACGCCTCTTGAATGCCGTATCCGCTGTCGAGCCAGTACTGGCTGGTGCGATCCCCGGCGAACGCGGCCGCCGGTGTCGCACTCAGCACGGTCATCGCTCCCGCCGTCGCCACAATTGCGACGGCGCGCTGCAGCAGACGCTTGGCGCGAACCCGGTCGCGAACACGTGGGCGCTGGGTCATTCTCAGCTCTCTTCCGTCACCTCGTCGAACGTGCAGGTGCAGACCTCCGGCGACCATGACGCTCGTTCCAGAGCTCTGTCTCCGATCGGGTTGACGCCGGGGCCGGCCGCTAGCGAATGGGCGACGAGAGCGTGAAGACACTTCACGCGCGTCGGCATTCCGCCAGCGGAAACCCCGTCGATCTCCGGCACGTTCCCCATGCTCTCACGATCGGCAAGGTAAGCGACATGGGCACTTCTATACGCCTCGCGCAGCTGCTCGTCGTCCTCAAGCTGCTGCGTGAACTCGGCCATGACATGGTTCGCCTCGAGTTCACTCACGGCGGCTGTCGCTCCGGGGTGGCACAGATAGTAGAACGTCGGGAAGGGAGTCCCGTCAGACAGCCGGGGGCTCGTCGAGACGACCGTTGGCCCGCCGCACACGCAGCGCGCCGAAATGCCGACGACGTCACGCGCAGGGCGTCCGAGCTGCGCGGACACGATGGCGATGTCGGCGTCAGAAACGGGGTCGAAGGGTGGTGTTGTCACGCTGTCACTTCTTCTCGGTGGGGGTGGGAGTCGGCGTGGAGCTCGGCGTCGGTTCATCATCATCGTCGGCCACAGGAGTGAACGCCGACGTCAGAATCGACGTCAGCATCGATGACGCCCAGTCGACGTCGGTTGTCGTGAGGTCCTCGCTGATGGGATCTGTCGTGTCGGGCAGGAACGTCTCGTCGAGGTCGTTGATCACAATGAAGCTGATCTCGCCCGGGCTCACATAGAAGAACCGTTCCCGCGCCTGCGTCTGCACATAGGTGGGGTCTTCCCACCGCTCGCGCTCCTGCCGCAGGTCTTCAACGTCGTCTTTCTGCTTCGCGACCTGCTGCCGAAGATCTGCGATCTGCTGGCGCTGCTCGACAAGCGCTTTGAGGTTGGGAGCGAGCACGACGACGCCGAGCACGAGCAGAACCATCATCATGAGCGAGAAGCCCGAAAAATGGATGCCGCCAACCCAGCGTCCTCGCTCGGATTGCTCGACGACGACGGTGTCGTCGTGCGAGCGGCGCGACGAGGTGCGACGCGCGTTCCCGGGCCGTCGTGCCATGGAATCCTCCTGCTGAAATGCGAAACGCTCCCGGCGCTGCGCTCAAGCGCGGCACCGGGAGCGTTTTCGGGTACTACGCGCTGAAGCGCGGGAAGGCAGAACGGCCCGCGTAGACGGCGGCCTCGCCCAGCTCCTCCTCGATTCTCAGCAACTGATTGTACTTGGCGACACGCTCGGAGCGCGCAGGCGCTCCGGTCTTGATCTGGCCCGCGTTGGTGGCGACGGCCAGGTCGGCGATCGTGGTGTCCTCGGTCTCGCCCGAGCGGTGCGAGAGGATCGCGGTGTAGCCCGAGTGCTGTGCGAGCGACACGGCATCGAACGTCTCGGTCAGCGTTCCGATCTGGTTCACCTTGACGAGCAGCGAGTTCGCCGCGCCCTTCGAAATTCCCTCTGCAAGACGCGTCGGGTTGGTGACGAAGAGATCGTCGCCGACGATCTGCACCTTGCTGCCGAGGTTGGGCGTGAGGTGCGCGTAGCCCGCCCAGTCGTCCTCGGCGAGGGGGTCCTCAATGGTGACGAGCGGGTAGTTCGCGACGAGATCCTCGTAGTACGACGTCATTTCTTCGCTCGAGCGGTCCTTGCCCTCGAAGCGGTACGCGCCGTTCTCGAAGAACTCCGTCGACGCCACGTCGAGACCGAGCGCGATGTCGGCACCGGGCGTGTAGCCGGCCTTCTGAATGGCTTCGACGATCAAGTCAAGCGCGGCACGGTTGTTCTCGAGATCGGGAGCGAAACCGCCCTCGTCGCCGAGTCCTGTCGCCAGTCCCTTCGACTTCAGCAGGCTCTTGAGCGCGTGGTACGTCTCGGCACCCCAGCGCAGGCCCTCAGAGAACGTCGGTGCGCCGACGGGCAGGATCATGAATTCCTGAATGTCGACGGCCGTGTCGGCGTGGGCACCGCCATTGATGATGTTCATGAGGGGAACCGGAAGCACGTGCGCGTTCGGTCCGCCGAGGTAGCGGAAAAGAGGCAGATCGGCGGATGCTGCGGCAGCATGTGCCGCAGCGAGGCTTACGCCGAGAATGGCGTTCGCGCCGACGCGCTTCTTGTTGTCTGTGCCGTCAACCTCGCGGAGCGCGTTGTCGATGAGGCGCTGCTCCGAGGCCTCGAGGCCTTCGATCGCCGGCCCGAGCTCGTCGAGCACTGCGGTCACAGCCGTGCGGACGCCCTTGCCCTGGTAGCGCTCGGCGTCGCCGTCACGCAGCTCGTAGGCCTCGAAGGCGCCGGTCGATGCACCGGAGGGAACCGCGGCACGGCCCACTTCTCCGTCGTCGAGCATGACCTCAACCTCGACGGTCGGGTTGCCACGGGAATCCAGAATCTCTCGGGCGATTGTCGCCTCGATGAATGCCACGGAATGTCTCCTCTATGCCGAATTGGTAGGTGAGTGGAACGTCGTTGGCCCGCGCCCAAGTCTAGCCACACCGCGAGTAAAGCTCACGGTCGTTCAGGCGAGCGGCTTGAACTCGAGCTCATCGATGCGTCGCGTGTCAGAGCGCACGACGGCAAATGCCGTGAAGCCGGCCTGGGTCACGCGGTCGAGCAGGCCCTTGAGGTTCTTCGCCCGTTTCTCGAGTCGCACGCGCGCTCCCCGTGCGACAAGCTGCGTCTTGAGCGCAACGAGCGTCGCGGGGTCCACGTCGCGGTCGTAGACGAGCACGAGCGCCTCGTCGTGCCTTGCAGCATCCACGTCGATCAGGTCGACGAGGCGGTCGAACCCGAGAGAGGCGCCCGATGCGGGAACCTCCTGCCCGAGAAAGCGGCCCACGACGTTGTCGTAGCGACCTCCCCCGCCGAGCGAGTAGCCCAGCTCGGGGTGGTGGATCTCGAAGATCGGGCCGGTGTAGTAGCCCATGCCGCGCACGAGGAACGGGTCGAACTGCACGAGAGGCGTCTGCCCCTCGGGCACACCGGCGGCGGTGGATGCTGCACGAACGGCGTCGCCGATGCCCGCGAGCTCCGCGATCACCTCGTCATCAACGCCCTCGGGCAGAAGCGACCGAATCTGCTCGACGCCGAACTCTCCCGCCTCGAGCCCGTCGATGCGAGCAAGATACGCCTCGAGAGCGTCAATGGCGGATGCTGTCGCCTCACGCTCGCGCAGCTCGGCGACGACGCCGTCAGCTCCGATCTTGTCGAGCTTGTCGATCGTGATCAGCACGCCGGGGTGTTCCCGCTCGACGAAGCCGAATGCCGTGAGCATGCTCGTGAGGATGCGACGGTCGTTGAGCCGGAAGGTGAAGCCCGAGAGCCCCAGTTCGCGCAGAGCGGCAGCTGTCGCCGAGATGAGCTCGATCTCGGCGAGCGGGCCCGGTTCGCCGAAGATATCGATGTCGCACTGCACGAACTGCCGGTAGCGCCCCTTCTGCGGGCGCTCGGCGCGCCAGACCGGAGCAATCTGAATCGCGCGGAACACGGGAGGCAGCTCGCCGCGGTGCGTCGTGTAGAAGCGAGCGAGCGGAACCGTGAGGTCGAAGCGCAATCCCAGGTCGGCGATCCCCGACACGTCGCCGGACTCTGATGCCGCGCGCAGATCATCGGCTCCGAGTCCGCGCTTGAGCACGTTGAACGTGAGCTTCTCGTTGTCGCCGCCGAGACCGCCATGCAGGCGCTGGTAGTCCTCGACAACCGGCGTCTCGATCTCGTCGAAGCCGTAGCGCGTGTACACGTCGCGAATGCGTCCGAGTGCATACTCGCGTTTTGCCTTGTCTGCGGGGAGGTAATCGCGCATGCCGCGCGGCGGTGTCACAGGGGAAGCCATGCTCACAATTCTGGCACGGCGAGCGCATCACCCCTTTTCGCGCTCGCGCACCTCGTCGCTCAACCGGCGCACGGCGCCACGCAGCGCGCGCTCGGCGTCGAGTCCCCGTGCGCGGGCGGCACGCACGATCTCAAGCAGCTGGTCGCCGAGCTGGGACTCGTCGTCGGCGACAGCATCCGGATTCTCTGGCTGCGACTCCCCCGCGGGCAGCACACCCGAGCGTTCGGCGCGCCCGATCAGCTTGTCGGCGAGCGCGAGGGCGGGCAGATGAGGCGGGATGCCGTCAAGCGCGCTCGTACGCGAGTGCTTCTCGTTCGCCTTCGCCGCACTCCATACGCGAAACACGTCGTCGAGTGTCGGCGCCGATTCATCACCGAAGACATGAGGATGCCGGCGCACGACCTTCTCGTGCGCGACACGCGCCACGTCGTCGAATGTGAACTCCTCGCCCGGCGTTCGTGCCGCGATCTCGGAGTGAAAGACCACTTGCCACAGCACATCGCCGAGTTCTTCGAGCATCGCCTGGGCGTCACCCGATTCGATCGCCTCGACGAGCTCGTAGCTCTCTTCGATGAGGTAGGTGACGAGGGACTCGTGCGTCATCGACTGGCTCCAGACGCAGCGATCGAGCACGTCGGCCATGTCGGCGAGCAATCGTTCGGTGTGGGGCGATTCGACGCCGCCCGCGTCAGTCATCGTCGCCGCCCATGAGCCGCGAGGTGCGCGCGATGAGGCGACGCGCGATCGCCGATTTTCCCGACGTGAACGGCGGGTACACGAGCGACATCGTGTCGGGCACGAGCCCCTTCGACAGCACGGCCTTGGCGTGGCTGAACGTCGTGAACGAGCGCTCACCGTGATAGGCGCCCGTGCCGCTGGCGCCGACTCCCCCGAACGGAAGGTCCGCAACGGTGAGGTGCGCGGCGGGCACGCCGAACGCGATCGCGCCCGATGACGTGTCGCGCACGAAGCGCCGCCTTACGTCACGGTCGTCCGAGAACACGTAGAGCGACAGCGGTTTCTCGCGCGCCGCGATGAAACGCACAGCGTCGCTCGCGTCTGCGACGTGCACGATCGGCAAGATCGGCCCGAAGATCTCCTCGCTCATGAGCGCCGAGTCGGGGTCGACGCCGTTGATCACGGTGGGCTCTGCATAGCGCTCGCTGACGTCGACGCGGCCGCCGATCACCGGAGTCTGGCCGTCGAGAAGCGTGCGCAGCCGCTCGGCATGGCGTGTGCTGACGATGCGCCCGTAGTCGCCGCTGAGCGACGGATCGTCGCCGTAGAATTCGGCGATCGCGGCCCGCAGGTGTGGAACGAGCGCGTCCGCCGTGCGTGGAGATGCCAGCAGGTAGTCGGGCGCGACGCATGTCTGTCCCGCGTTCAGCAGCTTGCCCCACACGAGACGGCGTGCGGCGACTTCCAGATCGACGGTGTCGTCGATGAAGGCCGGCGACTTTCCGCCCAGCTCGAGTGTCACCGGCGTCAGGGTTTCGGATGCTGCTTTTGCGACGATCCGCCCGACCGCTGTGCTTCCTGTGAAGAAGATGTGGTCGAACCGTTGCGCAAGCAGCTGGCTCGCGACCTCGGCGTCGCCCTCGACGACGGCGACCGCGCGATCGTCGAGGTACGCGGGAACGAGCGCTGCGATCGCCTCGCTCGTCGCCGGGGCGAGCTCGCTCGGCTTGAGAACCACGGCGTTGCCCGCCGCGAGCGCCCCGATCAGCGGAGCGAGAATCAGCTGCACCGGGTAGTTCCACGGCCCCATGATCAGCACGGTGCCGAGTGGTTCGTACACGGTTTTTGCCGACGCGGGCGCGAGAACGAGCGGAACACTGACGCGCCGCGGACGCAGCCATCGTCTGAGGCGGCTCAGCGTGTGGTCGAGCTCGGCGAGCACGATCCCGATCTCGGTGGTCTGCGACTCCGTCGGGTGCTTGCCCAGATCGCGTGACAGCGCGCGCTCGAGCAGATCCTGATTGTCGATGAGCAGCGACCGCAGCGCGTGAAGCTGCTCTCGGCGCCACTCATACGGCTTGGTCACCCCGCGTGAGAACGCCTGACGAACGTGCTCAACCGCCTCAGAAGCTGTCGTGTTCTCTGTCGACATGAGCTCCCCTTTCACGCTTCGGCGCTGTGGAGTACAACACTACCCACGTGCCACCGCCCCTATACTGGGGCACGGTGCGCCGGGAAGTCTGGTCGGCAATTCTGTCAGCGAGCCCGGAGACCTGTCCATGACGCGCACCAACAGCACCCGCACCATTCTCGGCCGTGGCAGCTTCGCCGAGGTCAAACGCATCGGTGAGATCCTGCGTGCGGAGACGGTCGGGGGCGCTCTTCTCGTCGCCGCTGCCGTCATCGCGATCATCTGGGCGAACTCCCCGTGGGCGAGCGGCTACTTCACGGTGCGCGACATCACGTTCGGCATCCCCGAGCTTCACCTTGAGCTGACGATCGGCCAGTGGGCGTCAGACGGTCTTCTCGCAATCTTCTTCTTTCTCACGGGCCTCGAACTCAAGAAGGAGTTCGTGATCGGCGACCTGCGCTCCCCCGCGACAGCACTGGTTCCCGTGGCCGCCGCGTTCGGCGGCGTCGCGGTGCCCGCCATCATCTACGTCGTCACCAACCTCGGTACGTCAACGGGTCTGCAGGGCTGGGCGATCCCGACCGCGACGGACATCGCGTTCGCCGTCGCCGTGCTCGCCATCCTCGGTTCGCACCTGCCGAGCGCCCTGCGCATCTTTCTGCTCACTCTCGCCGTCGTCGACGACCTCATCGCGATCGTTATCATCGCGATCTTCTATGCCGAGGGGTTCGCGCTGGCTCCGCTGCTGCTCACGCTCATTCCCCTGGCCGCATACGCTGCTCTCACGCACGCGTTTCCTCGGTTCTTCGGCCGGAATCTCTGGGCGCCGTGGGGCATTCTTCTGCCGATCGGCGTCGTCGCGTGGGCTCTGCTGCATGCCTCCGGCATCCATGCAACCATCGCCGGCGTGGCGCTCGGCTTCGCTGTTCCCGTGCGCCGCATGGCAAAGCACGGCGGCCCGGATGCTGGCCCCGGCCTCGCCGAGGTTCTCGAGCACCGGCTGCGCCCGCTCTCGAGCGGCTTCGCGGTGCCCGTCTTCGCCTTCTTCGCGGCTGGCGTCGCGGTCGGCGGACCAGACGGCTTTGTCTCTGCGCTCACCGATCCGGTGATGATCGGAATTCTCGCCGGCCTCGTGCTCGGCAAACCCATTGGCATCACACTGACCACGTGGCTGCTCACGCGGTTCACGAAGGCGCGGCTCGACGGCTCGCTCGCATGGATCGACGTGATCGGCGTCGGGATGCTGGCGGGCATCGGGTTCACGGTGTCACTGCTCGTCGCCGAGCTGAGTTTCGGGGACGACAGTCCGCACGGCGACCATGCGAAGATCGCGATCTTCACAGCATCCGTTCTCGCTGCTCTTCTCGCCGCGATCGTGCTGCGCGCGCGCAACCGCCGCTACCGGCGCATTGCCGAGCAGGAGGGCGTCGATGCCGATGGGAATGAGATCCCCGATGTCTACGAGGATCGCAGCTGACGCACGCGCACGAACCGGTCAGCGCGATGTTTCCAGCGCGACGAGCGCGTCGACAACCGGGGCGTGCTGCTGCTCGAGTTCGGCGGCCGAAGAACGATGTCGCCGGCACGCCAGGTGAGACCGCGGCCTCCGCTCAATCGCGCGGGAACATGTGCTTCGACGCCGAAAGCAGCGAAGACATCGGATGCTGGCATCGCGAGTGACGTCACGTGCAGAGTCTACGAGGCGGGAGTCTGCTCGGGCTCGGCCCGCTTCACCGGAAGGATCGCGTCGAGCAGCTGCTGCACCCACGTGATCAGGTCGGCGTCGGCCATCGCCTCACCGTTCGGCTGCGGAATCGGCACGATGAGGGCGTTCGCCTGCGACAACATCCTGGCCTTCGGATACATGCGCTTGAGGCGCACCTGAATCGAGTCGGGCAGGTCGACGGGAGCGAGCCGCAGATTCGTGCCCATCGTAATGAGCTCAGACAGGTTGGAGCGCTGCGCTCGCTGCCGCAGTCGGGTGACCGAAACGAGCGTCTTCACACGCTCGGGCAGCGGACCATAGCGGTCGGAGAGTTCGTCGATCACGAGGTCGATCTGATCGTCGGCGGCCGAGGGAGCAGCCGCTGCCGAGAGCTTCTGATATGCCTCGAGGCGCAGGCGCTCGCTATCGATGTAGTCCTCGGGAATGTTCGCGTCGACGGGAATCTCGAGCCGCAGCTCCGTCTGCCCCTCGGCGACGTCTCCGCGGAACGTCGATACGGCCTCGCCGATCATGCGCAGATAGAGGTCGAAGCCGACACCCGCGATGTGTCCCGCCTGCTCGCCTCCGAGCAGGTTGCCCGCTCCGCGAATCTCGAGGTCTTTCAGCGCGACCTGCATGCCGCTGCCGAGTTCGTTGTTCGCGGCGATCGTCTCGAGGCGATCCTGCGCGGTCTCGGAGAGCGGTTTGTCGCTGTCGTACAGAAAATAGGCGTAGGCGCGCTCGCGACCGCGGCCAACGCGGCCACGCAGCTGGTGCAGCTGGCTCAGACCGTACTTATCGGCCCGATCGATGATGATGGTGTTCGCGTTCTGAATGTCGAGCCCAGTCTCGATGATCGTCGTGCACACGAGCACATCGAACTTGCGCTCCCAGAAGTCGACGACGACCTGCTCGAGCGTCGACTCCGAGAGCTTTCCGTGCGCCACGGCGATTCGTGCCTCGGGAACGAGCTCGGCAAGCTGATTCGCGACGCGGTTGATGCTCGCGACACGATTGTGCACGAAGAACACCTGCCCCTCGCGCAGAAGCTCGCGGCGGATCGCGGCGGCCACCTGCTTGTCGTTGTGGGGCCCGACGAAGCTCAGAATCGGGTGGCGCTCTTCTGGCGGCGTCGCGAGCGTCGACATTTCACGGATGCCGGTGACGGCCATCTCGAGCGTTCGGGGAATCGGCGTCGCGCTCATCGCGAGAACGTCCACGTTGGTCTTGAGCTTCTTGAGAGCGTCTTTGTGCTCGACGCCGAAGCGCTGCTCTTCGTCGACGATCACGAGCCCGAGATCTTTGAACTCGACCTTCTCGGTGAGCAGCCGGTGGGTGCCGATCACGACGTCGACCGTGCCCTGCGCGAGACCGTCGAGCGTCTCGCGCGCCTCTTTATCGGTCTGGAATCGGCTGAGCGAACGCAAGTGCACGGGGAACCCGGCGAATCGCTCCTGGAACGTCTCGCCGTGCTGTTTGACGAGCAGCGTCGTCGGAACGAGCACCGCGACCTGCTTGCCGTCTTGCACGGCTTTGAACGCCGCACGGACGGCGACCTCGGTCTTTCCGAATCCGACATCGCCCGACAGCAGGCGGTCCATGGGGATCGGCCGCTCCATGTCGCGCTTGACCTCGTCGATCGTCGTGAGCTGGTCGGGGGTCTCGGCGAACGGAAAGGCGTCTTCAAGCTCACGCTGCCACGGCGTGTCCTGTGCGAACGCGTGCCCTTTCGCGGCCATGCGCGCGGCGTACAGCTTGACGAGTTCGACGGCGATGTCGCGCACGGCCTTGCGGGCACGGCTTTTCGCCTGCGACCAGTCGCTTCCCCCCATCTTCGACAGCTGCGGCGACTCTCCGCCGACATAGCGCGTCAGCAGGTCGAGCTGGTCGGTGGGGACGAGGAGCTTGTCACCCGGGTATCCGCGTTTCGACGGCGCGTACTCGAGAACGAGGTACTCGCGCATGGTCTTCACCGCGTTGCGCCCGCCCGTCGACACTTCGCGTCGGGTCATCTCGACGAAGCGGCCGATGCCGTGCGTCTGGTGCACGACGTGGTCGCCAGCCTTGAGCTGCAGCGGATCGACGACGTTCTTGCGTCGAGTGGCGAGCTTCTTGACCGCTCGCGAGTCGTAGCCGGCGGAGCGTCCGTAGAACTCCGATTCCCCGATGAGAGCGAACGAGATGCCAGTGAGTTCGAAACCGTGCTCGATGACCGCCTTGACGAGATACACGATTCCTGCTTCGGCAGCATCCGGAATCTCTTCGACGATGCGCGCGGGAATACCGCGCTCTGACAGCACGTCGAGTGCTCGCTCGACGAGGCCCTGGCCCTGCGCGGCGACGACGACCGCCCAGCCCGCGCGCCTCCGGTCGTCGACGTGGGCGATGGCTCCGTCGACGTTGCCCTGGAAGCTCGGAACCGAGTCCGCCGCAACGCGGACCTCGAGAATGTCGTCGATCTCGAGTTCTTCGGGAAGCAGGTCGTCTGGCCGTTGCTGAAAGGGACTGAACGTCCACCACGGGCTCTCGGCCGCGTGCTCCCCCGGGCGTGTGACCGTGACGTCTGCACGCAGCGTGTTGAGCGAGATGAACTCTCCCGCACCAAGGTCGATGGGTGCCTCAGCGCCAGCGGTCGCGGCGCTCCAGGCTGCCTCGAGGAACTCCCGGTTGGTCTCGGCAAGGCTGATGGAGCGCGCGACGACGCGCTCAGGCGAGAGCACGGCGACCCCCGTGCCCTCGGGCAGGTAGTGCGCGATCGAGACAAGCCGGTCGAGAAGGGCCGGTGCCAGCGACTCCATGCCTTCGACGGGGATCCCGGCCGCGATCTTCTCGAGCATCGTCGACAGACTCGGAAACTCGGGGAGCATCTCGGAGGCACGCTGCCGCACGTTTGCGGTCAGCAGCAGCTCGCGGCTCGGAAGCAGTGCGACGTCGTCATATTCTTCGCTGCTCGAGCGCTGGTCTGACACCGAGAACGGCTTGATCTGGTCGACCTCGTCGCCGAAGAACTCGACGCGAACGGGATGATCGGCGGTCGTGGGAAAGACATCGAGGATGCCGCCGCGCACGGCGAATTCTCCGCGACGCGACACCAGGTCGACGCGCGAGTACGCCAGCTCGACAAGGCGCGTGACGATGTCGCCCAGCTCGTGGCCGCGGCTGCCTGTGCGCAGCCGGATGGGCTCAACGTCGGTGAGGTCGTGCGCGATCGGCTGCAGCGCGGCACGCACGGAGGCGACGACCACGAGCGGACGCTCGCCCGTCCATTCCGCCATGCGCCAAAGAGCGTCGATGCGGCGCCCGACGATCTCAGAACTCGGGCTCAGCCGTTCGTGCGGCAGGGTCTCCCAGGCGGGGAACGCCACGATCTCAGCATCGGGAACGAAGCTGGGCAGTGCCTGCTGCACACTCTCGGACTCACGCCCCGTCGCCGTTACCACGAGCACGGCCGGAGGCTTTCCCGCCTCGCGACGGCGCTCGATCAGCCCTCCGAGCAGCGGAAGACGCATGCCGTCCGTGACGGAGAAGTCGGCGTTCTGCCCCGAGTAGGTCAGTGCGGTGGCGAAGCTGGAGTCGTGGGCGAGAATGTGGCTGAGGCCCTGGAGTTTCACTCGAGCATTCTATGTGTCGACGCTGACAGCGAGGGCAGAACGATGCCACGGCCCTTCGGCGTCGGCCGTGAGAAAAACGGGAACTCCATTCGGCAGATGCGTCTCGCGCACATCGCCTGGATCGGCTCCGGCCGTGTGGCTGGCGAGCAGGATCTTCAGCAGGTAACCGTGCGAGACGAGGAGGGTCCGGCCACCGAGCTCGCGCGCTCGTCGCAGCACCCGCTCAGCTCGCTGGGCTGCGTGCGCGTACCGTTCTCCCCCCGGCGCCGCGGCGAAGTCGTGCTCGGGGCGGAGCCACCGGTCGAATGCCGCCGAGAGATCGCTGGCGGCGAGCTCCGCGCGCGTGAGTCCCTCGAACGCTCCGAAGTCAAGCTCCCTCAAATCCGCGTCGATTTCACACGGCACGCCGGCGAGCGCAGCCGTGTGCTCAAGCTCGGCTACCGTCTGCCGGGCACGCAGTGCGGGCGACACCAGCACGCGGTCCGGCGCCCATCGCGCGAGGTCCGCGACAGCATCCGTGATCTCGTGTCGTGCCGCGTCGTCGATGCCGATATCGCCCCGGCCGAGAAAGCGCCCTTCGCGGTTCCACGGGGTCGCGGCATGCCGAAGCAGGCACACGGATGCCGGTTTCAGAACGCGATCCATGTACTCCTTCTACTCGGCTTCTGCACTTCTCGCAAGGGGTTGAGGAGCGGCATCAGCGGTGGTTCCGTGAGGGCTAGAACGTCATCGATCTCGAGCGCGAGATCGAGCAGAACTTTCGAGAGAACGGAGCGAGTCATGACTGCAGCCGCTGCAGAACGCACGGTGCCCTCACCAGCCTCGCCCCGGTCCGGCGACGCTGGGCTCGACCGGTCGAACGCACGTGTCGTCTCGCACCTCGACGTCGCCGAAGCGATCGCCCGGCGCTTCACGGCAGGCTACCGCGACCCCGACGATCTGCGGCAGGTCGCGTATGTGGGACTCGTCAAGGCCTCGCGCCGCTACGACCCCAGCAGGGGCAGCGATTTCGTGTCGTTCGCCGTGCCGACGATCACGGGCGAGCTCAAACGGCACCTGCGCGACCAGAGCTGGGTCGTTCGTCCGCCGCGCCGGGTGCAGGAGCTGCGGCTGCGAATCGCGAAGTCGCGCGACGGCCTCACACAAGAGCTGCAGCGCACGCCATCAACGAGCGACTTCGCCGCACGGTTCAATGCGACGCGGTCAGACGTCCGTGAGGCGCTCGACGCGGGCAACAGCATGCGTCCGCTGTCCCTCGACGCCCCCGTGCGTGAGGGAGGCGACGAACTGGGCGCGTTCATCGCGGATTCCGACTCCGACCTTGAGCGCGCCGAGGCGCTCGCGCTGCTTGCGCCGGCGCTCAAACGGCTCGCGCCGCGTGAGAAGCACATCATCTATCTGCGGTACTACCGCGGCCTGACGCAGCAGAAGATCTCGCAGACCGTTGGTGTGACGCAGATGCACGTCTCTCGCCTGCTCACTCGAACGCTCGAGGAGCTGCGGGAGGCGTTGACCGGCACTCGTTCTGTCGTGCGCATCGCGCCGGACGCGCACGATGAGGGCGGCGAGCGGCGCACCGCGTGATGGCCGTCCCGTCACGACGCGCGATGCGGGAGGTCGGCGATCGCCGCGAGCACATCGGGTACCGAGACCGCGAGCAGCGCGGGATCGGGCTCGTCGGAGAAGGTCTCGCCGCGTCGCTGCGACGCGTCCGTGAGCACGATGTGCGGGCCGGGAGGCGGCCCCCATTCATCGGGCGGCGCCGGCCCGAAGAGAATGACCGAGGGGATGCCGTATGCCGACGCCAGGTGCGCGGCACCCGTGTCGGCCGAGACGACGAGCTCGGCGTCCGCGATCTGCGCGGCAAACTGCTCGAGGCTCATGCGACCGGCGAGAACGCACTCGTCGGGCAGCCCGGCGCGCTGCGCGACGGCGAGCGCCCGCGATCGCTCGGGCTCGCTGCCCGTGAAGACGACGCGGCGACCGTCGGCCGCGAGCGCTTCGGCAACCCGGGCGAATCGGTCGACCGGCCAGCGTCGGGAGCCGTAGAACGCGCCGACGTGCACGACGGCGGCACGAGCCACGGGCGGCACAACGAGCGGGCGCAGGATCGCGACGTCGTCGGGGTCGCCCGGCATTCCGAACGCTTCGACGAGACGCACCCAGCGGTAGCGCTCGAGCGCGCCGTCGATCCACGCGGGACCGTCTTCGCCATGCGCGACGACCGACCGCGCGCGGAGCCCGTCGATGAAGCGTCGGCTCTCGGCGCCGTTTCCGTGCATGTTTATCGCGATGTCGATTCGGCCCGGCTCGATTCCGCTCGCGTCGTCAAGCCCTGGGGTGGCATGCAGAGCGTCCACTCCCCCGACGAGATCCACGATCGGCCGAAGCCACGACGGCATCGCGAGCACGAGCCGGTGCTCGGGTTTCGCGCGTCGCACCGCGTGGATCGCGGGAACGGCGACGAGCAGATCTCCGAGCTTCAGGGCACGCAGCACGAGCAGTTCGGGAACATCGGGATCACGTCGATTCACATCACTCACTCTCACAGAGGCTCAGCCCTCGCGCCAGCCGAACCAGAGAAGTACCTGAGAAGAAGTGCCGCACACGGTGAAGCGGGTTTGTCTTCTGCTCGAGTCGGGAAAGAAGCAGTCATGACGTCAACCACTCACCCGCACGCCGTGCTGTTCGACCGCGACGACACACTCATCGAGAATGTGCCGTACAACGGCGACCCGGCTGCCGTCGTGCCCATGCCGCACGCGCGCGCCGCCCTCGACCGGCTCCGTGAGGCTGGCGTCAAGGTCGGCATCGTGACCAATCAGTCCGGCGTCGCGCGCGGCATCATCACCGCGGACCAGATGACCGCGGTGAATCGTCGTGTCGAGGATCTCCTCGGCCCGTTCGATGTCGTGCTCGCGTGCGTGCACGGCCCCGATGACGCTTGCTCGTGCCGCAAACCGCTTCCCGGTCTGATCACCTCGGCGGCGGCTCAGCTGAACGTCGCACCCGAGCAGGTCGCCGTCATCGGCGATATCGGAAGCGATATGGATGCCGCGGCAGCGGCCGCCGCTCGGGGCATTCTCGTGCCGACCGACGTGACTCTTCCGGGCGAGATCGAGGCGGCACCCGAGGTCGCCGCCGATCTCGTCGACGCGGTAGCGCGGCTCCTACCCGAGAGGGAGGTCAGCTGATGCGCACTCTCGTTGCCCGTCTCGACAGCGTCGGCGATGTTCTGCTGTCTGGCGCTGCCGTGCGCGCGATCGCGGCCGGCTCAGACGAGGTCTGGATGCTGTGCGGCCCTCAGGGCGCGCCGGCGGCCGAGATGCTTCCCGGCGTGGATCACGTCGTCACCTGGTCTGCACCGTGGATCGTCGCCCCCGCTCCCGATTTCACGCGGGAGAGCGCGCGCGAGCTGCTGAGCATCGTCGAGCGCATCTCTCCGGATGCTGCGGTGATCCTCACGTCGTTTCACCAGTCACCGCTGCCGCTTGCCGCGCTTCTGCGGCTCGCCGGGGTGCCACGCATCACGGGGACATCGATCGACTATGCGGGCTCCCTTCTCGACGTGCGGCTGAAGCCGGGCGAGGACTTTCCCGAAGACCAGCCCGAGGCGCACCGCGCTCTGCGCATCGCGGAGGCCGCCGGGTTTGCTCCCGTCGACAGCGACCACCTTGCCGTCACCGGGGTTCCCGACGTGAGCGGCATGGTTCCCGAAGGGCGCTATACCGTCGTGCATCCCGGGGCGACCGTCCCCGCGCGAGAATGGCCCGCGTCGCACCACGAGAGCCTCGTCGCGGAGCTGACGGCCCGCGGGCGCACGGTCGTCGTCACCGGCACGCCGTCAGAGACGGCGTTGACGGCGCGTGTCGCGGGTTCGGCAATCGATCTCGGGGGCCGCACGAGCCTGCGCGAACTCGCGGGTGTCCTCGCGGGCGCCGATGCGGTTGTCGTGGGAAACACGGGTCCGGCCCACCTTGCCGCCGCTGTCGGAACGCCGGTCGTGAGCCTGTTCTCACCCGTGGTCTCGGCCGAGCGCTGGGCGCCGTGGGGCGTTCCGACCGTCATTCTCGGAGATCAGGATGCCGCGTGCCGTGGCAGCCGCGCCAGGGAATGCCCGATCGCGGGCCATCCGTGCCTTTCGGTCGTGCAGCCTTCCGAGGTCGCCGACGCCTGCGAGCGGTTGATTGTCGAAACGGAAGGAGCGCTGCTGTGAACATCCTCTTCTGGCACGCACACGGAGGCTGGGCCGACGCGTTCGTGCGCGGCGAGCACACGTACCTGCTGCCGACGACGCCCGACCGCGGGCCGTTTGGATTGGGCCGCGCGGGCCGCGATTGGCCGACGAACGCTGTCGAGGTCTCTCCCGATGCTCTTGCCACGGCCGACGTCGACGTCGTCGTGCTGCAGCGTCTTGAAGAGCTGGAGTTCGCCGAGCAATGGCTCGGCCGCAAGCTGGGGCGCGATGTGCCCGCCGTCTTCGTCGAGCACAATACGCCGAAGGGCGATGTTCCGCACTCGGTGCACCCGCTGTCCGACCGTTCCGATGTGGCGATCGTGCACGTCACGCATTTCAACTCCCTCATGTGGGACACCGGGCACACGCCGACGACCGTCGTGGAACACGGCATCCCCGACCCCGGCCTGCTCTACACCGGTGACGTCGAGCGCTTTGGCGCCGTCATCAACGAGCCGGTGCGACGCGCACGCGTCAGCGGCTCCGACCTGCTGCCGCGCTTCGCGCGCGTGGCACCTGTCGACGTCTTCGGCATCGGGGCCGAGCGCATTCCCGAGCTGTACCCCGACAGCGACGGCGGAGTGTCGGGTGCCGGCGACCTGCCGACGCAGTCGCTCCACGAATCGCTCGCGAAACGGCGGGCGTATCTGCACACGACGCGGTGGACATCACTCGGACTCTCCCTTCTCGAAGCCATGCATCTGGGAATGCCGGTGCTCACGCTGGGCACCACCGAAGCATTCCGGGCTGTGCCTCCCGAGGCGGGGGCGATCTCGTCGGACGTCGATGATCTGGTGCGCGCCGCGCGGCAGCTTCTCGACGACCCCGACGAGGCGAGGCGCCGCGGTGCACGGGCGCGTGAATACGCGCTCGAGCACTACGGCCTCCCTGCCTTTCTCGACCGGTGGAATCAGGTTCTCGACGACACCGTGTCGACAGCTCGGCGGCGGTCGTCGTCGAGAGCGCCGATAGAAAGGACCGTCCGATGAGAATTGCGATGATTTCAGAACACGCGAGTCCGCTCGCCGCGCTCGGCGGCGTCGACGCCGGCGGGCAGAACGTTCATGTCGCGGCGCTGTCTCTCGCGCTCGGCCGGCTCGGCCACGACGTCACCGTGTACACGAGACGTGACGACATCGCGCTTCCCGACCGCGTTCCGATGGCGCCGAACGTCGAGGTCGTGCACGTCACGGCGGGCCCCGTCGAGCCGATTCCGAAAGACGACCTGCTTCCGTACATGAGCGAACTCGCCGACGGGGTCGTGGCGGATTGGCGCAGCCGCAAGCCCGACGTCGTGCACAGCCACTTCTGGATGTCGGGCGTTGCCGCGCTCGACGCTTCACACCGCACGGGAGTGCCCATGGTGCACACCTTCCACGCGCTCGGCGTCGTGAAGCGCAGGCACCAGGGCGCAGACGACACGAGCCCCCGCGAGCGCCGCTGGCTCGAGCCGCGCGTGGGGCGCGAAGCCGACGGCATCGTCGCAACGTGCTCCGACGAGGCTTTCGAGCTCAAGGCACTCGGCGTGCCCTTCGAACGCATCACCGTCGCGCCATGCGGCGTCGATCTCGAGACGTTCACGGCAGAGGGCCCCGTCGCGACGCGCGGCCGCCCCCACCGCATCCTCGCGGTCGGCCGCCTCGTGAAGCGCAAGGGGATCGACACGGTCATCGACGCCCTGACCCGGCTGCACGCCGACACGGAGCTCGTGATCGTCGGCGGGCCAGGCACCGTCGACGAGACAATGACGGATGCCGAGGCACGCCGATTGCGTGACATCGCCATCGAGCGCGGGGTGGACGACCGCGTGGTGTTCGCGGGGCAGCTGTCGCGCGAAGACATGCCGACCATGCTGCGCTCCGCCGACGCCGTCGTGTGCACGCCCTGGTACGAGCCGTTCGGCATCGTTCCCCTCGAAGCGATGGCGTGCGGTGTCCCGGTGGTCGCCGCAGCGGTCGGCGGACTGACCGACACGGTCGTCGACGGCGTCACCGGACGCCTGGTTCCTCCGAAGGATCCCGAGGCCCTCGCTGAGACGCTCGACGAACTCGTCGTCGATGCCGACACGATCCGGGACTACGGACTCGCGGGACGCGAGCGAGTGGAATCCCGCTACGCCTGGAGCCGCATTGCCGCAGACACGGCGGAGACGTATCGCACGGTCGCGGCCCAGCGCGAGCAGCGGGTTCCGAACCTGGCGGGAGTGCGACCATGAGCATCCACCAATCGATCAGCGCCTCGCCGGTCGAACGGCACCTGGTCTCGCTGCGCCCCGTTCTCGACGCGCTCGACGCAGAATCGGGTCGGCTCGATCGCTGGGGGCGCACCCTCGCCGCCCGGCTCATGCGCGGCAATCGCATGCTCGCAGCCGGAAACGGCGGGTCTGCGGCCGAGGCGCAGCATTTCACGGCGGAGCTCGTCGGCAGATTCGACGGCGAACGTCGCCCGTTCTCGGCGATCGCGCTGCACGCTGACACATCGGCGGTCACCGCGATCGGCAACGACTACGGCTATGACGAGGTGTTCGCACGTCAGGTCTCGGGGCACGCGCGGCACGGCGACGTCGTCGTGCTGCTGTCGACGAGCGGGGCCAGCCGCAACCTGCTGCTCGCGGCAAAGGCGGCGTCGGCGAGCGGAGCGACGACGTGGGCCCTTACGGGCGCCGGGCCGAACCCGCTGTCGAGCGTTGTCGACGAGTGCCTGTGCCTTCCCGGACCAGCGGCCAACGTGCAAGAGGCGCAGCTCGTCGCCGTGCACGCCATCTGCCGCGCATTCGACGCCGCCGTCGCCGAGGCGGAGAAACGGAGTGGATCATGAGCATCGTCGTCGTGGGAGATGTCCTTCTCGATCGCGATATCTCGGGAACGTCCGAGCGGCTGAGTCCCGATGCGCCCGTTCCCGTCGTCGATGTGCGACACGCGACGCGACGGGCGGGCGGCGCCGGTCTGGTCGCCACTCTGCTCGCGCACGAAGCAGACGTGCGACTTGTGACGGTTCTGTCAGACGATGCGAACTCGCGCGACCTGCGGTCTGCGCTCAACGGCGTCTCTGTTGTGGCGGGCCCCTCGGGAGCTCCGACTCCCGTCAAGACGCGCGTGAGCTCCTCGGGGCACGCTCTCACGCGGCTCGACGAAGGATGCGACCCCGCTCCGGTGCCAGACGTCACAGACGCCATGCTCGACGAGATCGCGTCGGCCGACGTTCTTCTCGTCGCCGACTACGGGCGCGGCCTGACGTCGAACGAGCGTCTGCGCGACGCGCTGCGCGAGCGCGGACGCACCGTGCCCGTCGTGTGGGATCCGCACCCCAAGGGCACATGGCCGGTCTCGACGAGTGCCGTCGTGA
The DNA here is from genome assembly GCF_002563955.1 of Paramicrobacterium agarici. Lineage (NCBI taxonomy): Bacteria > Bacillati > Actinomycetota > Actinomycetes > Micrococcales > Microbacteriaceae > Paramicrobacterium > Paramicrobacterium agarici. Next base: position 2,805,167 of record NZ_PDJE01000001.1, read on the forward strand.
CGCCGAACCTCGCCGAAGCCGCTGCCGCTGCTGAGCTCCCGGCAAGCCTCGACGCGGCGTTCGAGGCGGGCAAGCTTCTTCGCGAGCGATGGGACTGCGCAGCCGTCGCCGTCACCGTGGGAGACCGCGGGGTCGTCGTGACGACAGAGAGCGGGCTTCCTGCTCACGTGCCGGCCCCGTCGCTCGGCGCGGTCGACACGTGCGGCGCGGGCGATCGCTTCGCAGCATCCGTCGCTCTCGGCCTCGCGGGCGGCGATGATCTCGCAGCGGCGGTCGGACGCGCTGTCACCGAGACCGCGCAGTTTCTGCGCCGCGGCGGAGTCGCGTCGCTCGACGCCACGACGATTCCGCTGCGCAGCCGCGTGCAAGATGCTTTTCTCGTCGCACGTGACACGCGTGCGTCGGGAGGAACAGTTGTCGCAACGGGCGGCTGCTTCGACCTGCTGCACGCCGGTCATGCCCGAACTCTCTCGGCCGCTCGCGAACTCGGAGACTGCCTCATCGTGTGCCTCAACTCCGACGACTCGGTGCGGCGGCTCAAGGGGCCGGAACGGCCGATCATGACGCAGGCCGATCGTGTCGACCTGCTCATGTCGCTCGCGTGCGTCGACGCGGTGCTCGTCTTCGACGAAGACACGCCAGAGGCGGCACTGCGCCGCCTGCAGCCCGACCTGTGGGTCAAGGGCGGCGACTACAGCGCGAGCTCGCTGCCCGAATCGGCTGCCCTCGACGAATGGGGCGGGCGCGCCGTGACAGTCCCGTACCACCCCGGTCGATCCACAACCAAGCTTGCGAGCGCCATCGCTCGCGTCAGCTGAACGAGAGAAAAGGAGACTCCATGGCAGACCCGACGATTCTGACCGGCCGCATCCTCATCACGGGCGGCGGCTCCGGGCTCGGCGCAGCCGTCGCCGACGCCGTCGAGGCCGCGGGCGGCACGCCGATCATTCTCGATCGCGACATCAGCGGGGTCGGCGACCGCACAGCGTACGAGGCAGACGTCTCAGACGGGCGCGCCGTCGAAGACCGCGTTCGAGCTGTCGTCGACGAGCAGGGCGGTCTCGAGGCCGTCGTGACCGCGGCAGGCATCGACCGCTGCGGTCGGCTCGAGGAGGTGCCCGCTGAGGAGTGGGAGCGCGTCATCTCGGTGAACCTGCTCGGCACCGCGGCGGTCGTTCGGGCCGCTCTTCCCGCGCTCACGGCCTCACGCGGGCGCGTCGTCACCGTCGCGTCGAGCCTTGCGCTGCGCGCGGTCTCAGACGCGACAGCCTACTGCGCGTCGAAGTTCGGCGTCCTCGGGTTCTCCCGAGCCCTCGCCGCCGAGACGCGCGGACAGATCGGCGTCACGACGCTCGTGCCCTCGGGCATGCGCACGCACTTCTTCGACGACCGCGATGACAAGTACAAGCCGGGCGACGACGCGAGTCTCAACGACCCGAACGCCGTCGCCAACGCCGTCATGTTCGCGCTGAATCAGCCCGAGGGCTGCGAGGTGCGCGAGCTTGTCATCTGCCACGAGAACGAGGAGTCATGGCCGTAAGAGCCGCGACATCGTCCCACACGGAATCTGCGAGCACGTCGTCCACGAATGTGACGTCGTGCTCGCAGCGTTCCGCCGTCCACCCCACTTGCGTCGCGTCACGGCCGCACACCGGGCACTGAGTCGTCCACGACAGCTGCACGCGGTGGTGCCCGCGCTCGAGAGGGCCGGCGTTGATGAAATTTCCAAACCAGTAGACGGACGCTGTCGGCGTGCCGACTGCCTGAGCGAGGTGGCGCGGGCCGCTGTCGTTTCCCACGAACACGTCTGATGTCGCGAGAGCTCCGACGAGCTGCGCCATGCTGAGGCTGCCCGCTCGACTCGAAATGCGCGTGCCCTCCGGCCCGGCCAGGAGTCTCGACCGCTCAGCGATCTCGTCGACGGCCTCGACCTCGGCGTCGCCGCCGAGCACGAGGACGCTCCCGCCGTTTCGCGCGAAGCGCGCGGCGATCTCGGCGAAGCGCTCTCTCGGCCACCGTCTGCGCGGGTCTGTCGCACCTGGGTGCAGAGCCAAGACGGGTGCGTCGAGCGCCGCGGTGAGAGCGGTGCCAGCCTGCAGGTCGTCATCTGTCGTCAACAAACGCGGCTCCAGCATGACCGGCGACGCTCCGGCGAGCGCGGCGACCTCGAGCGCGCGCAGCACCTCGTGCTGGTAGTAGATGTAGGGAACCGTGCGCTCGAGAGCGAGTGCGTCCGGCGTCTGAGTGCCGACGGTGTGAACGGCGGCGAGCCGCGCGAGAAACGGATTCGAGTTGCGGCCGCCTCCATGCACTTGCACGGCGAGGTCGAAGCGTTCGTGCAGACGAGCGAAAAACGCGTCGACGGCGCGCGAGTCCTCCTCGCCATCGCGAACCCCTGGCGCCACGGGAAGCTCCTCGATGCGGCTGACGGCGGCACTCCTGCCGGGCAGCAGCTCCTCGGCGATGGGAGTGCCGAGAACCGTGATCTCGGCGTCGGGGTATGCAGCGTGCAGCGCCTCGATTGCCGGAACCGCGAACAGCAGGTCGCCCAGTCCTCCGCCCCTCAGCACAGCGATCGAGCGTACGTGCTCGAAGCGGTCACCGGGAGTGGCGAAAGCGATGGGCGGGCTGGCTGTGCTCATGTGGGTGCACCTTTCTCGTCTGCGTCTCTCGTGAACAGTTCCCCGTTTCGCAGTTGGGCAAACACTCAGCCGCGAGCACGTGTAGAACGCGGCCGAGTTGGGTACTTCTTCAGGCACGCACATCGACAGGGAGGCTTCATGACCGAGACCTTGGCTCGCGCCCCGCACGCAGCAGACGACACCCGCATCACGATCTGCGATCCACGTTCGGGTGAGCTCGTCGGCACGCTGACGCCGGCCGACGCGGACACCATCGACGACGCGTGTGAGCGTGCGCGCAGTGCGTTCGGGTCATGGTCTCGCACGGCCCCGGCGGCGCGCGGAGAAGCGCTTGCGGCGGCAGCATCCGTTCTCGAAGATCATGCAGACGAGCTTGCGACACTGACGCAGCGCGAAACGGGAAAGCCGTTCGACGATGCTCGAGGCGGCGTTCTCGCGGGCGTCGGAACCCTCCGCCAGTACGCAGAGCTCGGCCCCCTTCATCAGGGCTCCCGCCTCGCGGGCGACCCGAGCGCTGTCGACTATTCCATCCCCGAGCCGCGCGGAGTCGTCGCCGTCATCACTCCGTGGAACGACCCCGTCGCGATCGCCTGCGGGCTCATCGGCGCCGCCGTCGTCACAGGAAATGCCGTCGTGCACAAGCCGAGTGAGCGGTGCCCCCACGTGGGAGAGCGACTGGGCGAGCTGCTCTCCCCCGCCTTTCCTCCCGACGTTCTTCGTACGCTCACCGGTGGGGGCGAAACGGGAGCGGCTCTCGTGTCACGGCCCCAGGTCGCCATGATCGCGCACGTGGGGTCGACGGCGACGGGCGAGCGCATTGCTCGAGCGGCAGCGCTCACGGGCGCGTACGTCATCAGAGAGAACGGCGGCAACGACCCGCTCATCGTCGACGCCGGCGTGGACCCGACGTGGGCGGCGCAGCAGGCCGCGCTCGGGAGCTTTGCCAACAGCGGCCAGATCTGCACGTCGGTCGAGCGCATCTACGTTCACGATGACGTCGCCGACGCGTTCGTCGACGCGCTGTGCGCCGAGGCGCGCGAGTGGACCTCGAACGGCGCGCTTGGCCCTCTCGTCGACGAGCGAATGCGCGACGAGGTGCATCGGCAGCTCACAGAGTCCGTGAACCTCGGTGCCCGCGTGCTCGTGGGAGGCACCATACCCGAGGGGCCCGGTTCCGCGTACCCTGCGACAGTCGTCGTCGACTGCACGGCGGTCATGCCGGTGTTCAGCGAAGAGACGTTCGGGCCTATCGCCTCCGTGCAGCGCGTGACCTCCTTCGATGACGCCATCGCCGCAGCATCCAACGACCGATATGGACTCGCGGCGACCGTGCTGACCCCGTCTCTCGAGCACGCGAGCAGGTCGGCGGCGGAGCTGCCCGTCGGCACCGTCAAGGTCAACGCCGTGTTCGGCGGCGCGCCGGGAGGCTCGGCGGAGCCGCGAGGGGCGAGCGGAAGCGGTTTCGGCTTCGGCCCCAAGCTGCTCGACGAGATGACACGGCTGAAGGTCGTGCACATGGGTACCGCGGAGGTGGCATCGTGACCGCGGCACTCACCGTCGACCTTGTGACGGAGCTCGCGGCCACGTCGCCGCGCGTTGTCGTGATCGGCGATCTGATTCTCGACGGCTGGTGGGACGGCCAGGCAGAACGCATGAGCCGCGAGGCACCCGTGCCCGTCGTCGAGATCGCGCACCGTCGCTTTGCCGCGGGCGGAGCCGCGAATACGGCTGTCAACCTGGCGGCGATGGGCGCGCAGGTCCGTGTCGTCGGCGCGATCGGCAACGACGACGCGGGTCGCCGGCTGCGCGTGATCCTCGAGGAAGCGGGCGTTGATACGCGCGACATCATCGAGACGGATGCCACCGACACGATCGCGAAGAACCGCATTGTGAGCGAGGATCAGGTGATCGTGCGGCTCGACGACGTCAGCTCGGCCGGATACCCGGCGTCCGTTCTCGCGGATGTTGCCGACGCGGCGGCCCGTGCGGCGGCGTGGGCAGACGCCGAGGTCATCTGCGACTACGGCTGCGGCTTGCTGAGCGCGGAGGTGCTCGAGAAGCTCGCATCCCGTGAGCAGCGACCGCGAACGTGCATCGTCGATGCGCATGATCTGAGCCGCACTGCCGCCCTGCACCCCGACGTCGTGACGCCGAACGCCGACGAATGCTCCGGGCTGTGCGACGGGCTCGATCTCGACGATCGACCGGGCAGCGTCGCGCGCTGCCGCGAGGCGATCATCGAGGCGAGTGGCGCGCGCTCGGCCGTCGTCACGCTCGACCGCGAGGGAAGCGTCGTTCTCGGCGAAGACGGGAGCACGCACCGAACCTACGCGCATCCGGCTCACGAGCAGCAGGCCTCCGGAGCCGGAGACACGTTCACGGCGGCACTCAGTCTTGCGCTGTCATGCGACGTTCCGCTCGCCCTGGCCGCCGACCTCGCACAGCTTGCCGCAGACATCGTCGTGCGGATGCACGGCACTTCGGTGTGCTCCAGCGCCGACCTGCGCAGCGAACTGTCGCCGAGCGATGACCAGGCGAGCGACGTCGACGAGCTGAGCGCCGCCGTCGCGGAGCATCGCGCGAGCGGGCGCCGCATCGTCTTTACGAACGGCTGCTTCGACGTTCTGCACCGTGGCCACACAGCATCCCTGAGGCAGGCAAAGCACCTGGGCGATGTGCTCGTCGTCGCGATCAACGACGACGCATCCGTGCGACGTCTCAAGGGCCCGGACCGCCCGGTCAACTCGGCCGCCGATCGCGCGGCAGTGCTCGCCGCCCTCGAGTGCGTCGACTACGTCACCGTGTTCTCGACGGACACGCCGATTCCGCTGCTCGAGCAGCTCAAGCCCGACGTCTATGCGAAAGGCGGAGACTACACGCCGCAGATGCTCGAAGAGACCGCCGTCGTGCGCGGATACGGTGGCACGGTGCACGTGCTCGACTACGTGGAATCGCATTCGACGAGCGGCGTCGTCGAGCAGATTCGCGACCGCCGACCCACCCGCGCCACGGAGCCAGGCTGATGTCGAGCCGCCGCTGGTCAGGTGCCTGGGCTCGCCCGCATGAGCGCGGCCCGGAGCCGCGCGTCGACGTGCTTATTCCCACGATCGGGCGCGAGGCCGAATTCGCCGTGACCCTCGCGGGGCTCGCCGCGCAAGACGATCCCCCGTTCGGCGTCATCGTGAGCGATCAGTCTGACGACGGCATTGCCGACAGGCCCGCGATCGCCGCGATGCTGAGACTGCTCGAGGCGCAGGGCCGCCCCGTGACCGTGCTCCGGCACCTGCCTCGCCGAGGACTCGCCGAGCAGCGTCAGTTTCTGCTCGATCGCGCATGCGCGGAGTTCGTGCTCTATCTCGACGACGACATCTGGCTCGAGCCCGGCATGCTGACGCGCCTCGTCGACGCCATCGAGACGCTCGGCTGCGGGCTCGTCGGCTCGGCCGTGCAAGGACTGTCGTTTCTCGACGACGTGCGCCCAGACGAGCAGCGGCCACTCGAGTGGTGGGACCGCGCCGTGCGTCCCGAGAGCATCGACCGCGACTCCCCCGAGTTCGCGCGATGGGCGTTGCACAACGCGGCGAATCTCGCGCACGTCGCCGCCGAGACAGACATTGACGAGGGCGCATGGCGCGCTTACCGCATCGCGTGGGTGGGCGGCTGCTGCCTCTTCAGGCGAAGCGCGCTCATCGCGTGCGGCGGCTTCGACTTCTGGTCTGAGCTTCCCTCGCAGCACGTCGGCGAAGATGTCGTGGCGCAATGGCGCGTCATGAAACGGTTTGGCGGTGCAGGGCTGCTGCCGAGTGGCGCCGTGCACCTGGAAGCGCCCACGACGATCATCGATCGCAACGTGGAGGCGACAGAGGTGGTCGTTCCCGACCGCCCGCACACAGAGAGGAGCACGTAATGGCAGAGACACCGAGCCCCATCGACGTTCAGAAGTACCTTGGAGGCGTCGACTACCCGGCGTCGCGAGACGAGATTCTCGATCGCGCACAGGAGTCAGGGGCGGGCGACGATGTGCTGCACGCTCTGCGGAACATCCCCGATCAGACGTACGAGAAGCCGACGGACGTCAGCGCAGAGCTCGGCTGAGCGCCGAGATCGGTGCGCGCCTCACGCTTTCGGGGCGTGCACCTTCTGCTGCGCCGCGACAAGACCGTCGTCGACGATGAGCATGACCGCGGCGGCAGCATCCGCGATCACAGACGGCAGAACCTCGCGCTCGGCCGTCGTGAACGGTCGCAGAACGTAATCCGCGGCATCCTGCCGCCCGGGGGGACGACCGATGCCCACACGCACTCGGGTGAAATCAGCGGATGCCGCTTTGCCGATGTCGCGCAGGCCGTTGTGCCCGCCGTGGCCGCCGCCCGTCTTGAGCTTGAGCGTGTCGAAGGGGATGTCGAGTTCGTCGTGCACGACGATGAGCCTGTCGACGTCGAGCGAGTAGTACGACAGCAGCGCCGCGACCGGGCCGCCGGACGTGTTCATGTACGACATGCTCTTGGCCACGACGATCTTCGGCCCGCCGGGAACCATGCGCCCCTCGGCGACGAGGGCGTGGGCCTTGTGCCGTGAGAACCGTGCGCCGAGCCGCCGCGCGAGTTCGTCGGCAACCATCTGCCCGACGTTGTGCCGTGTGCTGGCGTATCCCGCTCCCGGGTTGCCCAGACCGACGACGAGCCAGGTGTCGGCTGCCATTCGTGCTCTCCTTCGCAAACGGATCGGGCCCGCCGCAGCGCTTCGTTCAAACGCGAGCAGCGGGCCCGAAAGCGTGTCGATTACTCCTCGGAAGCGCCCTCGGCTGCCTCTTCGGCGGCGGCAGCCTCAGCGGCCTCTTCCTCAGCCTCTGACGGCGCGCTCGGCACGGTGACGTGCGCGAGAAGCAGGTCCGCCTCTTCGGCGAGCTCTGCGCCCTCGGGCAGAGTGATGTCGCCAGCGAGCACCTGGGTGCCCTCGACAGCTCCCTCGATCGAGTGCGAGAGACTCTCGGGAATGTTCGTGGCGGCGACGTTCAGGCGAACGGTCGTGACCTCGACCATGACGATGGTGCCGCTGAACGACTCGCCCTCGAGGTGCACGGGAACCTCGACGTCGACGCGCTCGCCCTTCTTGATGACGATGAGGTCGACGTGCTCGATGATCTGCGACACCGGGTCACGCTGAACGTCCTTGACCAGGGTCAGGTGCTTCTTGCCGTCGACGTCGATCTCGATGAGCGCGTTGCTGCGGCGCAGCAGAAGCATGGTCTCGTGACCGGGAAGCGTGAGGTGCAGGGGCGCCGCGCCGTGGCCGTAGACCACTGCGGGGATCTTTCCCGCTGCGCGGAGCTTGCGTGCCGCGCCCTTGCCAAAGGACTCGCGCGTCTCAGCGCTGAGCTTGAGCTGTTCAGCCATGGTTTCTCTCCTTGCCGGCCGCGCCGGCTGGTCGGTCGGGCACGTGGCCCAGGTAACGATTGTGTTGTCGACTCGAACGCATGTCAGCGTGAGGACAAGCCTGTGCCCATCCACCGCGTCGATAACGGACACGCGTGTGTCCCTCGCCGAAGTTCAATCGAAAAGTCTACAGCATTCGCGCGTTTCACGATTCGGCGTCGACCGGAGGCGCGACGCGACGCGTTGAGAGCGCGACAAACCGCATGACGCCGCCGGACACGAGCAGGAACAGAGCGACAGACGCGCTCAGTCCACTCACACCCCAGATCACCGCCGTCGTCGTCGCCCAGGCAGGAATGATCGACACGGTCTCAGGCGTCGCACCCGAGAGGAACGCTCCGAACGCCACCCACATGGTCACCCAGAACAATCCGAACGCGTAGAGCGCTGCGGCAGAGAGCCGCCCCGCTGCGGCGATGGCCGCGCACAGGAGCGCGCCCGCGATGATCATGATCACGGGGCCGACGGCGACGTCGGGCGACACGAAGACGCGATAGGCGACGACCTGGTGGTACCCGCCCGCCCACACGAGAACAGCGCCGGGAATGCTCAGCACGACGGCGCCGCCCATGGCGACGATACGGCGGAGCGGAGAGACGCGAGAGCCGGAGCGACGCCGCCCGCGATGACCGAGGGCTGCGGCAAGCGAGACGGCACCGAGAACGAGAAGAAAACCGGATGCTGTTGCGAAGCCCGCGAGCTCGGCGCCGTCGGGGAAGACCACCGCGTACACGGCCCGCGGCCAGTTCACCGGGTGCACGTCGCGACTGCCGAGCGAGAACGGAATGACGAGTCCGAGCAGAGAGACGACGATCTCGGTGCAGGCCACGATGATGACCCCGCACGTGGAGACGATCATCGATGCGGCCGAGATGCCGATCAGCACGAGGCCAGCGGCGACGCTCACCCAGTCTGCGGTGCCGACGGTCGCGTCGCCCGTTCCCGCCGTGAGCGTCGAGGCTCCTCCGGAGAACACGAGACCGAGGCCGAGAAACCGCGTGACGATCGTGACGACGGCGCTCGCGACACGGCGCTGCCACGGCGGCGCGGGCGCCGAGGCGCGATCGCTCGTCGCAGCATCCGGAATCTCGCTCATGCCCCTGAGTGTAGGGGCTGGCGGGTGCAACGTGTGCAGCCCCGACGCGCCTCGCTGAACTCCGCGTGCGCTGACGATAGCCTGGTCTGCATGCCGGGCAGCCTTCACGATCGCGTTCTCGACGCGCTGGGCGAGAGCATCGTCTCGGGTGAGCTCGCTCCGGGCACCGTGATGCGCGCAGAGCAGATCGAACACGAGCACGGCGTCTCGCGGTCTGTCGTGCGCGAAGCCGTTCGCGTGCTGCAGTCGCTCGGTCTGCTGACGATCGTCAAACGCGTCGGCATCACCGTGCTGGCCTCCGAGAACTGGCGCGTCTTCGACCCCTTCGTGATTCGCTGGCGGCTCGCGGGTGAGCGCGGAGCCCAGTTGCGATCACTCACGGAGCTGCGCTGCGCCGTCGAGCCGTCCGCGGCAGAGCTGGCCGCGCGGCACGCCCCGGACGCCTTCGCCGAACCTCTCGTGTCGCTCGCCGCACGCATGCGCAGCGTCGGTCGTTCGGGTGATCTCGACGCGTTTCTCGAGCTCGACATCGAATTCCACTCCCGGGTGCTCGCTGCGAGCGGCAATGAGATGTTCGCCGCTCTCGACAGCGTCATCGCCGAGGTGCTGCGAGGTCGCACCGAACTCGGTCTCATGCCGGAGAAGCCGCACGAAGAGGCGCTCGCGCTGCACCTCGACGTCGCTGACGCCGTCCACGGGCGACGTCCGGCCGAGGCGCACGAGGCCATGGATCAGATCATGCGACGCACCGTGGCCGAGGTCGAGGGCGTCTGGCAGGCCGTCGACCGCGTCTTTCGGTGATCAGTCGAAGCGCAGCAGCACCTTTCCGCTCTGCGATGCGTCGCGCGCGACGGCGAACGCCTCGAGAGCATCGGATGCCGCGAACTCGTGCGTTGCGATCGGGTCGACGACGAGCGAGCCGTCTGCAAGAGCGGCGATGACGTCGTCGATCTCAGCATCGAAGCGGAACGAGCCGAGAAGATCGAGTTCGCGCGTGATTGCTGTCGACACGAGCGCTGGCTGAGGCCCGGACGGCAGGAGCCCGACCATGACGACGCGTCCGCCGCGCGCTGCGCCGCGAACGGCCGAGGCGAACCCGTTGTGGTTGCCCGACGTCTCGAAGACGGCATCCGCTTCCACGGCAGCGATCGCGTCAGCATCCCTCGCGTCGATCGTCGACGTGGCACCGACGGCTCGAGCGATCTCGAGAGGCTTGTCGTGAAGGTCGACGGCGACGATCTCGCTCGCACCCGCCCTGTGGGCGACGGCGACGACGAGGGATCCGATGGGACCGGCCCCGATGACGAGCACGCGCTTGCCGCTCAGGTCGCCCGCGCGCGCGACGGCGTGCCATGCGACGCTTGCCGGTTCCGTCAGCGCAGCGTCTCGAAGACTGAGACCGGCGGGCAGTTCGCGCAGCATGCGTGAGGGCAGGACGGCGAACTCGCTGAACGCGCCCTCGGTGTGTGGCACGTGCGCGGCGCTTCCGAGGTAAGTGCTTCCAGGGGCAAGATTCGGCCGCTCAGGCGGGTATCGCCCGGGCGCGGTTCCCGGCGTTCCGGGATGCACCGCGACGCGAGCTCCCTCCCGCGGCCCGCTGCCGTCTGCTGCCGCTCGCGCGACCGTGCCGACGACCTCGTGCCCGAGAACCATGGGAGCGCGCAGCACCGATTCGCCGGCGGCGCCAGCGAGCCAGTAGTGCAGGTCGGAGCCGCAGATGCCGCCGTAGGCGATGCGCACGAGGGTCTCGTTCTGCTGCGCTTTCGGAAGCGGAATCTGCTCGACGCGCAGATCGTCTTTCGCGTGCGCGACGACAGCAAGCGTTGTTTCTGGATTCTCCACTGTCACGTCTCTCCTGAAGGGTGTCACACGACGACGGTCATGCCGCCGTCGATGAAGATGACCTGGCCGTTGACGTAGTCCGAACCGTCTGAGGCGAGCCACACGGCGGGGCCCGCGAGGTCGGCGGGTGTCCCCCACCGCTGTGCGGGCGTGCGACCCAGGATCCAGGAGTTGAAGGCTTCGTCGTCGACGAGGTTCTGCGTCATCTCGGTGTGGATGTACCCGGGTGCGATTCCGTTGATCTGCAGACCGGATGCCGCCCACTCCGCGGTCATGGCGCGTGTCAGGTTGCGCAGCGCACCCTTCGACGCGGTGTACGGCGCGATCGTGGGCCGGGCGAGGTCGGTCTGGACCGAGCACACATTGACGATCTTGCCCGCTCCGCGCGGGATCATCCTCCGCGCCGCTTCGCGGCCGACGAGGAACGCACTCGTGAGGTTGACGTCGAGAACGCGCTTCCAGTCGGCAAGGTCGAGGTCGAGCATCGGCACCCGGTGCTGAATTCCCGCATTGTTGACGAGAATGCGCAGCGGGCCGATGTTCTGCTCGACGCGTTCGATCGCCGAAGCGACGTCGTCCGGGTCGGTGACGTCGAACGCGACGGCATCCACTCTGTCGGCGCCGTAGCGCTCCGCGAACTCGGCCCGGGTGTGCTCGAGCCGATCGCCGTTCATACCGTTCAGCACGATATGTGCTCCCGCCTCGGCGAGGGCAGCGGCGATCTCGCGGCCGATTCCCCGGCTCGATCCGGTGACCAGCGCGACGCGGTCAGAGAGGTCGAAGAGCGAATGCGTCATGTTCTGCCCCTTCTAGAAGGCGCTCGCGACGGCGTAGATCACGAGTGCGAAGACGAACCCGATGACACCGACGAGAGCCTGTCCTGCGGTCCACGTCTTCAGCGTTGTCTTGGTGTCCATGCCGAAGAAGCGGCTGACGAGCCAGAATCCGGAGTCGTTCACATGGCCGGCGAACACCGAGCCCGCGGCGAGGCTGAGCACGATCGACACGACCTGCACGGTGTTGAAGCCTCCGCCATCGAGAACGACGGGCTGCACGAGTGCCGCCGCCGTCGTGAGCGCGACGGTTGCCGATCCCTGTGCGAGGCGTACGACAGCGGCGATGATGAATCCGGCGACGATAACGGGGAGTCCGACGGCGTCGAGCGATGAGGCGATGGCGTCGCCGATGCCACTCGCCTGGAGGACGCCACCGAACATTCCGCCCGCGCCCGTGATGAGGATGATGGAACATACCGGGCCGAGCGCACTGTCGACGACGGTTTCGACGAGGGACCGCTTCTTCTTCTGCTTCCAGCCGAGCAGCCACATGGCGAGCACAACGGTGATGAGCAGCGCGACGGGCGTCTCTCCGACGGCTCGCAGAGCCTGAACCCAGCCGTCTTCGAGGGAGACCCAGCCGGCCGTCGCGGCGAAGTTGAGACCAGTGTTGAGGAAGATTAGAACAAGCGGAAGCACGAGCAGGAACACGATCGTGCCGAGCTTCGGCTGCGAGCGGAAGGCCTCTTCGTCGCTGTCTTTCTTGGCGTCGAGGATGGTCGGCACGGGAATGTCGATGCGCCGGCCGAGGAAGGTGCCGAAAAGATAGCCGGCGAGATACCACGTCGGCACGGCGACAATGAGACCGAACAGCATCACAAGGCCGACGTTCGCGCCGAGAAGGCCACTCGCGGCGACGGGGCCGGGATGCGGCGGAACGAAGATGTGCATGACCGAGAATGCCGTCGCGGCGGGGAACGCGTAGAGCAGGAGCGATCCGCCGAGTCGCCGTGCGATCGTGAAGATGATCGGCAGCATCACGACAAGACCCGCGTCGAAGAAGATGGGGAAGCCCATCATGAGTGAGGCGATCGACAGGGCGAGTGACGCGTGCTTCTCGCCGAATCTGCGAATCAGAGCGTCGGTGAGCACTTGCGCGCCACCCGACAGCTCGAGCATGCGCCCCAGCATGGCGCCGAGACCGACGAGGAGCGCGACGCTCGCGAGCGTTCCCCCGAAGCCGTCGGCGAGGGTCGGCACAAGCTCGTTGGCCGGAACGCCCGAGGCAACTGCCGTGAGAATGCTCACGATGATGAGCGCGAGGAACGCGTGCACGCGGAACTTCATGATCAGAAGCAGCAGGAGCGCGATCGCGAGCACGGCCATGCCGAGCAGCGCGGGGACCGGAAGAGTCCAGTTGAGATCGATGTCTGTCATCAGACTTCCTTGTCGGTGTTTCGGGTCAGTCGGTTGATTGCTGAGATGATGACGTGCACCATCTCGTCGGGTTCGAGCGAGATCGGCACGAGAATCTTGCGTTCATCGCGTTCGAGAGGTTCGAGCGTCGCGAACTGCGAGTCGAGAAGACTCGTCGGCATGTATTCGTGGTGCCGCGCCTTCATCCGTTTTTCGATGAGTGCGCGCGAGCCGGTGAGATGCACGAAGATCAGGTCGGGCGCGTGCTCCCGGAGGATGTCGCGGTAGCTGCGCTTGAGAGCCGAGCACGCGACGATCGTTGCGTGCCCTTCGACGCGACCGGCGTCGATGAGCTGACCGATGCGGTGCAGCCAGGGAAAACGGTCGGCGTCGTTGAGCGCGATCCCCGACCGCATCTTCTCTTTGTTCTCATCGGGATGAAGATCGTCACCGTCGATGAAGGGAACGCCGAGACGCTCTGACATCAATGCCCCGATAGTGGACTTCCCGCTGCTCGAGACGCCCATGACGATCAAAGACGGCAGTTCGCCGTTGGCTTTCATTCCGACTCCCTCAGACGCGACGCTACATCTGATTACATCAGGCCTCGGCGCGTTTAAATCAGATTTATGGAGAACCTAGCGATTCTCGCGGTCCTGTGTCAAACCGATGCGAGTCAGGCTATGCGCCAGCGGGTGCCGGAATCAATCGGTTGACGGTTCAGCGCCCCGTCACCAGTCGTGGACGGTGCCGTCGGCGAGCCGGTTGTAGGGAAGATAGGCCGTCGTGTAGGGGTACTTGCCCGCCTCGTCGACATCGAATTCCACGCCCAGTCCTGGTTTGTCACCCGGATGCAGGTATCCGTCGTCAAAGATCATCGACTGGTCAAAGACGGCGTTCGTCTTATCGCCGTGCTGCATGTACTCCTGAATGCCGTAGTTGTGAATGGCAAGCCCGACGTGCAACTGCGCGGCGAACCCGATGGGCGAAATATCCGTCGGTCCGTGAAAGCCGGACTTCACCTGGTACATCGCGGCGAAGTCCATGACCTTCTTCAGGGGCGAGATCCCGCCGAAGTGCGTTGACGCAGCGCGCACGTAATCGATGAGCTGCTCGGAGATGAGCGTCTGGAAGTCCCAGGCCGTGTTGAACACCTCGCCGATCGCGAGCGGTGTCGTCGTGTGTTGTCGAACGAGACGCAGAGCTTCCTGGTTCTCGGCCGGCGTGCAGTCTTCGAGCCAGAACAGGTCGTAGGGCTCGAGCGACTTGCCGAGTTGCGCAGCTTGCAGCGGTGTCATGCGGTGGTGCCCGTCGTGCAGCAGGGGAAGCTCAGGACCGAACTCGTTGCGCACCGCCTCGAAGACGGTCGGAACGTGCCGCAGGTACGACCGCGTGTCCCAATCCTCCTGCGCGGGCAGGGCGCCGCGCTGCGCCGGCTCGTGATCGTAGCGGACCCCTTCGTTGCCCGGGAGACCCTTATTCGACGCGATGCCGTAGATCGACTCGAGGCCGGGCACGCCCGTCTGCACGCGAATCGAACGGTAACCGAGAGCTTGGTGCTCTCGGATCGAGTCGAACAGCTCGGGAAGCTCCTTGCCTGAGGCATGCCCGTACGCCATCATGCCGTTTCGGCTTGCGCCGCCGAGCAGCTGATAGACCGGCATTCCGGCGGCCTTGCCCTTGATGTCCCACAACGCCATGTCGACGGCGGCGATCGCCGCCATCGTGACCGGTCCGCGGCGCCAGTAGCCGCTGCGGTACAGGAACTGCCACGTGTCTTCGATGCGCGTCGCATCGCGGTCGGCGAGCAGCGGAACGATGTGCTCGCCGAGATACGTCGCCACGGCACGCTCTCGGCCGTTCAGAGTGGCGTCGCCCAGCCCCGTCAGCCCGTCATCCGTCGTCAGCTTGAGGGTGACGAAGTTGCGGTCGGGGCTGGTGACGATAACCTCTGCCTTGTCGATCTTCACGGTGCTGCTCCTTTGCTCGTTCCGCTTGAAAGGTACACCTCAATCGTCATGCGGCGTCGCTCACGCAACCCGTTTGCTAGCGTTGACCGAAGGATTCTCCAGCGTCGACAGCATCCAACGACCTGCCACACCCGCGTGCGCTCACGACTTTCCCTTTCGCCCATAGACAAACGAGGAGATCTCATGGCGGATACCGCACAGGCCAACATCGGCGTCATCGGAATGGCGGTGATGGGCTCGAACCTGGCCCGCAACTTGGCCAGCCGCGAGGGCAACACGGTCGCGATCTACAACCGCTCCCCCGAGAAGACGCGCGCCGTCGTCGAGGAGTTCCCGGACGCCGGGTTCATCGCGTCCGAGTCGATCGAAGACTTCGTCGCCTCACTGTCGACGCCGCGCACGGCCATCATCATGGTCAAGGCGGGCAAGGGCACGGATGCTGTCATCGACCAGCTCGTCGAGCACTTTGAGCCGGGCGACATCATCGTCGATGGCGGCAATGCACTGTTCACCGACACCATTCGTCGTGAGAAGGCCGTGCGCGAGACGGGGATCAACTTCGTCGGTGCCGGCATCTCCGGTGGCGAAGAGGGCGCGTTGCGTGGGCCGAGCATCATGCCTGGCGGCTCCGCTGAGGCATGGGAAACGCTCGGGCCGATCCTCAAGTCGATTGCCGCCGTCGCCGAGGGCGAGCCCTGCGTGACGCACGTCGGCACCGATGGCGCCGGGCACTTCGTGAAGATGGTGCACAACGGCATCGAGTACGCCGACATGCAGCTCATCGCCGAGGCGTACGACCTCATTCGCCGCGGAACGGGGAAGACGCCGGCCGAGATCGCCGATATCTTCGCCGAGTGGAACACGGGCGAGCTCGAGTCGTACCTCATCGAGATCACCGCCGAGGTGCTGCGCCAGGTGGACGCCGAGACGGGCAAGCCGCTCATCGACGTCATCCTCGACCAGGCGGGCGCCAAAGGAACCGGTGCATGGACCGTCCAGACGGCGCTCGACCTCGGCATCCCCGTCTCGGGCATTGCCGAGGCGGTGTTCGCACGCTCGCTGTCGTCGAAGCCGGCGCAGCGCGACGCAGCATCCGACCTGCCCGGCCCTTCGGCCTCGTGGGAGGTCAAAGACGTGGATGCCTTCATCGAAGACGTGCGTCAGGCGCTCTACGCGTCGAAGATCATCGCCTATTCGCAGGGCTTTGACGAGATCGTCGCCGGTGCCGAGCAGTACGGCTGGGACATCAAGAAGGGCGACATCGCCAAGATCTGGCGTGGCGGCTGCATCATTCGTGCGCGATTCCTCAACCGCATCACAGAGGCGTACGAAGAGAACCCGGACCTCGTCGCTCTCGTGACGGCACCGTTCTTCACCACCATCGTGTCGGATGCTCAGGACTCGTGGCGTCGGATCGTTGCGGGAGCCGCCCAGTCAGGGATTCCCGCGCCAGCTTTCTCATCGTCGCTGTCGTACTACGACGGGCTGCGGGCCGACCGTCTGCCCGCTGCTCTCGTGCAGGGTCAGCGCGACTTCTTCGGAGCGCACACGTACAAGCGCGTCGACAAGGACGGCACGTTCCATACGCTGTGGTCGGGCGACCGCAGTGAGGTCAGCGCGGAAGACACGCACTGACGCTGACGCTTCACGATGGGGGCCCCGCGGATGATCATCCGCGGGGCCCCGTGCTGTCGGCCGTCGGTGTCAGCCGCGGCCGCCATTGCGCTTGAACTCACGCCGCGACACCGTCGGCAGAGGTCGGCTGCTGACGTCCTCGTTGCTGTCGTCGATGGCATCGCTCGCGAGATCGAGATCGCGTGCGCGCGTCTCGGGCGTCACGATCGTCGCCCACAGCGTCAGCGCCGACAACAGAACGACATAGCCCGCGAGCGGAACCCATGAATCACTGAACGCGGCAAGCAGGCCGGCACCGATAAGCGGAGCGATTCCCCCGGCGATCACAGCGCTGAACTCACGTGTGATCGCGACACCGATGTAGCGGTGCCGGTTTCCGAAGAGCTCCGGCAACGCGGCGCACTGGGCACCGAGCATGACGTTGACGCCCAGGCCGTACGTGATCGCGAGAACCGGGATGATGAGCCACACGGATCCCGTCGACATGAGCCACCAGGCGGGGAAGGCCAGCACAAGCTGAATCACCGACCCGATGCGGTACACCCGCATACGACCGAAGCGGTCACTCAACGCGCCGGCGACGGGAATGACGAAGATTCCGATGATCGCGCCGATCGCGATGGCGAGCGGCCCTTGCCATTCGTCGACAGCGACAACCTGGGTGATGTAGCTCACCGCGAGGGTCTGATAGATCGCCGAGCCGCCGTTCTCGGCCATGCGCAGACCGATTCCTCTCAGGAGCGTGCGCCACGAGTGCGCGAACGCCTCCCTCAGCGGATTGTGCGCGATCTGCTCGCTCTTCTCGAGGTTGATGAACGCCGGGCTCTCGCGCAGCCGCAGACGAATGAAGATGGCGACGGCAATGAGCAGAATCGATGCGAGGAACGGCACACGCCACAGCCAGTCATGCACGATCTGCGTGTCGACAAGCCCCAGCAAGAAGAACACGACAGACGCGATGATCGTGCCGATCATGATCCCGACGAACGGCAGCGCCGAGAAGTAACCGCGCCGGCGCACGGGAGCGTACTCGGCCATGAGGACCGTGGCTCCCGCCTGCTCGGCTCCCGCCCCGAGTCCCTGCAGCACGCGGAGCACGACGAGCAGAATGGGGGCCCAGATGCCGATCTGGTCACCGGTCGGCAGCACACCGATGAGGGTCGTCGAGACGCCCATCAGGCCGATCGTCGCGATCAGAACGCCTTTTCGCCCAAGCTTGTCGCCGAGGGTGCCGAACAGAAGCCCGCCGAAAGGACGCGCTAAGAAGCCGACCGCGAATGTGGCAAAGCCTGCGGCCAGCCCCGCGTTGGTTCCGAGCGCGGGAAAGAACAGCTCGCCGAAGATCAGCGCAGAGGCGAGACCGTAGAGCGCGAAATCGTAATACTCGAGGGCACTTCCGACGCTGGACGCGAGCGTCGCGCGCCGCAGGTTCGCGGCGTACTCTGGGTCAGCGGACCCGCGAGGGCTAGAGGGTGTCGATGCACCGGTACTCATGGAAAACCTCCAGAGGACCGCCAGCGACGAGTGTCGTCGCCGTTGACGGAAGATCGTGGTCCGGGGCGATTGCCCCACGCACGACGATAACACTATGCTGAACCGGGTTCAACATGATGAACGAATTATTGAGCGAGCGCTTCCGGGGCAAGATTCATGGGATTCGACATGCGACGGCCCACCTCGATCAGCGCGTCGAGAGCCGTCTGCATCGCCGGGTCCGTGAATTCGGACTCGAGCATCGATGCACCGAGGGCGAGCGGAACCTCACCGCTCGATTGAGGCGGAACGACGATGGCGAAACCCGCGAGTCCTGGGTACACCTCACCCCGGTCGAGACTGTGACCTCGTTGACGTGTATCTGCGAGTTTCTGCTTGAGCCCAGCAAGGCTCGTCGTCGAATCCGGTGTGAAGGCGGGACGCGTCGCGTCGTCGGCGAAGCGCCGATCGATCTCATCGTCGGCAAGTTCTGCGAGAAGCGCGTTTCCGACAGCGGTGATGGATGCTGGATAGCGCGACCCGATTCCCGCGGACAGGCGGAACGGCGCACGACCGACGTGCGTTGCCAAGTACAGCACGTTCGTGCCTTCGAGCACGGCAAGCTGGCAACGCTCGTGGCGCAGAACCTCCGATTCCGCGCACGCGCGGTAGAACTCGAGCACTGGATCGAACGAGTGCAGATACGCGCCGCCGAGCTCGATGACGCGTCTTCCCAGAACGTAGCCGGCATCCGTGCGCCGGAGCAGGCCGCCGTCTTCGAGTGCGGCGCACACGTTGAGCGTCGATGATTTCGCCGCGCCCAGAGCCTTGGAGATCGACGTCAGCGACTGCGGCTCGCCCTGCGACTCAGCAAGAAGGTCGAGCACGCGCACCGCCCGAGCGACGGCCGGTGCCCGATCCGCTGACGATTCCGATGCCATTGGCGCCTCCGATCAGTAGAAGTCCACGGTATCCACGAGATTACGCAGCGGCCGGCCATCGAGGAGCCGTGTCGCATTGTCGGCGAACAGTTCGGCGATACGCCGCTCTTCAGCAGCGTTCAGCGCAGCCGTGTGAGGGCTGAGCAGCACATTCGGATGGTCCCAGAGCGGGCTGTCCGTGGACAGCGGCTCGGACGCCACCACGTCGAGCGCGGCGAAGCCCACCGTCCCATCATCGAGCGCGCGAACGAGAGCGTCTTCATCGATCACGGTTCCACGCCCCACGTTGACGACGGTGAGACCGCGCTGTGCCGCTGCGAAGAAACGCTCGCCGACGAGCTTCTCCGTCGCCGACGTGCCCGGAAGCGCCACGACGGCAGCGTCGACTCGGTGGGCGACGTCGGCAATGCTGTCGGGGTGCACGAACTCGTCGACGCCCTCGACCTCGCGCTCGTGCCGTGCCGTGCCGATGACGGTCGCACCGAATGCCGACAGCAGTCGAGCGATCTCAGTCCCGATTCCGCCGAGACCGAGCACCAGAACCGTCTGCTCAGAGAGCTGCGCCATCTCCCACCGGCCGCTCCAGACATGTGCGCTCTGCTGTCGCTGCAGTCGGGGAAGCGACTTGGCTCCGGCGAGCAGCCCGAAGAGCGCGAACTCGGCGAGCGGACCTCCATGCACTCCGGCCGACGTCGTAAACGACACCCGTTCAAGCTGCTGCGGCTCGAGGCCGGCCGCTTTCACCTGTCCCCCGCCGCCCGCGGCCATCACCTGAACCCAGCGCAGCCGCGAGTTCGCGTCGACCGCGCGCTTGAGAGCCTTCGGGTCAACATCGGGGATGCCGTAGAGAGCATCAGCGCCGTCGATGATCTCCTCGAAACGCCTTTGCTCGTCGCCGGTGCGTGAGAAGTCGGGATCGCCCGCGAAATCAGCGGGATGGCGCATGGGAGGCAGAAGCTCCGGGTCGCGCACCATTTGCACTCGGGGCTCGCGTTCCTGAATCATGGCGCAGAGTTCGTCGCTCAGCGGCGTCGCTACAGCGACGCGCAGTCGGTCTTCTGCCACAGGTGCCTCCTCCACTGTCGTCGTTCTCCCGAGTGTAACGGAGATTCATTACCCTGAACGCCGTTCTCTCTGCTGATTCGTCGCCAGCAAGGGCATCCAGAAACGACAAACGACCGTGGTCGGCAGATCACGGTCGTCCGTCAGGATGCTGCCGGGCTACGCCGCGCCGTCGAAGAGGCTCGTCACGGAACCGTCCTCGAACACCTCGCGTATCGCGCGTGCCAGCAGAGGTGCGATCGTCAGCACCTCGAGCTTCTCGAACTGCTGCTCGGGCGTGAGGGGAAGCGTGTCAGTCACGACGACCTTGTCGATCGACGACGACTGCAGAATCTCGGGGGCCGGGTCACTGAACACCGCGTGCGTTGACGCGACGACGACACCGGTCGCGCCGTTCTCTTTGAGGGCCTCCGCAGCCTTGACGATCGTGCGGCCCGTGTCGATCAGGTCGTCGACGAGAAGACACACTCGCCCCTTCACGTCACCCACGATCTCGTGCACGGAGACCTGGTTCGGAACGAGCGGGTCGCGCCGCTTGTGGATGATCGCGAGCGGTGCGCCGAGCTTGTCGCTCCAGTTGTCTGCGACACGCACGCGGCCCATGTCCGGAGAGACAACGGTGAGCGTCTGCGGGTCGAGTCGCTTCTGAAAGTACTCGAGCAGCACGGGCATCGCGAAGAGGTGGTCGACCGGGCCGTCGAAGAATCCCTGAATCTGAGCCGCGTGCAGGTCGACGGACATGATGCGATCGGCACCGGCTGTCTTGAACAGGTCGGCGACGAGGCGTGCCGAGATGGGCTCGCGGCCGCGGCCCTTCTTGTCTTGGCGCGCGTAGGGGTAGAAGGGCGCGACCACGGTGATGCGCTTTGCCGATGCGCGCTTCAGCGCGTCGACCATGATGAGCTGCTCCATGAGCCACTCGTTGATGGGCGTGGGGTGCGACTGGATGACGAACGCGTCGCAACCGCGAACGCTCTCATCGAAGCGCGCATAGATCTCACCGTTCGCGAACGTGCGGGCGTCGGTCGGGACCAGTTCGGAGCCGAGCTCTGCGGCGATCTTCTCGGCGAGTTCCGGATGCGCTCTTCCCGAGACGAGAACGAGCCGCTTCTGTCCCGAAACTTTGATTCCTGACACAACCCCTGCTTTCTGTCGCTTGTCGACGTGCGGATTATTCTTCGGGCTCCGCAGCGGCCGCAGCATCTGCGGCTGCCGTCCCGGGACGATTGGCCTGAGTCCAGCCGTCCATATTCCTTTGGGGTGCCACGGTAATGGCGAGAGCCCCGGCCGGAACATCCTTGCGCACCACGGTTCCAGCGCCGGTATAGGCACCGTCTCCGATGGTAATCGGCGCGACGAACACGTTGTGAGATCCGGTGCGCACGTGCGAGCCGATCGTCGAGGAGTGCTTGTTCACGCCGTCGTAGTTGGCGAAGATCGTGCCGGCCCCGATGTTGGCGCCTTCGCCGACGCTCGCGTCGCCCACGTACGACAGGTGCGGAACCTTGCTGTCTCTGCCGATGTGCGAGTTCTTCGTCTCGACGAACGTTCCGATCTTGCCGTTGGCGTCGAGCACGGTGTTGGGCCGCAGGTACGAGAACGGTCCGACGGACGCGCCGGGCCCGATGACAGCGAGTGTCGCGTCGGTTCGCTTCACGACAGCATCCTCACCGATCTCGCAATCGACGAGAGTCGTGTCTGGTCCGATCTCGGCACCCGCGGCGACGACTGTCGATCCGAGCACCTGCGTGCCCGGCTTGATCACGACGTCGGGCGCGAGCTGCGCCTTGATGTCGATCCACGTCGACGAGGGATCCTGCACCGTGACGCCATCGCGCTGCCATCCCCGAATGATCAGGTTGTTCAGACGAGCTGCCGCGACGCTGAGCTGGATGCGGTCGTTCACGCCCTCGACGATCCACGGCTCAGAGACGGGAACGGCAGAGATGGCGTCCCCCGACCGCCGCAGATGGCCGACGACGTCGGTGATGTACTTCTCGCCCTGCGCGTTTTCGGTCGTGAGCTTCGGCATCTCGCGCCGGAGCGGCCCCGCGCGGAACACGTAGACGCCGGCGTTGATCTCGGTCACAGACAGCTCTGCGGCCGTCGCGTCTTTCTGCTCGACAATGCGGTCGAGCGAGCCGTCTTTCGCGCGGATGATGCGCCCGTAGCCGGTGGCGTCGTCGATCAGCGCCGACAGCAGCGTCGCCGAGGCGAGCGCCCTGCGGTGCTTTGCGATCAGTTGCGTGAGCGTCGCGGAGTCGAGAAGCGGAACATCGCCGTTCACGACGAGCACGTCACCATCGAAGTCATCGGGAAGAACGGCGACAGCCTGCTCGACAGCGCGGCCGGTGCCTGGAATCTCGTCTTGATCGACGACGAGGCTCGACGGGAGCTCGTTCTGCACGACCTCGACGATGCGGTCACGCTCGTGCCGCACGACGGTGACGACGTGCTCTGCCTCAAGGGCGCGTGCGGTGGCGAGCACGTGGCCGAGCATCGGTGCTCCGGCGATGGGGTGAAGCAGCTTCGGCAATCGGGATTTCATCCGCGTGCCCTGGCCAGCGGCGAGAATGACGATGGCCAGCTTGTTATCGCTCATGCTCCGCCTCCAGGACTCGAACCTAGACTTCACAGCTCCAAAGGCTGTCGTGCTGCCATTACACCAAGGCGGACCACACATTCGAGAATGCGCACGTCCCAGTTTGCCAGATGTCACGGCATGGTCGCGTCAGAGAAGTCACGGGATAATGGACGGATGGCAGAATCACACGACGAGGTCGACCGCATCGTCACGGCATGGCAGCGCGAGCGTCCGGACCTCACCTTCTCGCCACTTCAGGTGCTCTCGCGCGTCGGGCGCCTGTCGCGCCATCTCGATCGGGCCAGGCGCGACGCGTTCTCGCGCTCCAAACTCGAGTCCTGGGAATTCGATGTGCTTTCTGCCCTGCGACGAGCCGGTGATCCGTTCATGCTGAGCCCGAAGCAGCTGCTCACGCAGACCCTCGTCTCGAGCGGCACCATGACGAATCGCATCGACCGACTCGTGTCGCGCGGCCTCGTCGAGCGCCGCACCGATCCCAATGACGGACGCGGGATTCTCGTGGTCATGACGTCGACGGGCCTGGCCCAGGTGGATGCCGCTATCACGCGGCTCGTCGATGCCGAAGCTGAGCTGCTGAGCTCGCTCAGCGACGATGACCAGCACGACCTCGCCGCTTTGCTGCGACGGCTGCTTCTCGGCTTCGACGAGGTGTGATCAGCGTCGCAGCACCTTGCGCGCGAGCGTGTTGCCCAGAAACTGGACGATCTGCACGACGATCACGATGACGATGACGGCCGCCCACGTGACGATCGGCTCGAACTGACGGAAGCCCCACTGGATCGCGAACGATCCGAGCCCGCCGCCGCCCAGATATCCGGCGAGCGCAGACATCTCGACGATCGCCACGAAGACGAATGTGTACCCGAGAATGAGCGGACCGAGAGCCTCGGGCAGCACGACCGACCAGATCGTGCGCAGGCGGCTGGCGCCTGAGGCTCGGGATGCTTCGAGCACACCGTGCGGAACCGTGACCAGGTTCTGCTCCACGATGCGGCTCACGCCGAAGGTCGCAGCGATCGAGATCGCCATGATCATGGCGTCGTTGCCGATTCCGGTTCCGAGGAGGGCGCGCACGAGCGGCTGAATCGCGGGGATGAAGATGATGAACGGTATCGGGCGGAAGAAGTTCACGATGACATTCAGCACAGTGAACACTGCTTTGTTCGCGTAGATCCCGCCCTGGCGCGTCACATACAGTGCGAGTCCGAGAATGAGCCCGCCGATGCCGCCGAAGACCATACTGACGGCGACGAGGTAGAGCGTGACGCCGGTCTCTTCGAAGAGCTTGGGCAGAAGTTCGATGACCTGGTCCATCAGTCTGCCTCCACCACGTCGATTGTCGATCCGATTGTCGCGAGCGCGGCATCGATGTCAGCGTCGCTCCCCCGCAGCGCGAGCGTGAGGTGGCCGAACGCCCTGCCGCGGATGTCGTTGATCCCGCCGTACACGAGCTCGAAGCCCACGTTCGACGAGGCGAGTTCGACGAAGACGTCGGCCTGTGAACGGTCGCCGTCTCGGAACGAGAACGTCACGATGCGTCCGTCGTGCCGTGCGCGCAGCGCGGCGACCTCGGCAGCATCCGGAATTCCTTTCACGACGGTCGAGACGAAACGGCGCGAAGCGGGATGCTGTGGGTCAGAGAAAACATCGAACACGTCGCCCTGCTCGATGATGCGCCCGTTCTCCATGACCGCGACTCGTGTGGCGATCGACTGGATGACGTCCATCTCGTGCGTGATCACGACGATCGTGATGCCGAGCTCTTGATTCACGCGGTCGAGAAGGCCGAGCACTTCGTGCGTCGTCTCGGGGTCGAGCGCGCTCGTCGCCTCGTCGGCGAGAAGGATGCGCGGGTTCGACGCGAGCGCGCGGGCGATGCCGACCCGCTGCTTCTGGCCCCCCGAGAGCTGATCCGGGTAGCTTCGACCCTTGTCCGACAGCCCCACGAAGTCGAGAAGCTCGGCCACGCGGCGCTTGCGCTCTGCGCGCGGGACGCCCGCGACGACGAGCGGGTAGGCGATGTTCTTGGCGACGGTCTTCGACGAGAACAGGTTGAACTGCTGAAAGATCATGCCGATCTCGAGCCGCATCTCCCGCAGTTGACGTTCTCCGAGCCGCGTGATGTCCGTGCCATCGACGACGACGGTTCCGCTCGTCACGGGCTCAAGCGCGTTGATCAGCCGCACGAGCGTGGACTTGCCCGCACCCGAGTAGCCGATGATGCCGAAGACCTCACCCTGTTCGATGTCGAGACTGACGTTGTCGATCGCGTTGACGCTGACGCCGGAGCGGTCTGACGCGGGGTAGGACTTCGTCACGTCCGTGAGGCTGACGATCGGCACGATTACCGTCCTTGTCTGGTCACAGCGATCCGGCGGACGCTTCGAGTCCGCCGGATCGCCTGGGTGTGAGTTGAGCGGAGCGTCAGCCCTTGGCCTTGATGTCGGCGACGACCTCGTCGAGCGAAGCCTGAAGCTCCTTCGCCGGGGTGTCGACAAACTGCGCGGTTCCGCCGGCTGTCTCCTGCACGCCATCCAGGACGTCCTGGCTGTTGTGGTAGATCTCGACGAGCTTGTTGTACACCTCGTTGTCGGCGTCTTCTGCCTTCGTCACGAAGATGTTGATGTACGGAACCGCGTTGGGGTCTGCCGGGTCGTCTTGAGCGATGGCGTCTGAGGCTTTCAGCCCGGCATCCTCGACGAAGTCGTTGTTGATGATCGCGGCGGCGAGGTCAGGAAGCGAGGTCGGCGTCAGGCTCGCTTCGAGGGCCGTCACTTTCACGCGGGATGCTGACTCGTCCACGTCTGCGACGGTGGAGAACACGCTTCCGCCGTCCTTGAGCTCGATCAGGCCGGCTGACTGCAGAACGAGAAGACCGCGCGCCTGGTTCGACTCATCGTTGGGCACAGCAACCTCTGCGCCGTCGGGAATGTCGTCGACCGAGTCGTACTGGGTCGAGTAGAGCCCGAGCGGGTAGATCGCCGTCGCGCCGATCGGCGTCAAGTCGTCACCGGAGGCCTCGTTGTACTGCGCGAGGTAGATGACGTGCTGAAACTGGTTGATGTCGATGTCCCCCTCAGACAGAGCGGGGTTCGGCTGCGTGTACTCGCCGAAGTCGACGATCTCGACGGTGATTCCCTCATCGGCCGCGGCCTCGGTGTATGTCTGCCAGTACGGATCGCTCGCACCGACGACACCGATCTTTACAGGGTTCTCTGCCGTTCCCTTTTCCGCCGACTCGTCTGCCGCGCTGCCAGAGCATGCGGCGAGTGTTGCGACCAACGGCAGGGCGGCGAGCGCGGCCCAGAGCTTCTTTTTCGACACGGGAATTCCTTTAACTTGAGGGAGGATGCACCAACAGTAAGCGGGCGCGCAGCACCGCGAGAAGTCGCGTCGTAACAGTGTGAAATCTCAGCGTCAGAGAACGGGTCCGCGAAATTCACGTGTCGGTTTGGTCACAGACCTCGTTTTACCAGCTTGCCTGCACTAGGTTGAGACTCGCAGTAGTTGTGTACGCAGTGATTTTTTGCGCACCGGTTGTCGAAGGGTGACCACCAGTGCACTTGAGGGAGCGGACAGAAACGCGGCAATTCGCGCGTCCCGACAGTCGGGACCCGCAAACTCAAGGAGTAACACCAATGGCAACCGGCACCGTCAAGTGGTTCAACGCCGAAAAGGGCTTTGGATTCATCACACCCGCCGACGGCTCGTCTGACGTTTTCGCACACTACTCGGCCATCCAGTCGAGCGGCTACCGCACGCTCAACGAGAACCAGCAGGTCGAGTACGACGTGGCTCAGGGCCCCAAGGGTCTGCAGGCAGAGAACATCCGCCCGCTCGACTGAGCGTCGCACACAGAGCGAGAGCCTCACGGACACGGTCCGTGAGGCTCTCGCCGTTTCTGCCTGACTCGTCGTCCACAGCGCGTCCACCCGGGCGCGCTCTCCACACCCGGAGGTATCGCGCGTATCCGGGCGGCGGATGCTGGCATTCTGAAGATTGCTGATCGACAATGGAGGTGTGATCGAGATGACCGAACCGCAGGTGTGGACGCTGATCGGCGTCTTCGCAGCAGCGCTGTTCGGCATGCTCACCCTCATGTCGACCACGTTCATCAGGGTCGTGCGCACGGAGATATCCAGTCTGCGTCACGAGTTGAAAGCCGACATGGCGACAGGATTTGCCGCCGTGCGCGCAGACATTACGCGTCTCGACGGGCGAATGGACCGTCTCGACGGGCGAATGGACCGCCTCGAAGAGCGCGTTGACTCCATCGACAATGACGTCCAGGCGCTGACCAAGCGCAGCTACGGCATCGAGTAGGCCAATCGTCAGTTCAGCAGCGCCCGGTCGTCGAACGTTGCACCCTTGATCTTCGCGAACTCGTCGAGCAGCAAGGGCACTGTCAGCTTCGCCTTCTCGTCTGCCGACGCTTCGAAGACGATGCGCCCCTCGTGCATCATGACGAGGCGGTTCCCGAGCTTCAGGGCCTGCTCCATATTGTGGGTCACCATGAGGGTCGTGAGCTTTCCCTGAGCGACGATCGTCTCCGTGAGGTTCGCGACAAGGGCCGCACGCTGCGGGTCGAGCGCTGCCGTGTGCTCGTCGAGCAGAAGAATGCGGGGGTTCGTGAACCCTGCCATCAGCAGCGACAGGGCCTGGCGCTGACCGCCGGACAGCAGTCCGACTTTCGCCGAGAGCCGGTCCTCGAGCCCCAGCTCGAGCGATCGCAGCTCCGACCGGAAGTGCTCGCGCTGCCGGGAGCCGAGCGCGAGTCCCAGGCCGCGCGGCTTGCCTCGCCGCACGGCGAGGGCGAGGTTCTGCTCGATCGTGAGATTCGGCGCTGTGCCCGCCATGGGGTCCTGGAACACGCGGCCGATGTAGCGAGCGCGCTGGTGCTCCTTGAGCCGGTTCACCTTCTTCTCGTCGATCTCGATCGTTCCTGCGTCGACCGTGTACCGACCCGAAACAGCGTTGAGCAGCGTCGACTTGCCTGCGCCGTTCGAGCCGATGACGGTCACGAAGTCTCCCTCGTCGAGGCGAAGGCTCACGTCGACGAGCGCGCGACGCTCATTGACGCTGCCGGGAAAGAACGTCTTAGACAGAGAGTCGATGACGAGCATTGTGCCTACCTTCCCTCGCTCTTGGCGACCACGGTCGCAGCATCCGGCGGTCCACCCGGGTCATCGGCAGACGGAGCCGGACCGTCAACAGGCGCCACGTCTCGCGGCGGCACTCGCCCACCTCTGCCGCGCAGAGAGGGGATGCGCTTGAGAAAACCCCACCTCGGCAGCAGCAGTGCCGCGACGACGAGCATGGCCGTCACGAGCTTCATGTCGTTGGGGTCGAGCCCCACCCGCATCGCGTAGAAGATGATGAGGCGGTACAGCACCGCCCCGAACACGACGGCGAACGTCGAAACCCAGATGAAGCGTTGACCCAGAACGGCCTGACCCAGAATGACCGATGCGAGTCCGACGAGAATGAGCCCGATGCCCATGCTGATGTCGGCGAAGCCCTGATACTGGGCGACTAGCGCCCCGCACATCGCGACGAGACCGTTCGACAGAGCGAGCGTCAGAATCGTCGTTCTGTCGGTCGAGACACCGAAGCTGCGAATCATCGGACCGTTGTCGCCCGTGGCCTGAATCGCGAGCCCGAGATTCGTCGACAAGAACCAGTCGACGATGAGCTTCATGACCATGACGGCCACGAAGAGAATCGCGACGCCGAGCCACGTCCGCAGCATCCCTGCGTCTCTCAGTGGCGTGAACATCGTGTCTGCGCGAAGCATCGGCAGGTTCGCGGCGACGGTCGCGCCCTCTTTCGCGGTCCCCATGATCCGCAGGTTGACGGACCAGAGCGCGATCATCGTGAGAATTCCGGCGAGCAGTCCGTCGATTCTTCCCTTGGTGTGCAGCACGCCCGTGATGGCGCCGGCGACCAGCCCCGCCCCGCCACCGGCGAGGGTGGCGAGAACGGGATGCTGCCCGTTCGTGATCATTGCAGCGGCCACCGCCGCTCCGGTCGTGAAGCTTCCGTCGACCGTCAGGTCGGGAAAGTTGAGCACGCGGAACGTGAGATAGACGCCCAGCGCCATCACGCCATAGATGATCCCGAGTTCGAGTGCGCCGATCATGCTGCCAACCTTACGTGCGGACGGGGATTACTCGACGGACTCTGCCTTGTCGAGAATCTCCTCGGGGATCGTGACGCCCATGCGCTCGGCAGCGCCCGGGTTGACGACGTACGTGAACTCCTTGGACACCTCAACGGGCATCGTTGCCGGGTCAGCATCCTCTGTCAGAATCTTCAGCGCCATCTCGCCTGTCTGCATGCCCAGCGCGGTGTAGTCGATACCCAGCGTCGCGATCGCGCCGCCCTCGACCGTGCCCGACTCGGCGCCGATCACGGGAATCTGCTTCTTCTCGGCCACCTGAATGAGCGAGGCGATGCCGGAGACGACAGTGTTGTCCGTGGGCACGTAGATCGCGTCGACGTCGCCGAGCGCCTCGGCTGCCTGCGCGATGTCGTTCGCTGTCGTCACGGTTTGCGTCGTGATCGACATGTCGCGTTCACTCGCGGCTTCTTCAGCTGCCTTCACCTGAACTTCGGAGTTCACTTCGCCCGAGCTGTAGACGATTCCGATGGTCGAGGCGTCGGGAACGATCTGCTTGAGCAGGTCGAGCTGGTCGCCGATGGGCGCGGCATCACTTGTACCGGTGATGTTGCCGCCCGGCTCCTCGTTCGAATCCACGAGCTCTGCTGACTCGGCGTCGGTCACGGCCGTGAAGAGCACGGGAATGTCGAGGATCGCCTGGGCTGCCGCCTGAGCCGCGGGAGTCGCCACCGCGAGCACCATGTCAAGATCCTGCGATGCGAAGTTCTGTGCGATCGTGACGGCGGTCGACTGCTCGCCGTTCGCGTTCTGCACGTCGAACTCGACGGTCTCGCCTTCGACGTAGCCCGCGTCGATGAACGCCTGCTTGAAACCGTCAGTCGCCGCGTCGAGGGCGGGATGCTGCACGAGCTGGCTGATTCCGATCGTCAGCTTCTCTTTACCGCCGTCGTTGCCACCGCCCTCTGACTGGTCGCCGCTGCATCCGGCAAGTGCGAGCGCGCCGGCAGCCGCGATCGCGAGGCCCATCGTGGCCCGTGACTTCTTCATTCTGAGGTTCTCCTTTGATGCCCGTGGGAAAGCACGTCTCTAGAGGTTACCGGGAGAATGCCGCCCGCACGCACGAGAGTTGCATGCGGCGGTGGTTTTCGCACCGGTCGTTGTCAACCCGTGATGTCGCAGCACCATCGATACCGCGGCGCTTCTCCCCCGCACGGGGGTTATCGGAGTCAGCATCGGTCTTGCTACCGTGAAGACCAGCTGCTGATGAAGAATGCGCACAACGCGTTCGAATGCCGACCTAGCACGAGATCCCGGCGGCCGTTGCTACCCGGTCAGGTGGTCCAAGACTCCTGAGCAACGAGCCGCCGCGTCTCTCGGCACGCCGAGTCAGCCGGCGTTTCGCCGTGCAGTCCTGGTCATTCGAGAAGCTCTGACAGCTCCAGCCAGCGCGTCTCGAGGTCGCTCAGCTCGGTCTCGACGCCCTGAAGCCTCGCCGTCAACTCTCCGAGCCCCTCGTAATCGCTCTGATCGTGGTCGGCGAGCTCCTGGTGCAGGGTCCCGATCTTCTTCTGCAGCTTCGCGATCTTGCGGTCGACGGCAGACAGCTCCTTCTCGGCGGCACGCCGCTCCGCACCACCGAGTCCCGGTTGGGCGGGGGCGGATGCTGCAAGGGGCGGAACCGTTGCCTCGTCAGCATCCGCCTTCTGCCGCCCCCTGAGCCGAAGGAACTCCTCAACCCCGCCGGGGAGGTGCCGGAGGTGCCCTTCGATCACGGCGTACTGCTGGTCTGTGACGCGCTCAATGAGATAGCGGTCGTGCGACACGACGATGAGCGTGCCCGGCCAGGAGTCGAGAAGGTCCTCGATCGCGGCCAGCATGTCGGTGTCGAGGTCGTTCGTCGGCTCGTCGAGAATGAGCACGTTGGGTTCGTC
Organism: Paramicrobacterium agarici; assembly: GCF_002563955.1. Classification (NCBI taxonomy): domain Bacteria; kingdom Bacillati; phylum Actinomycetota; class Actinomycetes; order Micrococcales; family Microbacteriaceae; genus Paramicrobacterium; species Paramicrobacterium agarici. The sequence continues at coordinate 2,836,112 of NZ_PDJE01000001.1, forward strand.
GAGCAGGATCAGGAGCAGCTGCAGTCGTCGCTTCTGGCCGCCCGAGAGGTCAGCGATCGGCGTCGACAGCTGCGCGCTTGAGAACCCGAGACGCTCGAGCAGCTGCCCGGGAGTGAGCTCCTTGCCTCCCGCAACGTAGCCCGACTTGAGCCGCCCGATAACGGTGCGCACGCGTTCATGCGCAATCTCATCGAGCTCGTCGAGCTGCTGAGTGAGGCTCGCGATGCGCACGGTCTTGCCGCGCTTCACACGCCCCGTCGTCGGTTCGACGTCGCCCGTGATCAGGCCGAGCAGCGTCGATTTGCCCGCGCCGTTGATGCCGAGAATGCCCGTGCGCTCCCCCGGTGCGATGCGCCACTCCACCTGGTTGAGCACCGTTCGGTCGCCATACGCTACGCCGACGTCGATGAGGTCGACGACGTCTTTGCCGAGACGCGACGTTGCGAGCTGCGTCAGCTCGACGGCGTTGCGCGCAGGCGGCTCGTTGGCAATCAGCTCGTTCGCGGCGTCGATGCGGAACTTCGGCTTCGACGTACGCGCGGGCGGCCCGCGGCGCAGCCATGCGAGCTCTTTGCGCATGAGGTTCTGCCGCTTCTCTTCTGCGACGGCGGCGAGCCTGTCGCGTTCGACGCGCTGCAGAATGTACGCGGCATAGCCGCCTTCGAACGGCTCGACGATGCGATCGTGTACCTCCCATGTTGCCGTGCACACCTCGTCGAGAAACCACCGGTCGTGCGTGACGACGACGAGCCCACCGCTCGACGCTCCCCACCGCCGCTTCAGGTGCTCGGCAAGCCAGGCGATTCCCTCGACGTCGAGGTGGTTCGTCGGCTCGTCGAGAAACAGCACGTCCCATTCGCCCGCGAGCAGTGACGCGAGCGCGACGCGCCGACGCTGTCCGCCCGAGAGCGAGCCGACGGGCGCCTGCCAGGGAATGTCGCGGGCGAGGCCCGTGATGATGTCGCGAATGCGCGCATCGCCGGCCCATTCGTGCTCGGCCATGGTGCCGACGATGGTTTCAGCGACCGTCGCGCGATCGTCGAGCACGTCTCTCTGGTCGAGAACGCCGATCGTCGTTCCCCGGCGCATCGTGACGCGACCATCATCCGGCTCGAGTCGCCCCGCCATCAGAGCGAGCAGCGTCGACTTGCCATCGCCGTTTCGCCCCACGATGCCGACCCTGTCGCCCTCGTTGAGGCCGACCGTGACCGAATCGAAGACGACCTTGGTCGGAAATTCGAGGTGCAGATTCTCACCTCCGAGCAGGTGAGCCATCAGGTCTCCATCACTCGAGCGCCCGCGACGGGCCCGGTCACATGCTTGGCGGTGACTCCGGATGCTGCCAGGCTCACTTGCACGTCGATCGCCGCCTCGGCGCTCGCGGCGAGCAGAGCGATGGTCGGCCCCGATCCCGAGACGATGCCGGCGAGTGCTCCGCTGTCGTCGCCGACCTCGAGAGTGCGCGTGAGCTCCGGCCGAAGGTGCAGTGCCGCCACTTGAAGGTCGTTGTGCAGCACGTCAGCGAGCAGATGCGCATCGCCCGCGCGAATCGCCTGAAGAACGCCGGTGTCCACCGCCGGAGCATCGTCGATCGGAGCGATGTCGGCCGCGTGCTTCTCGCGATGGCTGTCGAGCTCGCCGTACACCTCGGGCGTCGACATGCCCTCGTCGGCGAGCGCGAGCACCCAGTGGAACGTCCCCTTGGCGAGTGCGGGGCTGAGCCGGTCGCCGCGACCCGTGCCGATGGCGGTCCCGCCGACGAGCGAGAACGGCACGTCGGCGCCGAGCCTTGCAGCGAGCTTGAGCAGGTCGTCGCGCCCGACGTCGGTCTGCCAGAGAGCATCGCACGCGAGCAGCGCCGCGGCAGCATCCGCCGAGCCGCCGCCCATGCCGCCCGCAATGGGAACGTGCTTCTCGATCTGCAGGTGAACGCCGCCGGCGAAGCCCGCCTTCTTCGCCAGCATCCGTGCTGCTTTGATGGCGAGATTCGAGCGGTCAGTCGGAAGTCCGCGGGTGTTGATGGGGCCGCTGAAAGCGACAGAGAACGTGTCGGACGGAAAGGCCCGAACGTCTTCGAAGAGCGACACAGCCTGGTAAGCGGTTGCGACGTCGTGGTAGCCGTCATCCGTGCGACGACCGACGTTCATGTAGACGTTGATCTTGCCCGGGGCGCGAACGTGGACGTGCGGGACGTCGTTCAGATCGCTCATGCTTCCAACCTAGTGGAGGCAGCGTGACGCGCATATTTCACGTGACGTCGCGCGTCCACGCGTACAGGCGCAGCCGTGCGCCTGACGACGTCCCTCGTCACCCCGAGACATCGGGCTGGGCGGGGAGCCAGCTCTTCAGGAGCGCTTTCGCTTCGGCAACCTCGTCGGCCGAGCCCAGCTTCGGCATGGTGAGCGAGGCGCGTGTCTTCTCTCCCGAGGGGTAGATTCCTGCGACCACCGTGCCGCCGTTCGGGAGCTTCCACCGAGCGCTGGCGTTTTTCGCGGTGGTGTTGACGGATGCCGGTTCGCAGCCGGCTGCAGCGGTCACGGCGGCGACGAGGGCCGTGACGACGGCATCGCGCGACGCTGTGTACGTGCGGCTCACGCTCGCCTCGAATGTGCCATCGGCGCGCTGCCCTGGCTGGCGGCGACCGATGTGCTGTTCGAAGCCCACCGTGATGCCCTGTGCCCACCAGCCGTCGACGCCGCGCTCGTCGACGAGCCAGGCAGCAATGGTCGTGTGGTCCCACTCGCGGGCGCCGGCGCTGTCGAGCAGGTCGTTCCAGGCATCACGTGACCGTCCGGTCGCCCGTTCGAGGGCTTCGGTGCCGACGGTCTCGCTGTGCGACGCGGTGGGCTTTGTCATGCCCCTAGTGTGCCTTGAGGGCGGCTTCCCCGCCAGCGTTCAGTCCGCGGCAGCGCCAAAATCAGCCCACTGCCGCGCACAACTTCGGAAATCTGCGGCAATCGCCAACCACGCAGAGAAAAACCCCAGGTCAGGGGTGCTCGCAATGCACAGTGCCGGCCAATTCTCCGAAATACGTGCACGCGGGTGAATCTCAAACGCGCGCGAGCGCGGCGAAGTCATGCACCGTGAGCGTCTCACCCCGGCTCGTCGGATCGATGCTCGCGCTTTCGAGAACAGCGGATGCCGCGGCCGAGCCGCCGAGCACGGAGCCCAGCGACTGCCGCAGCATCTTGCGGCGCTGCGCGAATGCAGCATCCACGAGGGCAAAGGTCTTCTCACGCTCTGCCTCGGTTCCGAACGGCTCACCGTGTCGCACGAACTCCACGAGCACGCTGTCGACGTTGGGGACGGGCCAGAACACCTGGCGACTCACGGTTCCCGCCGTGCGCCACGTTCCGTACCAGGCGGACTTGACGCTGGGGCTGCCGTACACCTTCGATCCGGGTTCAGCCGCGAGCCGGTACCCGACCTCGGCCTGCACCATGACGACGCCCGCCGTCAAGCTCGGCACCGTCTGCATGAGGTGCAGCAGCACGGGCACCGAGACGTTGTACGGCAGATTCGCGACGAGACGCGTCGGCTCCCCAGGCAGCTCACGCACGCGCAGCGCATCTTCGGCCAGAACCGTGAGGTCGGCGCCGGGCGCCATCTCGGCCACCGTGCGCGGCAGCTGCTCGGCAAGTCGCTTGTCGATCTCGATTGCGAGCACCTTCGCCCCCGCCTCGAGCAGTCCGAGCGTGAGCGATCCGAGTCCGGGTCCGACCTCGATCACGCGGTCGCCGGCCTGCACGTGCGCCGTCGCGACGATCTTGCGCACGGTATTGGCGTCGACGACGAAGTTCTGCCCGAGCTTCTTCGTGGGCTGCACGCCCAGCAGTTGGGCAAGGTCGCGAATCTCGGCGGGGCCGAGCAGCGCGACGCCGCTCATTGCGGGCCTGCAGCGTATGGATCGCCGGGCGCGACGACCGGGTCGGTGTCCCACCGGCCGTACACGTACTCGGTGTTCGAGAGAATCTGCGCCGCGAGCATCGTGACATCGGTCTCGAGATGCTGAGCGATAAACCGGACCGTGTGCGGCAGCAGGTACGACGCGTTGGGGCGACCCCGGTACGGCATCGGCGTGAGAAACGGCGCGTCGGTCTCGACAAGCACGAGCGCGCGCGGCGCAACGTCGAGCGCGCGGCGCAGGTTGCGCGCGTTCTTGAACGTCGCAGTGCCGGCGAACGACATGTACCAGCCGTTCTCGGTGCAGATCTCGGCGAGCTCCGTGTCGCCCGAGAAGCAGTGGAACACCGTGCGCTCAGGAGCGCCCACCCGCTTGAGCGTCGCCACGACATCGTCGTGTGCATCGCGATCGTGAATCTGCAGGGCCAGGTCGTTCTGCTTGGCGATCTCGATGTGCGCCTCGAACGACCGCAGCTGCGCCTCGCGACCGTCTTCTTCCGTGCGAAAGTAGTCGAGTCCCGTCTCGCCGATGCAGCGCACGCGCGGCCGCGACGCGAGCTCAGCGATCGCCGCGAGACCGTCGTCGAGCGTGCCGGCGGCATCGAGCACCGGCGCTTCGTTCGGGTGAATGGCGACGGCCGCCAGCATCCGGGGTTCGGTGGATGCTGCCTCAGCAGACCACCGCGACGAGGCAACGTCGGTGCCGACCTGCACAATGCCCCGCACACCCGCGGCAGAGGCGCGGTCGAGTTGCTCAGCGGGCGTCAGCGAAGGGCCGTCGACCGGAAAATCGTCGATGATCGAGGGGTCGATGTGCGTGTGGTTGTCGTAAACGGGAACGACGAGCTCCTCAGGCACGGGCGGGTAGCTCCGATCACGGTGCTTCTTCGCCGAGCGCCCACTCATCTTTCGCTCCGTTCGTCGCTTCTTGTCGTCAGTCGTTCGTCGTCTCGATGCGCGGGAACAGCGCCTCGAGACGACCCACAACGGTGCCTGCCGGCAGCTGCCCCCAGCGTCCCGCGTCGCGAATCGGCTGGTCGGCAAGTGCTCCGAGCGAGTCGACGACGCCGAGCGCTGTCCACAGCTTATCCGTTGCCACAGGCGTCACCGGGGCCAGCAGCACGGCGAGCGCGCGCAGTCCCTCCGTCACGGTGTACAGCACGGTCGCCAAGCGGTCGCGCTGCGCATCATCTTTCGCGAGCACCCACGGCTGCTGCTCGGTGATGTACCCGTTGAGCTCGTCGACGATCGTCCAGATGTGCGCGAGAGCGTCGTGAATCGCGAGCTTCTCGATCGCGGCATCCGCTGCGCTGGCAGCATCCGCCACCACCTGCTGCACGTGCAGATCGTCATCTGAATATTCGGATGCTGCGGGCACGCTGCCCTCGAAGTACCGCGTCACCATGGCCAGCACGCGCGACGCGAGGTTGCCGAACCCGTTTGCGAGCTCGGACTGATAGCGCGCCGAGAGGTCCTCCCAGCTGAACGACCCGTCTTGCCCGAACGCGATGGCGCGCATGAAGTAGTAGCGGAACGCATCGGAGCCAAAGGTGTCGGTGATCTCGGTCGGGGCGATGCCCGTGAGCTTGGACTTCGACATCTTCTCGCCACCGACGAGCAGCCAGCCGTGTCCGTACACCCGCTGCGGCACCTCGAGCCCCGCGGCCATGAGCATGGCCGGCCAGATCACGGCGTGAAAGCGCAGAATGTCCTTGCCGACAATGTGCACGCCGGGCCACAGGCGTTCGAGCTTGTCTGAGCTGTCGTCGCCGTAGCCGATCGCGGTGATGTAGTTGAGCAGAGCGTCGAACCACACGTAGACGACGTGCGAGTCGTCCCAGGGCACCTTGACGCCCCAGTCGAAGCTCGAGCGCGAGATCGACAGGTCGCTCAGTCCCTGCTTGACGAACTGCGTCACCTCGTTGCGCGCCGACTCCGGCTGCACGAAGTCAGGGCGCTCGTTGTAGAGCGCGAGAAGACGGTCGGCGAATTCGCTCATGCGAAAGAAGTAGTTGCGCTCCTGCAGCAGCTCGACGGGCTTCGAGTGAATGGCGCAGACCTTCTGCCCCTCGTACGGCCCCGAACCGTCGACGAGCTCTGACTCCTGCTTGTACTCTTCGCAGCCCACGCAGTAGAAGCCCTCGTACTCGCCGGCGTAGATGAATCCGTCGTCGTAGAGCTTCTGCAGAAACGTCTGCACGGCCTCTTCGTGGCGCGGCTCGGTTGTGCGAATGAAGTCGTCGTTCGCCACGTCGATCGTCTCGAGCAACGGACGCCAGCTCTTCTCCACGAGCGTGTCGGCCCATTCCTTCGGGCTCACGCCGTTGGCGGTCGCGGTGCGCAAGATCTTCTCGCCGTGCTCGTCTGTGCCCGTCAGCATCCACGTGTCGTCTCCGGCCTGCCGGTGCCAGCGCGCGAGAACGTCGGCGGCGACCTCGGTGTACGCGTGCCCGATGTGCGGGGCGTCGTTCACGTAGAAGATCGGGGTCGTGACGTAGAAGGATTTGCCAGAGCGCATGGGTTCCATCCTAAAGCGAGACGCCTGCGCGTTTGGCCCAGATGACGCGCCCCGCACAGCCCGAGAGGCGTAGGCTCGCCCCATGAGACAACGACGCATCGCATCTTTCTCTGTCAGTGCGATCGGACTTGGCGGCATGCCCATGTCGATTCCCGGCCGCAAAGATCGCGGCACGTCGATCGCGACGATCCACGCCGCCCTCGACGCGGGAGTGACGCTCATCGACACCGCCGACGCCTACACGTCGCCCGGCGATGGCCAGGGGCACAACGAAGTCCTCATCGCCGAGGCGCTCTCGTCGTACGGAAGCGACACCTCGAGCGTGCTCGTCGCGACGAAGGGCGGGCTCATCTATTCGGATCCGGGACCGTGGGCTCGCACGGGCACGCCCGAGTATCTGAAGGATGCTGCCAAGCAGTCAGCCACGCGACTCGGCGTCGAGTCGATCGGTCTGTATCAGTTCCACCGTCCCGATCCCGATGTTCCGTATGCGGAGTCGATCGGAGCGCTGAAGGAGCTCGTCGCGGAGGGCGTGGTCGTGCACGCCGGGATCTCGAACGCCAATGTCGACCAGATTCGTGAGGCCCACAGCATCCTCGGTGACGACCTCGTGTCTGTGCAGAACCAGTTCTCGCCCGCTCACCTCGACAGCCGGCCCGAACTCGACCTGTGCGCAGAACTCGGCCTTGCCTTCTTGCCGTGGAGTCCGCTGGGCGGCATCAAGCGCGCGGGCGAGCTCGCCGACGATCACGCGGCGTTCGGCGAGGTCGCGACCGAGCTCGACGTCAGTCCGCAGCAGGTCGCGCTTGCGTGGGAGCTTTCGCTCTCAGAGGTCGTCGTGCCGATTCCGGGTGCGAGCAGGCCGGCGTCGATCGAGGACTCCGCGAAGGCCGCTGATCTCGAGCTCAGCGCCGAGCAGCTGCAGCGCCTCGGCGCGTAATCTCCAGGCGTGAGGGGCTGCGCCGCATCATCGACGGCGTTTCGCCGGGGTGGGTGCGGGCACAGCGTTCGTGTCGTGATTCGTCGCCATGAGGTGCTCTGAGAGTGCCATCCAGGCGGCGAACACAAGGCAGCCGGCCTCGAAGCTCGGCAGATCGTCGTTCCAGCGAGCGGACGTCCCGCGCTTCCGGGCACCCGTGGCGACGCCCCCTTTCGCCAGCAGCGCGAGGCCGCCTGCGAGGTTGAGAGCGCCCCAGATGCCGTTCACCCCCGGTCCGGAGTCTCGACCGCCAAGCGGCGTCAGGTGGCGGCGCGCCGAGACCGCTGTCGCGAGGTGGGGCGCGCTGTTGGCGACGAGCAATCCGGCGATGAACGATCGAGTTCGCGAAGAAGGCATGGGGTCACGATACGCCCGCGCGGCGCATCGAAGCGAGGCTCATGCGAAATGCTGTCGTCGACGTCGTGTCTCGATGCGCACCGCATGGAGCGCACGTCAGCGGTTGCGGGTGATTCGGCGAGCTACGGCTCGTCCGGTGATGAGCATGAGGCCCGCCGCGAGCAGACCAGCGCCCAGCGCTGCGAGGTTTCCTGCGCCGTCAGCGCCGGTGCGTGGCAGCTCAGCGCCGGCATCGCCCGGGTCATCAGCTGGAGCCGGAGGCGGCGTCGCGGACTCGGTCGGCGTGACCGGCGGTTCCGTCGGGGCAACAGCCACGGCCGTCTGCACGTCTCCGCATTCCGTGGCTGACGCTACTGTCGCCTCATCACCCGAATACAGCGCGACCCAGTAGTACGTGCCGGCCGCATCCGGAACGAACTCGCCCGATTCGGCCGTGCCCTCGGCGGACAGCGGCGACGTCACCGTGTAGAGCGCCTCCGTCAGGCATTGGTCGTCTCCGTAAACGGCAAACAGCACGTCGCCCGTCGCTGCTGCCGGCGTCACCGTCGCGGTGGCAGTGGCAGCCTCGCCCACAGTGAGCTCGTCCGTCGCCTGAACGGAGATCTGCGACGTGCGCGGCAGAACCGCGAAACTCTGCGTCTGTACGGCTCTGTCGAATTCGAAAGGCGCGCTCCACTGAGATGCTTCGATGGTGCATGTTCCCGACACAAGCAACGCAACGCTGCTTCCGTCGACCGTGCACACGTCTGGCGTTGTACTCGCGTAGCTCACCGGCAGTCCCGAGCTGGCGGTTGCCGCCAGAGCCACTGGCCCGTCGTCGACCATGGTGTCCGCCACGGCCGGGAATGTGATCGTCTGCGACTCAGGGAGCTCGGGGATTCCGAGGCGTAGCGTGCCTCGCAAGAAGTTGTTCAAATCGCGGTTGCTGCCTCTGACGTCGAAGCCGTACCGGTCGCCCGCTGAAACATCGAAGCTGACCGTGCCCGTGTATGCGAAATCACCGTTGGGAGGATTGCCAGAACAGTTCGGACCTTCGTCGATGACCGAATTGACGCTCCGCACTCCGGCTGACTCAATCACCTGATCAAGAATCGTCGTCGCGTCACACCACGCGTGATTTCCGGTCCATTCATACTCGACAGTGACGGTGCCGTCCTCGTCGGCAGTCGTCATCATCGACCATGTGCGCAGCTGCTCAAGGCCAGCTGGTTCCATGTCATACGAGAACTGCGCGGGCGCCGTCGTCCCATCGAAATCCAACGTGTACGTATTGTCAGGACCGCTTGCTTCCCACGCCGTACGTTCCGCGGCGTTGGCCGGCTGCACATCGACAAGCAGCGGACCGGCGATCAATGCTCCGGCTGCGAGCCCCAGCCCGAGGGTTCTCAGGGTGACTGTCGTTCTTCGCGATGCGACGCTGCTCACGGTTTCCTCTCGGCGGCGAGACACGTACCCACGAGAGTCTCGTCTTCTTCCCATCACCCTGCGACCCCCCATTCGAGGGTCACATCACAATCAGCGAATGGAGCGCGCGTCGAGCGCTGCCTGATAGAGGTCGCGCTTACCGAGCTCTGTTTCCGCAGCAACGGCGGCCGCGGCATCCTTGAGCCTCTCCCCCGCTGCGACGCGTTCCGTGACGCGGGCAAGACCGTCGTCAAGCGAGAAGGATGCCGCTTCGGCGCCGTGAACCACGAGCACGATCTCGCCCTTCACGCCGTCTGCGGCCCATGCGGCCACGTCGGACGCCGCACCTCGCTTGACCTGCTCATAGAGCTTCGTCAGCTCGCGGCACACGGCGACGCGACGGTCGGCGCCGAGCTCAGCGACCACGTCGTCGAGCGCAGACGCGATGCGCTGGGGCGATTCGAAGAACACCATGGTGCGTCGTTCATCGGCCAGCCCGCGCAGCGTCTTGCGTCGCTCGGCCGGCTTGCGGGGAAGAAACCCCTCGAACGTGAAGCGATCGGTCGGAAGCCCCGAGAGCGCAAGCGCCGTGATCACGGCACTCGGCCCTGGAATCACGGTGACGTCGACGTCTGCCGCGATCGCCGCCTGCACGAGATGGTAACCGGGGTCAGAGACGGTGGGCATTCCCGCGTCGCTCATCACGACGACGTCGCTCTCGCGTGCGCGCTGCACCAGGTCGGCGGCCTTGTCACGTTCGTTATGGTCGTGTAGAGCGACGATCTGCGGTCGGTTCTCGATGCCGAGTCCTGCGAGCAGCCGCGCCGTCGACCGGGTATCTTCGGCCGCGACAAACTCGGCCTCGCTCAGCGTCTCGACCAGCCGTGCCGAGGCGTCGCCGAGATTGCCGATCGGGGTCGCGGCAAGAATGATCATGCAGCCAGTCTGCCACCCGGAACACGCACCGAAGAACGAGTTCATCGTCCGGCGTCGTGACCGTGACAGCATCCCTCGCACAGCCGTCATCGTGGCGCGATCGCTAGCATGGCAGAGTGCCAGCCAGCCAACCTCCCGAGAGCGACGAGACGTTCGATTCCGTGGTGCGCGGCGGCACATCGTCGGTCTCGCAGCCCGCGGCAGACGACGTCGCGACGCCAGCATCCGGCACGCCCATTCCTGCTCGATCGCGCATTGACGCATGGTGGAACCGGATGCTGTCGAGCCCTGCTCGTCAGCGCCTGTGGACGTGGGGCGGCCCCGCGTTCGTCACGCTGCTCGCCGCTGTTCTGCGCCTGTGGAACCTCGGCAACCCCCACGCTCTCGTTTTCGACGAGACGTTCTACGTGAAAGACGCGTGGTCGCAGTGGAACAACGGCTACTCGACGACGTGGCCCGAGAACATCGACGGTCGCTTCGCCGCGGGCGACACCGACAGCTACAGCACAACCGGCTCATACGTCGTGCACCCCCCTCTCGCGAAGTGGCTCATCGGCCTCGGCATGGCCGTCTTCGGCGCCGACTCGAGTGTGGGCTGGCGCATCTCGACAGCGATCGTCGGCGTTCTCGCCGTCGTACTCGTGATGTTCGTCGCCCGCCAGCTGTTCCACTCGCGACTGCTCGCCGTCATCGCGGGCGGCCTGCTCGCGATCGATGGCCACGCCATCGTCATGTCGCGGGTCGCCCTGCTCGACAGCTACGTCATGTTCTTCGCGCTGTGCGGTTTCGCGTGCGTTCTGCTCGACCGGCGCTGGCACGAACGACGACTCGCGTCGGCTCTCGCCGCCTCCGCAGCATCCGATCGCCCTCTCACGTGGGGACCGGCGGTCTGGGGCCGCCCCTGGGTCATCGCCGCGGGAGTCGCCTTCGGGCTCTGCACGGCGACCAAGTGGTCTGGACTGTACTTTCTCGCAGCGTTCGGTCTCTATCTGGTGGTGGTGGATGCTCTCGCACGCCGCCGCGCCGGCATACCATTCTGGGCCTCTGCCGCGGTTCTCAAGCAAGGCCCCGTCACGTTTCTGCTGCTCGTGCCCGTCGCACTCGCCGTCTACCTCGCCAGCTGGACCGGCTGGTTCGTCACGGACGGCGGCTACGACCGGCAGTTCGCCGCGACGGACGGCAACGCCTGGACGGGCGCGTTCTCGTGGCTTCCGCTCGCCCTGCAGAGCCTCGTCGCGTATCACCAGTCGATGTACGACTTTCACGTCGGGCTCTCGACACCGCACCCCTACCAGTCGAATCCGTGGTCGTGGCTGCTCATGCTGCGGCCCGTGGCCATGTGGTACGAGGGCGTTCCCGCCGGAACGGGCGGCTGCACCGGTGAGTGCGTCGTCGACATCACGTCGATCGCGAACCCGCTCATCTGGTGGGCGGGAGCCGCAGCGGCCGTCTACCTGCTCGTGCGCCTCGTGCTGCGCCGCGAGTGGACGGCGGGGCTCATTCTCATGGGCTTCGTCGGCGGCTACCTTCCGTGGCTGCTGTACACCGACCGCACGGTATTCCAGTTCTACTCCATCGCGTTCGAGCCGTACCTCATTCTCGCGCTCACGTTCGTGATCGGCCTCGTGCTCGGACGGCCGGGCGACGCCGCAGAACGTCGCACAAGCGGCATCCTCGCCGTCGCGGTCTTCGGCGTCTTCTGCGTGCTGCTCTCGGCATTCTGGTACCCGCTGTGGGCCGCGATCCCCGTTCCCACCTGGTTCGTGGGGCTGCACTACTGGCTGCACAGTTGGATCTGACTGGCCTGCCGCGCCACGCACGATTAGCCTGGCGAACGGTGTGATGAGAGGAGGCCCGTGAACGCGGTCACAGTGAAAGAGTCGGTACGGATGCTGCCCGGCATCGCCGCGTGCGGAGCTGCCGCCCTGGTGTCGTGGGGTATCGCGTTGGGTGTGCCTGAGATTCCGCTGCTCACGGCGTGCGTCGCCCTCGGCATTCTCTTTGCCCAGCTGCCGGGAACGCAGAGCCTCATTCGCGGCGTCTTCGCACCGGGGCTCGCGTTCTCGTCGAAGAAGCTCATGCGCGCGGGCGTCGTGCTGCTCGGCCTCAAGCTGAGCCTCGTCGATGTGGCGGGTCTCGGCTGGACGACGCTGCTCACCACGATCGCGATCGTGCTCATCACGTTTGCCGCAACCTACGGTCTCGGCAAGCTCTTCCGACTTCCCGGGCACGAGCCGCTGCTCATGGCGACGGGGTTCTCTATCTGCGGAGCGAGCGCGATCGGCGCGATGTCGGGCGTCGTCGGAGCGAAGCGCCGCGAGCAGGCGCATCCTGTCGCCCTTGTGACCTTGTGCGGAACGCTCGCGATCTTCGTGCTGCCCGCCCTGTGGGGCCCGCTCGGTCTCACGAACGAGCAGTTCGGGCACTGGGTGGGCGCCGGGGTGCACGACGTCGGGCAGGTCGTGGCGACAGCGCAGATCGCGGGCAGCTCAGCCCTCGCCATTGCGATCGTCGTCAAGCTCACGCGTGTGCTCATGCTCGCTCCCATCGTCGCTGTCGCTGGCGCCGTCGAGCGGCGACGCAGTGCGGGCGCCGCCGATGCGAAGCGGCCGCCGATCGTTCCGCTGTTCGTCGCGGGGTTCATCGTGGCGATCCTCGTGCGCTCGTTCGTGCCGCTGCCCGAGTCGGTGCTGTCCGGAGCAGACGTGCTGCAGACCGCGCTTCTCGCGATGGCGTTGTTCGGGCTCGGCACCGCCGTCGACCTCAAACGTCTGCTCACGGCGGGCTGGCGCTCACTCGCAGTCGGGCTGATCTCGTGGGTGCTCATTGCGGCGCTCGCGCTCGGCGCCGTGCACCTCGCCTGAGGCACGCGAGCACCAATTTCGGAAATCCTGCTCGCCCGAGTCTCTTCCCGCATGCGCAAAGCCCGGAATGGCGCGGAACTCCTGATTCCGCCTCGACGACTTTTCCGAAATTGTGCACGCTGCCCCGGTTCACCGTCTGTATCGTCGAGCCATGAGCGCGATCCGCCGCATGCACGACGACGAGGTGATTCCGGATGCTGCGCAGGTGGCGACGCTCATCGCCGACCAGCATCCGCAGTGGTCGGCGCTGCCCGTCATGCCCGTCGCCTCGTCTGGCACAGACAACGCCATGTTCCACCTCGGCGACGACCTCGCTGTGCGCATGCCGCGCCGCCCGGGTATGGAGGAGCTTCCGGCGCGCGAGCACCGCTGGCTGCGGGCCCTCGCGCCGCAGCTGCCCGTCGCCATTCCCGAGCCTCTCGCCCTCGGCGCTCCCGGCCACGGATACCCGTACCCGTGGCTCGTGCTCTCGTGGCTCGACGGCGAGAATCCGCGTGTCGGTGCGCTGCAGCATCCGTTCGATCTTGCCCGCGATCTCGGCGCGTTCACTCGGGCGATGCGCGCGATCGACACCGCAGACGGACCGCCGACCGGCGCTTCACTTGCTGAGCGCGACGCTCGAGTGCGACGGGACATTGAGGCATTGCGCGATGAGATCGACGCGGATGCTGTGACGGCGGTGTGGGAGCAGGCGCTGACCCTGCCCGCCGAGACGGCGCCGACGTGGGTGCACAGCGACGTGGCTCCCGGAAATCTGCTGCTGCACGACGGCCGCCTGCACGGTGTCATCGACTTCTCGTGGTGCGGCGTCGGCGACCCGGCCATCGATCTGCAGGTGGCGTGGAACCTGCTGCCCGACGAGGCACGGTCGGCGCTGCGCGAGGCAAGCGGCGTGGATGAGGCGACGTGGCTGCGGGCACGCGCCCGTGCGCTCGCGCAGGCCCTCGTGCAGCTGCCGTACTACAAGACGACGAACATTCCCCTGGCGACGAATGCGCGCCATGTGATCGCCGAAGTGCTGCACGAGGCCGAACTCAGCCCTCGCTGATCGCATCGCGGTCCGAGTGGTCGCCCCGATGAAAGTGACTTCTGTGAGAACGCGACGATTCATGCCCAAGCATTCATCCAGAAGATCCGCGCCGCGAACGGTATCTGAGCCGAAAGCGTCTACCTGAGCACACGATTGCGGCTCGCGAGCACACCGCACACGAACTGAACCGCGACGACGCCGAGCATCACCATGAGCGGCAGCTCCCACGCGCCCGTCGCGTCGTGAATCGCGCCGATCGCGAGCGGACCGGCCGCGGCGAGCAGGTACCCGATCGACTGCGCCATGCCCGAAAGCGAGGCGGCCGCGCGGTGGTCGCGCGTGCGCAGCCCGAAGAGCGCGAGAGCCAGCACGATGAGCCCGCCCTGGGCGAAGCCGATCATGCCGATCCACAGCAGCACGAGCGACGGGGACGTCAGAACCCCGAGAATTCCGAGTGCCGACGAGAGCGAGTAGATCGTGACGACAATGCGCTGGTCGCGCTGCCACTTGTGCAGCATCCCGGCTGCCGTCAGCGTGCCGACGATTCCGCACACCTGAAACGCGCTCTGGTGCCAGCCCGCCGTGAACGCGTCGAATCCGACGGACTGCTCGATCGCGGGCATCCAGGTGATCACGACGTAGAAGATCGTCGACTGCAGTCCCATGAACACGGTGACCTGCCACGCGAGGGCCTGCGACCACGGTGATCTGCCGCGCGGCGGCTCGTCTGCGGCCTGCACGGCGCGCATCTCGAGTGTCGTCGTTCCCGGCCGCCGCATCTGTGGCGCGAAAACGGCGAACGCAATGATCGCGAGGCCCGCCCAGATGCCGTACGCCAGACGCCACCCGCTGTCTGACAGCCCCGCGATCGGAACGGCAAGACCAGCGGATGCTGCGGCGAACGCCGACTGCAGCGCCGAGTACACGCCGGTCAGCCTGCCGATGTCGTGGGGAAAGTCCCGCTTGAGCACCGACGGCAGCAGCACGTTGATCGCCGCGATTGCGGCGCCGAGCGCGAGGGTGCCCGACCACAGAAAGACGTCGCCCGGAACCGATCGCGAGATGATCCCGGCGGCGAGCACCACGAGTGAGGCGCCGATGGTGCGCTCGAGCCCGAACCGCACGGCAATCGCGGGCATGATCGGCGAGAACACCGCGAAGGCGAGCAGCGGAACGCTGATGAGGGCGGATGCTTCGATGGCCGTCAGATCGGCGTCGGCGCGCGCCTGGTCGAGCACTGGTCCGACGGCCGTGATCGACGCTCTGAGGTTGGCGGCGACGAGCAGAATGCCGAGCATGACGAAGCCGGGTCGCAAGCGACGTGCGCCTCCGCCACCGAGCTGCGACGCTCCCCCGCCTGGCGTCGAGGCTCCGCTTCCTGATCCGGAGGAGCCGTGCGACGTCATTGCTCAAGCTTATAGTTTTTCCGCAAACGCGGCGCCGACCTCCACCATGCGGAAGAACCTCGCGAGTTGTTGCGCGTCGTCCGCACACATGTGAGGCATATGCACCGCCCCGCCCCGCGGGAAGGTGCATTCGGCTCAAACAAGCGAGGGACGACGCGACGCGGCAGTGAGCCAGAAGCGACGCGCCAATGCGACGCCGTGTTACACCGGCGCTTCGAGCGACAGCATCCTCGCCAGTAGCCTCGTGCCATGGCAGATCGTGAGTACGGCTTTCGCACGCGGGCGATTCACGCGGGCAACATCCCCGACCCCGAAACCGGCGCCCGGGCGCTGCCCATCTACCAGTCGACGGCCTTCGTCTTCGACGACTCGGCGGATGCTGCAGCACGCTTCGCCCTTCAGAAGTACGGCAACATCTACGCACGCCTCGCCAACCCGACCGTCGCGAGCCTCGAAGAGCGCGTCGCGAGCCTCGAAGGCGGACTCGGCGCTGTCGCGACAGCATCCGGTCTCTCGGCTCAATACATCACGTTCGCGAGCCTTGTCGGAGCCGGCGACCACATTGTCGCGTCGTCGAGCCTCTACGGCGGGTCGATCACGCAGCTCGACGTGACGCTGCGCCGCTTCGGCGTCGAGACGACGTTCGTGCACTCGACGGATCCGGAAGACTACGCAAGCGCCATCACCGAGCGCACGAAGGCGATCTTCGCCGAGACCATCGCCAACCCCTCGGGCGAGATCGCCGACATCGCGGGGCTCGCCGACGTCGCCCACGCGCACGACATTCCGCTCATCATCGACTCGACCATCGCGACGCCGTACCTCAACCGGCCCATCGAGTGGGGCGCCGACATCGTCACGCACTCAGCCACCAAGTTTCTCGGCGGCCACGGCACGACAATGGGCGGTCTCGTCGTCGAGTCCGGCCGGTTCACGTACTCGCGCGAGAAGTTCCCGCTGTTCCACGAGCCCGTGCACACGTACGGCGACCTGCAGTGGGCCGGCAACTTCGGCGAGTACGCGTTTCTCACGCGGCTGCGGGCCGAGCAGCTGCGTGACATCGGACCCGCGCTCTCGGCAACGAGCGCGCAGCAGCTCGCGCAGGGCATTGAGACGCTGCCGTTCCGCATGAGCGCCCACGTGCAGAACGCCCGTGCCGTCGCCGAGTGGCTCGAGCACGACGATCGCGTGGAGGCCGTGTACTGGGCAGGACTCGAGAGCCACCCGCACCACGATCGCGCGCAGAAGTATCTGCCACTCGGACCGAGCTCGGTGTTCAGTTTCGTCGTCGCGGGCGGCCGCGCAGTCGGGCAGAAGCTCATCGAATCGGTCAACCTCGCCAGCCACGTCGCCAATATCGGCGATACCAAGACGCTCATCATTCATCCCGGCTCGACGACTCACGCGCAGCTCACCGAAGAACAGCTGACGGATGCTGGCGTGCAGCCAGGCCTCATCAGACTGAGCGTCGGCATCGAAGACGCCGACGACATCATCTACGACCTCGATCAGGCGCTCAGCCGGGCAGTGGAGGCATGACCATGACAGAGGACACCGCACGTGACACCGACGTCGTCACCCTGCAGAACGGACTCAGCTGCGAGATGCCCGCGGACTCGCCGCTCGCCAAGCTGCTGAAGTCGCAGCGTACGTGGATCGGTCCCGATGCGAAACAGCGCCTCGCGATCCTCAAGGCGGCGAAGTCCGTCGCGATCGTCGGCGCCTCGGCGAACCCGGCGCGGGCAAGCTACTTCGTCGGCACGTACCTGCAGCAGTCGAGTGACTACACGCTGTACTTCGTGAACCCACGCGCAGACGAGATTCTCGGCGAGAAGGCGTACCCCGACCTCGCGTCTCTTCCCGAGACCCCGGACATCGCCGTGGTGTTTCGCAAGGCGAGCGACATTCCGCAGGTCGTCGATGACGTTGTCGCAGCGGGCATCGAGACGATCTGGGTGCAGCTGGGCATCTGGAACGAAGAGGCCGCGTACGACGGCGAGAAGAAGGGGCTCACGGTCGTCATGGACCGCTGCATCAAGGTCGAGCACGCACGATTCCACGGCAAGCTCAACCTCTTCGGGTTCGACACAGGAGTGATCTCGTCGAAGAAGGGCCTCCGCTAGCGCGGCGCATCACTCTCGGGGCACCGCGCGATCACGTGGAACACGTGCCAGTGCTTCGGCCCGTCGAACGAGCGGCCCTCGCGCTCGTCTTCGTCGAGCAGAAGCGTCTCGAGTCCCCATAGCATCCGCTCTACGTCATTGTGCGTGTGAAAGGTCATTCCAGGTGTTCCCGCCCACTTATCACGCACGCCGAAGAACTCGACGGCGAGCAGTCCTCCCGGTCGAAGACACGTGCGGATCGCTCCCCACAGCGCATCGAAGTGCGAGGGCGGGCAGAACGGAAGCGAAAAGCCGGCGAAGACCAGATCGGATGCTGGCAGCTCGCTGATGTGCGCAAAGTCGCGGCGCTCGGGCGTGACACCCTCGACGCCGTCGAGCCGGGCGCGCAGTCCAGAGTCGCCATCGATCGCCGTGACGCGCCATCCGCGTGACGCGAGCTCTCGCGATTCGAGCCCGTCGCCCGCGCCGAGATCGACCGCCTCGCCCGGCTGCCGCTCGCCCCAGTGCTCGAGCGCCGCAAGCAGGTTCTTGCGCGGTTCCCTGCCGGCCATTGCGGCGTAGTAGGCATCCCAGTCGAACGTCGGCGTCATAGCACCATGCTCGCACGAGGTGGCGACACTACACTTGCCTCGTGGGCGAGGGCGAGAACGGTGCGGCACAATCGGTGCGCGTCCGCGTGCTCGGCCCCGTTCTTGTCGACGGTGCCCCCGTCGCGGGGCTGCTGCCACGCCGCCTCATTGCGGCACTCGCGCTCGCGTCCCCGCTCGTCGCCAGCAGCCAGAGGCTGATCGACGACGTCTGGGGCGACGACCCTCCCGACCGGCCGCGCGCCGCGCTGCAGACGCTCGTGTCGCGTGTTCGGCGACTGCTCGGCGCCGACGCCATCGCATCCGGGCCGGCCGGCTACCGACTGACCATCGGCACAGACCTCGATGTCGCCCGGAACGCAACGCAGCCCAGCGACCTCGAGCACGCGCTGGCCCTGTGGCACGGCGACCCGGGCGACGATCTCGGCGATGCGCCGGTCGCCGACCGCTTGACTGTGCAGGCCGACGCGCTGCGCGGCAGCATCCTTCGTGCCCGTGCACGCTCGCTTCTCGACGACGCACGTGTCGACGAGGCGACGGCCGCGCTCACGCCGCTCGTCGACGCGTCGCCGCTTGATGAAGAATCGGCTGTGCTGCTCATGCGCGCGCACACGGCGGCCGGCCGTCGCGTCGATGCCCTCGCGGTCTTCGCCCGCCTGCGCGGCGCTCTGTCGGAGACACTCGGCACGACGCCGGGCAGCGACGCCGTCGAGCTCAACACTCAGCTGCTGCGCGATGATTCGCCGCAGCGCAGACGCATTGGCGTGCGGTCTCGCCGCACGCCGCTCGTCGGCCGCGACGACGACATCGCCGCCGTCGAAGCCGCGGTTGCGTCACACCGTCTCACGACCATCCTCGGCGTTGGCGGACTCGGCAAGACGAGCCTCGCCGCCGAAGTCGCCGGCCGATCGACAGCACCCGTGACCGTGCTCGTCGAGCTCGCCCCGGCGACGAATCCCGACGACGTCATGCTCACGATCGCGACGACGCTCGGCATCCGCACCGTGAGTTCGACCACCCGCCTCTCCGATCCCCTCGTGCGCACCGACCTGCGCTCGCGTGTGATCACGATGCTGGCCGAACGCGACACGCTCCTCGTTCTCGACAACTGCGAGCACCTCGTCGCCACGATCGCCGGGATCACCGACGATCTGCTCGCGGCCGTCGCATCGCTGCGCATCGTGGCGACGAGCCGGTCACCGCTCGCGATCGAGGGCGAGCAGGTCTTTGTGCTTCGGCCGCTCGCGATAACGGATGCTGCGGGCGCGGGCCCTGCCGTCACGCTGTTTCTGGAGCGAGCGCGTGCCGTGCGCCCAAACGCCGAGCTCGACCGTGCCACCGTCGCGCGCATCTGCGAGAGCCTCGACGGGCTTCCGCTCGCGATCGAACTCGCCGCCGCGCGCGTGCGCTCCATGTCGCTCGACGACATCGAGCGGCGCCTGCGCGATCGATTCGCCCTGCTCACCGCCGTGGACCGCTCCGCGCCCGAACGGCATCGCACCCTCTTCGCGGTGATCGACTGGAGCTGGAAGCTGCTCGACGCTCACCAGCGGCGCGTCATGCGACGCCTCGCGCTCTTCGCCGACGGTTTCACCGCGGATGCTGCGGCGATCGTTGCCGGCGACGGCTCCGATGTGCTCGACGACCTCGACGCGCTCGTCATGCAGTCGCTCGTGCAGGTGAGCGACGAGAACGGCACGGCCCGCTACCGCCTGCTCGAGACCGTGAGCGAGTTCGCACGGGATCGGCTCGACGACGCGGGCGAACGGGCTCAGATCGAAGAACGCCACTTCGCGTGGGCAACCGATCTCGCGCTCCGCATCTTCGGCAACACGATCGGCCCGCGCCAGGTCGAGACCATGCGCATCGCCCGCGCCGAGCGCGAGAACCTCATTGCGACGCTGCGCCACGCCATCACGGGTCGCCGGAGCGACGACGTCTACGCCCTGTTCGGCGCGCTGAGTGCACTGTGGATGATGCGCGGTGAGCACGAGGAGATCATGGCGTTCGGCGCGGATGTGCTCGCAGCATCCTCCCCTCGCGAGATCCCCGCGCACATTGCCGACGCCGCGGGGTTCGGGCTCGCGCTCATCGCCGTGGTCTCCGGTCTCGCGGGCATGCGCCACGCCACCTATCCGGCGTTGTCGCGCGTGCGGCGTCTCACCCGTGCCGGCTCGATCACCGATGCCCGCACGCTCATCGTCACCGAGCTGTTCTCGTGGCGCATTCCCGACAGCCACGAGGCGATCGACGCTGTGCTGGGCCGGGTCGACGAGCTCACGGCCTCGCGCGACGACATGACGTCTGCGTGTGCGGCGATGCTCGGCGCGAACGTTCTCGAGAACATCGGCGAGTGCGACCGTGCCATCGAGCTTGCGCGAACGGCGTCGGCACGTGCGGCGCGGCTCGAAGACCCGTGGCTCATGGGCTACGCGGCGCTGCTGCTCGCGCAGCTGTATGGCGAGACGGGCCGCATCGAACAGTGTGCGCGCTGGGCCACGGCCGCTCGCAAGCACCTCGCGCTCATCGATTCGAATCAAGACGCCGAGCAGACCGAGTGGGTGCTGACGCTCGCGCGCATTCGTGCGGGCGACGCCGGTCCGCACGAGCTGCTCGCGGTGAGAGACGACAGCGTTTCGCCCGAGACGAGCTCGATGCTGCTCTCGCTGCACGCCGAGATCGCCCTCGCGGCGGGCGACGCCGCCGGGGCGCGAGCGGTCTTCGAGGAGTGCCTCACGATGCTCCGGTCGGTCGGGGCCCGCTCGGCATCGTGGTCGCTGCTCGTTCAGGCCGCCCTCGTCGCGACATTGCAGTCGATCGAGGGAGCAGGCGACGACCTGGAGCGCGAGGTGGCCCGGCTGGCGACGCGCATCAGGGTCATGCGTCGAGTGCGGCGCTGGGGCGTCGATCAGCCCGTCGTCGGTGCGGGAATAGTGGCGCTCGGATCTTTCGCGCTTGGCCGCTCGGCGACCGCGAACGTGGGCCTGCAGCTCGTCGCGCTTGCCGAGGCGATGAGCTACCGCCGAGACTTCTCGGTGCTGAACCTCGAGAGCATTCTGTCTCGTGCCGCAGAAGCATGCGGGGCGGATGCTGTCGCCACAGCCCGCGCCGACGCCGCCGGCCTTCGCCCACTCGACCGCGTCGAACGCGCGACCGAGCTTCTCGACGACCTGGCTCGCGCGCGGCGCCGCGTCACGAGCAGCACGTGATGCGTCACGAGCGGCACGCGATCACGTGCCGCCGCGCAGCTCGACGCTGATCTGCTCGGCGTCGAGAACATCGAGGGCGCCGGCGAGCGTCTCTGACGAGAACGTTCCCTCATCGCGCACCCGCAGCAGGGCGTCGCGCTGCGCCGTGATGATCTGCACGGCGTCGGCCTTGCGCCCCTCTGCCGCAGCGGCGCCTCGCTCTGCCGTCGCGGTGTCGTTGAGCAGGGTGCTCAGCTGCCGGCGCTCGTCGTCGGCGAGACCTGCCGGCTCGGGCCGCGGCTTAACGCGGGCGATGAGCCACGACAGCGTTCCGCCCTGCAGCAGCAGCGAGACGGCGGCCACGAGAAACGCGATGAGAACGAGCGTCGAGCGATGCGGGGTCTCGGCGGGAAAGGTCTGCGCCGCCGCCACGGTCACGGCACCGCGCATGCCCGCCCACACGACGACGGTGCCCTCGCGCCAGCCGATCGGCCGCTCGAGAAAGTAGTCGAAGTCGGCGACGGCGCGCGTAATGCGCGTGCGCAGCCGCTCGATGCGCTGCGCGGCCCGTGCGCCGAGCGGGGGCCGCGGAATCTCGGCAGGGCCATGCTTCTGCCCGCGGCGAAACCCGTCTGCTGCCGCGGCACGAATATCGTCGGGTCGAATCGCGCCAGGCGCTCCCCCGTCTGGCTGCACCCCAGATGCAAGACGGGCGTCTCGCTCGTCGAAGCGCTGCTTGATGATCTTCATGCGCGGCCGCATCACCTCGTGTCGTCGGGCGCGCCGCTGCAGGGACTGCACCAGGAGCGACACGTAGCCGCTGCGCACGGCGATCGTGAGCACGAGGCCGCCGAGCGCGACGAGAACGGCAGGCAGCACGCCGTCGTGATCGGCGATGACGTCTCCCACAATGCCCGTAAGTTCGAGGCCCAGCAGCAGAAACACGGCGCTCTCGAGCAGCAGCTCGATGGTGCGCCAGTTCTGCTGCTCGGCGATACGGTGCCACGGCTTGAGCCGTTTGACTGCGCCGCGCCCGGTGACAAGGCCCGCGACGACGGCCGCCACGAGTCCCGAGGCGCCGAGCATCTCGGCGGGAATCGACGCGATGAACGGGATCGTGAACGAGATGACAGTGCTCACGGTGGCGTCAGAGACGCGCGAGCGTACGACGAGGTTGAGCCAGCCCACGATCGCGCCAATCGCCGTCGCCACGAGAATCGCGTAGGCGAAGTCGCCCAGCACGCCCCAGAACGAGACGGATGCTGCGGCACCGGCGATCGCCGTTCGCAGCATCACGAGCGCTGTCGCGTCGTTCAGAAGGCTCTCTCCCTCGAGCATCGTCACGATGCGCGGCGAGACGCCGAGCCCCTTGACGATCGACGTCGCGACAGCATCAGTCGGACTCACGACCGCGCCGAGAGCGATGCCCCACGCGAGCGAGATGCCGGGA
Organism: Paramicrobacterium agarici; assembly: GCF_002563955.1. Taxonomy (NCBI): domain Bacteria; kingdom Bacillati; phylum Actinomycetota; class Actinomycetes; order Micrococcales; family Microbacteriaceae; genus Paramicrobacterium; species Paramicrobacterium agarici. Next base: position 2,858,857 of record NZ_PDJE01000001.1, read on the forward strand.
ATCACCCACCAGAAGAACAGTCCGAGAACGATGCTGCTCACCACGACAAGGGCGACCGACAGCCCGCTGATCGCCGTGAACTCGCGGCGAAAGTCGAGCGAGGGCATCGACACCGACGCCGAGTAGAGCAGCGGCGGCAGCACGCCGGCGAGAATCCACTCGGGGTCGATCTCGATGGTGGGAACGGCGGGAACGAGCGTCACGCCGATGCCGAGCAGCACAAGAAGCAGCGGTGCGGCGACGCCGAGTCGCGGGGCGAACGTTGTCGCCGCCGCGATGACGAGTAGTGCCAGAACCGCGACGATCAGAATCGTCTCCATCGCATCGCTCCCCCTTTCCCCTCGATACTGCCACTCACGGATATGCACAAATTCGGAAATCTCAGGCGACACGCCGTGGGGAAAGCGCCATCCACGGCGTGTCGCGTCTAATTTTCCGAATGAACGGTAGGGCTCAGGCCTTGCGCATGTACGCCCGCACGGTGAGCGGCGCAAACACCACCACGATCACCGCGGCGCCCACGAGCGAGATCAGCAGATCGCTGCCGACTGTGCCGGTGTTCGCGAGATCGCGCACGGCCGTGACCAGGTGCGAGATGGGGTTCACCCGCACAAAGCCCTGCAGCCACCCGGGGAGCGTGTCGATGGGCACGAATGCGTTCGACAGGAACGTCAGTGGAAACAGAATGATCATCGAGATGCCCTGAACGCTGGATGCTGTGCGCGCGATGACGCCGAAGAACGCGAAGATCCAGCTGATCGCCCACGCGCACACGATCACCGCGAGTCCCGCGAGAACCACGCCGCCGATTCCGCCGTCGGCACGCCACCCCATGATGAAACCCATCACGAACGTGAGCGTCGTCGCGATCGTGTAGCGCACCGTGTCGGCGAGCAGTGCTCCGGCAAGCGGGGCAATGCGAGCGATCGGCAGCGACCGGAAGCGGTCGAACACGCCCTTGTCCATGTCTTCGCGCAGTTGTACGCCCGTGACGACAGACGTGGTGATCACGGTCTGCACGAGGATGCCGGGAATGATCACCGGAAGGTAGCTCTCAACGTCGCCCGAGATGGCGCCGCCGAAAATGTACGTGAACATCAGGGTGAAGATGATCGGCTGAATGGTCACGTCGATGAGCTGCTCGGGGGTGCGCCTGATCTTGAGGAGGCCGCGGCGGGCCATCGACAGCGAGTGCGAGACGGTGTCGGCGAGGCTGATCGTGTTCGACAGCGTCTGCGTGGGCAGAGCCGAGGTGGGGTGAGCGGATGCTGTGGTCATGCGTGTGCTCCTTCGATTTCGTCGTCTGCCGCCTGCGTCGCGTGACCCGTGATCGCGAGGAACACCTCGTCGAGGGTCGGCTTCTGGACGCTCATTTCGGCGAGGTGGATGCCGCGGGAGCGGAGGTCGATCAGCAGGTCGGCGACCCGGTCGGCGTCGTGCATCGGCACAGTGATGGTGCCGCCCGAGAGGGACGGTGCGCCGCGGAACTGCAGCACGTCGCGCATCGCCTGCACGGCAGCATCCGTGTCACTCTGATCGACGAGTCGCACCTGGAGCGCCGATGTGCCGACAGAGGCCTTGAGCTCGTCTGCCGTGCCCTCGGCGACCACGCGGCCGGTGTCGATCACGGCGATGCGGTCGGCGAGCTGGTCGGCCTCGTCAAGGTACTGGGTCGTGAGCAACACGGTGGAGCCCTGCGCGACGAGGCGGCGGATCGTATCCCACATCTGGTTGCGCGTGCGCGGGTCGAGGCCCGTCGTCGGCTCGTCGAGAAAGATGAGCGGGGGCCGCGCGATGAGGCTCGCGGCGAGGTCGAGGCGGCGTCGCATTCCACCCGAGAACTTCTTTAGCGGGCGGGTGGCGGCATCGGTGAGTGAGAACTCCTCGAGCAGATCGCCAGCCGTGCGCTTCGCCTCACGGCCGCTCAGTCCGAGCAGCCTGCCGAAGAGCACGAGGTTCTCTGTCGCGCTGAGCGACTCGTCGACAGAGGCGTACTGCCCCGTGACGCCGATGAGCTGCCGCACGATGCCGGCGTCGTGCTGCACGTCGAATCCGAAGATGCGGGCGCTGCCGGCATCCGGACGCAGCAGCGTCGCGAGCATGCTGATGGTTGTTGTCTTTCCAGCTCCGTTGGGGCCGAGAACTCCGTAGACGGTTCCGGCCTGCACAGCGAGATCGACGCCGTCGACGGCGCGGTTGGTGCCGAAGACCTTGACGAGTCCTGTCGCGTCGACGGCGAGTTCAGTGGATGGCATTCCTGTTCCTTTCATCGCAGAACAAGAATGTGCCCGCGCACTTTCACATCGCTTACACGACGCTTTCACGACCGGCGACATCGTGACAGCGCTGCGTCCGGCTCCTTCAGTAGGTGAACACCCGGATCGCGAGGTTTCCGCCCGGCGCTTTCGCCCTCAGAGGCATTGTTCTACAATGTAGAACATGAGTGATATCGGAATCCGTGCGCTGAAACAAAACGCGTCGGCAGTCGTTGCCGCGGCCGCTAAGGGCGAGACGGTCACCATTACTGATCGCGGGCGCCCTGTCGCGCAGTTGTCTCCGATGCCGCTACGTCGCCTTGACCATCTCACAGCATCGGGCCAGCTCCGCGCTCCGCGCCGGTCCATCGAAGAGCTCAGTGCGCCCAAGCCAGGCGAGCTCACGTCGGCGCTGCGTCGCGGGCGCGACAACGAGCGGTTCTAATGGCGTTCTACCTCGACACGTCGGCGCTCGTGAAGCTCGTTGTCGGCGAAGCCGAGTCGGCGGCTCTTCAGGCGTGGCTTGTCGCTCAAGAGGAAGAACTCGTCACGAGCGATCTCGCTCGCACAGAACTTATGCGCGCCGTCCGACGGGCATCGCCGGAACACGCCGTGCGAGCACAAGAGGTACTGGATTCCCTGTTCGTCCTGACCTTGCCGTCGAGCACCTATGACGCCGCCGCGCGTCTCGACCCTCCGGAACTGCGCAGCCTTGATGCTCTTCACCTCGCCGCGGCGTTCGAGCTGGGCAACGATCTCAGCGGCGTCGTCGTATACGACGATCGGCTGGCCGAAGCCGCGAACGCATACGGGGTCACGACAGTCGCGCCGCGGTGAGCGACCGCGCTACTCGAGACGTGCGGCGTCGGCACAGTGAGCAGCAGAGGATCGAGGCCGATTCCGAGCGCCACGCCCGACGATGGGCAGTCGGGAATCTCAGAGATCTCGGGTTTGAAGAGGATGTGCGTGAGCAGGTACCCAGCAGTGGCATGACAGCTCCTTTGCTGAGTAGACGACAGCATTACGCGACGGTGACGCGTCGGGTTCACAACGCCACAACACCTCTGATCAGGGCGGCGCCACCTCCCATCGCGGCGAGGGTGATCGCCGTGTTGCGGGCGGCACGCGACGATACTCGCGCGCTCAGGGCGCCGCCGATCATGATTCCAACGATGACGATCACCACGATGACGCCGAAGGTCCACGCGGGAGGCAGTTCTGCGATGGTCGCAGCGCCGAGGGAGATTTTCATGACAACCGAGACGATGCCCATCGTCATGAAGGTGGGCTGCATGGTCGCGGCGGACGAGCGCTGTCTCCATCGCGTGAGCTTCGCGTCGATGACCATGACGGGAGCTGCGACGCCCGCGCACGTGTTGAAGAAGCCGCCGATGGCGCCCGTGACGGGGCCGAGTGCACGAGTTCTGATGACGGGAAGGCTCGGAAGCCCGAACGTCGTCGCGAGGGCGACCAGCACGATGGCACCGATCAGGATCTGCAGCCAGCTCGCCGGTGCTGCACGAACGACGAAGGATGCTGCGATGGCGCCGACGATGATCCCGGGGAGAAAGGCGAGATACCGCTTCCACTCGATGTCGCGGCGCAGCGACAGCAGAATCAGGAGTCCCGAGACGACCGTCGTGGCGTTGGTCACGAGTATTCAGGCAACGGGGCCGAGCAGCATGGCGAGAATCGGGGCGACCACGAGCCCGACGCCTGTGCCGGACAGGCGCTGCAGAATCGCCCCGACCAGGATCGCAACCCCGGCGACGGCCGCCGTGGCTACATCCACGCGGCCGCCGCGAGCGCCGAGGTACTCATACCCTCAGGCTACAGCGATCACCCTGCTGTGCAGATCGCCGTGCCGGCAGCTCACACTGCCGTGCAACTCACACAGCCTGCAACTCACACGGCCTGCAATTACACCGTCGTGTAGCCACCGTCGACGAGGTAGTAGCCTCCGGTCATGAACGATGCCTTGTCAGAGAGCAAGAAGGTCACGAGCTGAGCGACCTCGTCTGCGCGGCCGAGGCGACCGAGCATGTGCTTGCTCTCGAGTGCGGTGCGCACATCGTCGCTCAGGCTGCTGCGCACGAGCGGAGTGTCGATGTAGCCGGGCCCGACGGAGTTGATGCGAAGACCCTGCTGTCCGTATTCGGCGGCAGCGTTCTTCGTGATGCCGACCACGCCGTGCTTGGCCGCCGTGTACGCGCCGTTTCCGATGGCGGCCACGGTTCCGTGGATCGACGCCATGTTCACGATCGCGCCGTTCTCTCCGCCTGCTTTGAGAATTTCGGGGATCTGGTACCGCATGCCATAGAGCACGCCGTTGAGGTTGATGTCGATCACGCGATCCCAGTCCTCGAGATCGATCTCGCCTGCCGGTGCCTGCTTGCCGCCGATTCCGGCGTTGTTGACGGCGAAGTTGAGGCCTCCGAACGTGTCGACGGCGAACGTCACGACCTTCTCGGCATCCTCAGCGCTTGCGGTGTCCTGGGCGACGGCAGCGGCGGTTCCGCCCGCTGATTCGATCTCGCTCACGACGCGCTGTGCGCTGTCGAGGTTGATGTCGGTGACAACGACTTTGGCGCCCTCCGATGCCAGCTGCTTGCTGATTGCCTCGCCGAGACCCGATCCTCCGCCGGTGACGAGTGCGACCTTGCTGTCGAATGCCATGCCACTGTCCTTTCGTTCAGCGATTCGTCTGAACAGGCGGCCTGCACCGTTGTGAGGGGATGGTGATGAGGCCGCGACGAGATCGCGAACCCCTCACGCCCCATGGTATCAAGACAATACATGCATATGCATGGACTTTCCTCCCGGCAGAACCCGAAAGGCGCGTAAACCGACGTACCCTTAACAGACGTTCGAGGAGGAGCATGTACGTCTCAGTGTTCGACCTGTTTTCGATCGGCATCGGCCCGTCGAGCTCCCACACCGTCGGCCCCATGCGCGCAAGCCTCGATTTCGTCAGGCGCCTTCGCGAGTCGAACAGCCTCTCTCGCGTGCGCCGCGTCGGCTGCACACTCTACGGCTCGCTCGGAGCGACCGGACTCGGCCACGGCACGCCAGACGCCGTCGTCGCAGGACTTGCCGGCCTCGAGCCGACAACGTGCGACCCGGCACAGGTGACAGGTGCATGGGATGCTGCCGCAGGAGCCCGCGCTCTTGCGCTCGGCGGCGACCACCGCATCGAGTTCGAGCACGACGACGTTGCGCTTGAACCGCGTACGCGGCTGCAGCATCCGAATGCCATGACGCTCGCGGCGTGGTCGGACAGCGCGGTTCCGATCGTGGAGCACACCTACTTCTCGGTCGGAGGCGGGTTCATTCAACGCGAGGGCGATGCCGAGAACGAGGCGACGACCGAGGTTCCCCTGCCCTACCGCAATGCCACCGAGCTGCTCGAGCTCTGCGCTGAGCTCGACCTCGGCATTGCAGATATCGCGCGCCGCAACGAGGAGTCGCTGCGCAGCAGACAGCAGGTGGATGCTGGTCTCGACGAGCTCTGGCGCGTGATGGACGACTGCATCACCGCGGGCCTGACGACCGATGGCACGCTTCCCGGGCCGCTCAAGGTGGCGCGACGAGCGCGGTCTCTGCGAGAGAAGCTCGAGAACACCGAAGCCGAGAACGGCCGCTCGCTTCCGGGTGAATGGCTTCTCGCGTTCGCCCTCGCTGTGAATGAAGAGAACGCCTCGGGCGGCCGAGTCGTGACGGCCCCGACGAACGGGGCGGCGGGCATCATTCCCGCGGTCGGGCGGTACTACCTGACGTTCGTCGACGGCGCGAGCGTCGAGGGAATGCGCACGTATCTGCTGACCGCGACGGCGATCGGCACGCTCTTTAAGGCGAACGCCTCGATCTCGGGTGCGGTCGGCGGCTGCCAGGCCGAGGTCGGCTCGGCGTGCGCAATGGCAGCTGGGGCACTGTGTGCTGTGCTCGGGGGAACGCCGAAGCAGGTGGAGAACGCCGCAGAGATCGCTATGGAGCACCACCTGGGGCTCACGTGCGATCCGGTTGCGGGACTCGTGCAGGTGCCGTGCATTGAGCGCAATGCGATCGCGTCGTCGACGGCGGTCACCGCCGCGCGCCTCTCGCTCAATGGCGACGGAACGCACGTCGTCTCGCTCGACGCCGTGATCGAGACCATGCGTCAGACGGGACTCGACATGTCGACGAAGTACAAAGAGACGAGCGAGGGCGGGCTCGCGGTGAACGTCATCGAGTGCTGAGACGCAACCCCGTGGCGGAGTGACGCCCTCGGTCTTATGGTTGCCGGATCATTTGACGAGAAAGACGGTGATCGATATGGCGGTCAATCCACTGATTCCAGATCGGGCGAGCCCGGTGCAGCCCGCCGGTGAGGGCAAGGGTTTCGAGCTGGCGATCCTCGAGACGGGGGCGACCGCGCTGCAGTCGTCCACTCCCCTGCACGGCTTCGATGTGTACGTTGTGGGTTTTCACCTGGCCAAGAGCGATCCGCACATGCAGATGGAGGCGCACCACTACTGCCGCGTCGTCAACGACGACCTGCTGCAGTGCACGATCTTCGACGGCAACACGCGAGATGCGAATCTCATCGGTGTCGAGTACATCGTCTCGGAAAAGCTGTTCGACACGTTGCCCGAGGAGGAGCGTGGCTTCTGGCATCCGCACAACTTTGAGGTGCTATCGGGGCAGCTCATTGCGCCGGGGCTTCCCGATGCGGCCGAGGCGAGGTTCATGCAGCACCTGATGAACAGCTATGGCAAGACCTGGCACATGTGGCATACCGGAACGCAGGGCACCCCGGGCGACGAGCTTCCGCTCGGAGAGCCCACGCTCATGTGGTCGTTCAATCGCATGGGAGAGTGTGATCCTGCGCTTCATGAGAGCCGGGAAGAGGCGATGAAGCTCGACACGGCGAAGACCCGGGCGAATCGGCAGCAGCTCGTCAACCTTGCGCGCCCGCAGCAGGGCGTTGATGTCCTTGCCGACGCGTTCACGGGCACGGAGTCAATCACGGGTGTCGTTGATGCCGACAGCGAGAAGCCCTGAGAAAAAGGCACTGCGAAAAGAGGCACTACGAAGAGAGACACTGCGAAGCGACGCGCACGGTTCGCCCGGCGCACCCGTCACAGGGTTTCAGGCAAGCGGCACGCGAAGTCTTCGCACACGTAGAGCGTCGGCTTGCCGTCTACGGCGACTCGGTCGGCGAGAACATCGATTCCGGATGCTGCGAGGCGACGCGCAGCCGACTCGCTCACCCGCATCATGACGTCGGCACCCTCCCGCCGCACGCGCTCGGGCAGGGCGGCCGTTGCTCCGTCTGGCACAACGACGATCGTCTGGCGCGCGGGCGATCCGAGCCGCGAGACCTCCTCGAGCAGCGCACCGAAGCCGACCGGATTCGACAGCGCTTGGTCAGCAAACGGAGCAAGCGCAGACTCTGCCCGATCACGCAGTGACCGGTCGCCGGTGAGCAGCCACAGCATCCGACTGGCACGCGCGCAGGCACTCACACCCGACGGATACGCACCCTCGCTCGGGTCCTCCTGCAGCGCGAGCCCCTGAGCCGCGAGCACCTCGTCGGTCACGGGCTCGGCAAAACCGTTCGCCGACGACACGCGTCGCAGCAGATCCCGCGCCCGCTCGACGTACGCGCCGTCGCCCGTCGCGCACCCCACTTCGATCAGACCGCACGCGAGTAGCCCGAAGTCCTCGAGCACCGCGACGGCGACAGACACCTGCTCCGCCGTTGACGCTCGCACGAGCACGTCGCCGCTGTCGTGACGGCGCAGCAGCTCGTCGGCAACCTCGCGCGCGGTTGCGACCCAGTCGGCGCGGTCGAAGACGACGCCGGCGCGCGCCAGGTTCTCGATCGCAAGGCCGTTCCACCCCGTCAGCACCTTGGCATCAAGCGGCGGCGGCTCGAGCCCCTCGCGGTTCTCGGCGAGGTAGTAGCCGCCCTCTGTGCGCACGCCGTCGATGGTGCTCTCGGAGTCCTGGCCGCTCGCGAATCCCCACCCGAGTAACAGCGTGCTCTGCAGAAACGCGGCGATGCCCTCCGCAATCGTCCGCGACTCGTCAATGCCGCTCTGCCACGAGCGGGTGTAAGCGCCCAGAAGCAGAGCATTGTCATACAGCATCCGCTCGTAATGCGGTTCTGACCAGTCGCGTTGCGTCGCATATCGAAAGAAACCGCCGTCGCGATCTCGCAGCGGTGAGTGCGCCATGGCTGCGAGTGTGCGGTTGGCGAGCTCATCGGCGCCGTAGGCCTGAAGAAACCCGATCACGGGGGCGACAGGAAATTTCGGGGCCATGCCGAATCCGCCAAACAGCGCATCTTCTGCATGCTCCAGACGACCGACGGATGCTGTCAGCTGCTCACGCGCCGGCAGCTCCGCCGTCTCGGCTCCACGCGCTCCGGCCGCGCGCACAGCATCGGCCACCGCCTGCGCTGTGCTCTGAGCCGCGTCGCGTCGCTCGGACCACGCGGTGACGACGGCTTCGAGCACCTGGCGGAATGACGGTCGGCCGCCGATCGGCTGCGGGGGAAAGTACGTGCCGGCGTGAAACGCTCCCCCGTCGGGAGCGGCGAAGACGCTGAGCGGCCAGCCGAGCCCCTGGGTGAATGCGCCCGCCTGTGCGAGGTAGCTCGCGTCGACACTCGGGTGCTCTTCACGATCCACCTTGATGCACACGAAGTGCTCGTTGAGGTAGGCGGCGATCGCGTCGTCGCTGAAGGACTCGCGTGCCATCACATGGCACCAGTGGCACGTCGCGTACCCGATGGAGATGAAGACGGGTACGTCGCGTTCGGCTGCCTCGGCGAAAGCGGCGGAGCCCCACGGCTGCCAGGCGACAGGATTGTCGGCATGGGCCCGCAGGTACGGGCTCATGGCGTCGGCGAGCTGGTTGGCCATGACTCCAGCGTACGGCTGGGCACCGGTCACCGCGAGGTCACTCTCACCGTCGAAGGTCTGAATGCACGCTGCGCCAGCAATCGAGCCTGTGCCGCTCGCGAAAGTCCACCTGGCGCGCGCCGCGCTCGTCGAACCCCATCACGAACTGACCTTCATCGAACCGCGGCCATGGAGGGCTGTGCGCGGCTGATGGCTCCCCGTCGTGCGCAAACGACGCCCACAAGCCGATCATCTCGTCGGCGAGCGCATGCTGCTCGGCGGTCAGCATGTCCTCTCCGCCGAGATCGAAGAGGTACGGCATATCAGCGGCGTGCGCAGCTCCCATCGGAAACCCAGGGATCTCGGCTCCGTTGACGTTCGGGGCAGTCCTGTCGGCAAACGCGTACGCGTACACGGGAGCGCGCGAGGCCTGCAGCTCGTGCTCGCGGTGAACGGCATAGGCCCACGACGAGTCCGTGGCGATCGCCGACCACGTCACGAGCGCCGATCCCCGTGACGCGTCGTAGGCGTCCGCCACGGCAGATGCATGGTCGCCGAAGGAGTTCGCCAGAAACTCGGGAAGCCTTTCGTCGGTGATGGGATTCACCTGGTGCGCACCGGCGATGAACGGCCTCATCTCGTCACGGGTGATTCCCGAGAGAATCGGCACATCGTGCACGAGGCCGTTGCGTACGGCGTCGGCAGGATGCCGCGGGAGCAGCGAAGTGCCCCAGGCAAGGTGGTTGGCGAAGTCCCCCGTGTGTTCTACGAGCGTCGCCGAGTCAAGGGAACGCAGCCTCGCGACAGCATCCTCTCCCCCACACCCCAGCTGGTCGGCAAGCCGCGCACCCGATGCCTCCACGTGGGAAAGGTGGAGGTAGGGCGAGTGCTCGGGTGAGCGCGGAAACATGATGCCGCGCGGCCAGTGCAGCATCGGTGAGCCGGACTGCATGATGGCCCTGTCGAAGAGCCCAGCTGCGTCGGGACTTGTGAGCAGCGCACCGATGCTCATGGCTCCGGCGGACTGCCCGAAGACCGCGACGTTGTGAGGGTCTGCTCCGAATGCTGCAGCGTTGCGGCGAACCCAGCGCAGAGCTTCCAGCTGATCGGCCAGTCCGAAGGTTCCCGATCCGGGCAGCCCCGCGTACCCGAAGTAGCCAAAGACTCCGAGCCGGTAATTGATGGTCACGACGGCGACGTTCCCCTGGGCAGCGAGTCGCTGAGCATCGTAGAGGTGCCCGCCGCCCGTGGTGAATCCGCCTCCGTGAAGCCACACCATGACCGGCAGCGGGTCGGCCGGTTCGTGCCGCGGTGTCGTGACGTTGAGAAACAGGCAGTCCTCATCGATCATGGCTGCGGGCAATCCCGGCTGGGGGCAGAGCGGCCCCGGCTTGGTCGCATCGGCAACTCCGCTCCAGGCATCGGCGGGAGCTGGAGCCGCCCAACGTCGATCACCGACGGGCGGTGCGGCGTAGCGAATGCCCGAGAACACTCGCGCGTGCCGAGTGCGCCGTCCCCGGATTCTGCCGGTGTCAAGCGTCACCTCACGGGGTGCTTCTGTCATGTGCCCTCACCTTCCTGTGTCCTCCCGGCTTGCTCGACGCGCCGCCACAGTCCGGCTCGAGCGAAGTAGCGGTGCTGGATCACTTGCAGCACAACGAACGTGACTGCCCACAGCGCGCCGGCGATCACCGGAACAAGATCCACGGGCAGCGCGTATGCCATCACCACTCGAACGATCGCGTCTCCGATCATCCCGACGCCCCACAGCACGGTCGCGCCGCGCCAGATGCGACGAAATCCTGCGTCGTCCTCCCAGATGTCGTCCCAGAGCTGCGGATGTAGTCGGGCGCTCATGCGCGTCGGCTCGATCATTGTGCGAGCGAATGTGAAGGCCACGGGGCGACGGAAGCGCAGGCTCACGAGAAAGCCCAGCCCGATTGCCCCTGTGAACCATCCCTCTTTCGCGAGCAGGAAGCGCGGGCTGCCGGTCACGAACGTCAGCAGCGCACTTCCCGCGAGCACAATGAGCACGAAGATCCCCAGCGCATTGACCTTCCGCTGCCTGATGGAGCGCACGGCGATCGCCAGAACCGTGGGTAGACCGGCGAGGATCAGCGCGAGTACAGCATCCAGCCCAATTGCTCGCAGAATGTAAAATCCGGCGACGGGCACGACCAGATCAGTGATGATCAGGCCGAGCTGACCGCCCATGCCTCTACCACGGGGGCGCCTGGCGTCAGCGTTGTCCTCGCTCATCGCCGCATGCTCGGCCCTGGTCATGCGGGCTGCCCCTGCGGGTTTTGGCGCTGACCGCTGTGCATTGCAAAGAACTGCCGAACCGAGCGCGGAGCCCAGAGCAGAATGAGCATGATCACGTGGATGCTGTCGCCGGGGATCACCGCCCACAAGTACGCGCTTCCTGCGGCAGCGGAGTACAGGCTGAAGAACGTCGCGATCACGAGGTACGCGCTCAAAGCGATGCGCGCCCATTGACGCCCCTGGAGCACCTTGATGACCAGCCAGATCGAAAGCACGACGTCGACGGCGTGAAGCACGACGGCGTAGATGATCGAGGCGTTGATGGCGAATTCCATGAGGCGAGGCTCAAGTGTCGGATTGGTGGCGCGGATGCTGTCGGCGAGAAAGCCGTCTCTGCCGATGATCATCGCGACCGGGAGCGCAATCAGCAGAAAGATTCCGACGCCGACGGCGGGCACGAGCCACTTGAGCGGAGCGGGCACGTCGGACCAGCGCACCCGGGTCGCCGTCTGCTCAACGGCAGTCGGGCCGGACGGTTCAATGCGTGTGTCGTCTGTCATGCGGGCAGGTTAGCAAAAATTTAGCAAGGGTGATATTTTTTTATCTATGGCGCTAAAAATACGCAGGGAACGCTCACGTGGGCATGTTGGACACTTTCGCTCAGCCGAAGCCCGTCGTGCCTACCGAGCTGCCTACGATGAGGCCTTCCGCGACCTGCCAGAAGCGAACGACAAGCATGACGTCGAAACATCGTTCGGGCGCGTGCGCGCGTACGAGTGGCATCCGCGGGACACGGAGCACCGCCACCCCGTGATCCTGCTGCCGGGTCGCGCGTCGGGCACGCCGATGTGGTCCGCGAACATTCGGGCCCTTGGCGAGAAGCGCCGCGTCATCGCCCTCGACATGTTGGGCGACGCCGGTCTCTCGCAGCAGCATCAACCGTTGAATCAGGTCCGAGATCACGCGACGTGGCTCCATGAGGTGCAGTCGCAGCTCGCTCCGCAGGGAGCACACGTGGTCGGGCACTCCTTTGGCGGCTCAACGGCAGCGGCCTACGCACTTCACCATCCGCAGAGCGTGACGAGCCTTGCACTTCTCGAGCCAATGCTTACGCTCGCGTATCCACCCATCAGGATGCTGTTGTGGACGGCCCTCTTCTCGCTGCCCGTTCTCCCGGCACGGTGGCGCTCGGCAGCGCTCGCTCGTGTGGGCGGGAGCGACGACGATGCGGGGGCATTGGGGCGCATGGTCTCGCTTGGCGTCGCAGGATTCCGTGCGGAACTGCCGATGCCTCGCCCGCTCTCGGCATCGCAACTGTCAGAGCTGACCATGCCGGTCTATGCCGCGTTCGCCGAACGAGACTCGCTTGCGGGAAAACCGGGGACAGCGTCGCGTGTGCGTGAAAGACTTCCTGACGGGCATGTGACGACATGGCCCGGAACAACTCACTCACTCCCCTTGCAGGTGCCGGCGGCGCTTGCGGGCGACCTTGACGAGTTCTGGACGCGGGCCGAAGAGCGCGCCCGAACGCATCCCGCTGCACACGCCAGCAGACTGGAACAACGATGATAATTTCGCTGACGATATGACCGACAAGACTGCATCCGAGCCGCCACGGCTGACGTTCATCCAGCGCACTCGCCGAGCACAGCTCATCGAGTGTGCCATTGCCGTTCTCGCGGAGGACGGCTATGCACAAGCATCCTTGTCGCGCATTGCCAAGCGCGCAGAGGTGACCCGAGGCGTGATTTCGTATCACTTCGCCGACCGAGACGAGCTGCTCGACGCGGTGGTCAGCGAGGTCTACGGCATTGCGACGGAGCAGCTGCGGCCCAAGATCGATGCGCAGCCGACCGCTCTCATGGCCGTCCGCACGTTCATTACGGGAAGTGCTGAGTTCTATCGTGATTTCCCCACACACATGGCCGCCCTGCATGAGATCGCCAGTCATGCGCGTGGAGAAGACGGCATGCTCCGTCACGCCGAGCAGTCGCGCGCCAATGACCAGGAGCTCTCTGCGGTTGGCGTGCTCCTTGAACGCGGCAAGCAGAACGGCGAGTTTCGCGAGTTCTCAACGAGCGTCATGGCGCGCACCATCCGCAGCGCGCTTGACGGTCTGCTCGTGCAGATGCGTGCTGATCCTGACTACGATGCAATCAGGGATGCTGAGGAGCTTGCCGACATCTTCGAGCACGCCCTCTCGAGCTGAACGGGCTCTAGAACAACGGTTCTTCGACTAGCGCCTCCCTCTCGTCATTATCTGCAGCGTTCGCGTCTTCGACTCCGGCTTCCGATTCGGCTTCGTTCGTCGTCTCCAGGAATTGAACGTTGGAGGTGCGTGGCACCTGGTAGGTGATGCCGAGGGGTGAGACCCATTCGATCTGGTCGCCGTTGGTGTGGACCTGCCAGAGGGTGTGGTGTCGGAGCATGTGGTGCTGTTCGCATCCGGGCTGCAGGTTCGACAACTTTGTTTCGCCTCCGTGTTGCCATTGTTCGATGTGATCCAGGTCACAGATCGTGGCAGGCCGGTCGCAGCCGATGCCGGTGCACGTTTCATCACGCAGCCGCACGGTGCGTTTCAGATCCGCCGGCACCGCATAACTGTCACGCCCGACCGACAGCACCGCCCCGGTCTCCGGGTGCGTCAACAACCGGGTGAAACTCGGTGCCCGCGCCGCCAGCTCGCGTGCAATGGTGGGGGCGATGGGGCCGTACCCGTCCAACTGCCCCGGCTCGTCGGAGTGTCCGAGGAGTGTCATGACGGGGACGGTGACATGCACGGTCGGACGAATCCCACCCAAACGGTCAGCACCCACCCCCGAAGCACCAACACCGGGCTTAGGCCCGTCGGTGGTGAATCCCTTGAGTAGAGCGTCGACGATCGTGTCTGCTTCGATCTGCGCCAGAGTCCGGTCGTCGCCGGCGGTTTTCAATGCCCGCGCCGTCCGCGTGGCCGCATTCACAAGGCTCTGCACCACCTCGACCGGACCATACAAAGACAGGACTGCCATGCCGTCTTGGGTGCCGTAACACTCCACCCGACGCTGCTTCACCGCCTCCGTGCGACGTTCCGTGATCGTCTCCGGAAACAAACCCTCCCGAATCTTGACCGCAGCACGAGCAAACTGCGTCGCCGACTGCACCATTGCTTTCGGCAGTGCTTCCGCTTCGAACGCGGCCGCCTCACCAGCATCGAGACTGACGGCTTGACGCAGCATCGCGTCGACATGCTGCCGCGTAATCTCACCAGCCTCTAAAGCGCCGAATGTTGACGAGAGCTTCTCACACAGAAACTCAGCATCATTGAGCAGGCCTTGCGCGTGACCCTTCGTGACACCGATCGCCGCACCGATCTCCTGCGCCAAAGAAGACCGCACCCACCCCTCAGCCTCCGCGTCAAGATCCGCCCGCGTTGCCCCATCCCGCATCGGAATGAACACGCCCGGGTGTGCCAAAGCGTCCTGCAGCATCCCGTAGATGCCGCGCATGCGAGACGCTTCCGCTGCCGAAATCGCACGAGAATCAGCAACAACACCATCCAACTGCTCACGCAACGCGCTCGCTACAGCATCCGCTCCAGAGGGCTGCGGCGACTGATCCGAGCCGGTCGTCTCTAGTTCGGATTCCGCATGTGCCGACTCGTCAGGCTCGGATTCTTCGAATCGAGGATCGCCCCATGGCTGCTCGTTCGAATCTGTCGGCGGCGGCTGATATAACTCATCTCTCCCATCCGCCGGACCCCAATTGCCCGGGTCCGGAGGGGAATCTCTGAACTCATCCATGCACCAATTCCACCACGAACCACCGACATTAATTCGAGCGAACCAACGAATGTGGATAACTTAGCTCGAAGCTGTGTTCGAGCGAAATCTGTGGAGAAATCAGCCCAGACGCGCAGAACGCGGCGACGCGCTATCTACCAGGTGCCGACGTACGTTGAGGCGGGTACCTCCGCCGGAATCCCCCGCTGCCGCACAAACGGAAGCCCTCGACGCACCGCAAGCTCGACGCGCGAACGTACAGCATCGCTCGTCAGCTCATAGCCCGTGAAGTCGGTATTCGACGCATACACTCCGATCGGCAGCGTGAGCGCCTGAAAGAAGCCGAACAGCGGTCGAAACTGATGCTCAAGAATCAGCGCATGCTTCTCTCCCCCGCCCGTCGCCGCCAGCAGCACGGGCGTGTCGACGAGCTCATACTGCCCGACGAAATCGAAGAGGTGCTTGAACAGCCCGGTGAACGAGCCTCGGTACACGGGGCTCCCCACGACGAGCAGATCCGCGGTCTCAATCGACCGCAGCGCCGCCTCGGCGCGTGGCGATACCTGGTCGCGCGTCAGTGCACCCGCAAACCCTGACCCGATCTCAATCAGCTCGATCACCTCGACGTCGACCGTCTCGCGCATCGCCACTTCGCCGACGATCGCGCGAATCAAGGCCGTGGTCTTCGAGGGCTCGTGCAGGCTCCCCGAGACGGCGACCACCTTCAGAGTCGTTGCATCGTGTTCAGGCATGAGGCGACAGTACGCTCGACGGCGGCTCGAGAAAATCTCTCACCGACATAAGTCGTAATGGATGCTGCGGCATGCGGCGCCGCAGCAGGCTCAGTCGCGAACGACAGCCTTCTCGCCGGCACGAATCGGTGTGCTGAGCCGGTTCTCGGCGGGCGGCAGCGGGCACACGTAGTGGTCGGCGAACGCGCATGGAGGCAGGTACGCCCGGTTGAAGTCGATGGTCACCGAACCGTCATCGCCCGGAGCAGTGATCGGCACGAACCGGAACCGGTAGCTCTCATCGCCACTCGTGCCGTCACTGATCACGGCGCGCAGCCCGCGCGGGTCCGTCGTCACCTTCAGCGACGCGCTCTCGCCACCGGGCAGCGTCACGTCGACAGTGCCGGCAAGTTCGCCGTCAGACACGTGGCCGTCGATGCTCTCGACGCTCTGCGTCGCGCCGTCTCCAGCATCCGTGAATCGCCCCGTGAGCACCCAGCTCTCGTCGGGCTCGAACGCAGAAAGATCGCGGATGCTGGCGCGCGTCGCAGCATCCGGGTCGATGAGCCGCAGCGCCAGCGCCCCGTCGCGTGAGAAGTACCGCAGTCGCTTGTCGCCCCACTCGATGTCTTGCCCGGTCTCGAGAGAAATCGATGCGCCCTCGACGGTGCCCACGGGACGACCATCTTGCAGAATCGTCTTGCCGTGCAGTGCCGGCGCCGTACCGACAATTGTCTCTCCGGCCGCCTTCCACGTTCCCGGTACGCCCTCGTACGCTGCCTCGTCGGCGGTCAGCCAGTGTGTCGCTACCAGCGATGCCAAGCCGAGCGGAGACGTCGTGGCGCGAACTCGTGACTCGTGCCAATCCGCCCACGCGGCGGCGAAATCGTTGGTATCAGTCATGCTTCTCCTCGAGTGGTACCGGGGTGCGTGCGATCAGCACGCGCTCACGCACATCGCCCAGCCTATGTCAGCCGGGCGATGTGTGCAGTGCAGATCAGTTGAACTCGTCGGGATGCGAGCCGACGCGCTGACCGCGCTCGAGAGCGTCGATTCCCGCCATCTCGTCGCTGGTGAGCGTGAAGTCGAGAACGTCGAAGTTCTCGGCCATACGGCCGGCGTTGTTCGACTTCGGAAACACGATGTTGCCGTGCTGCAGGTGCCAGCGGATCACGGCCTGCGCTGGAGTCTTTCCGTGCGCCTCAGCGGCCGCGACGACGGCCGGTTCGTCGAACAGCGGGTACTTGCCCTGCCCGAGCGGCCCCCACGCCTCAATGTGGATGCCCTGCGACCGGGCGAACTCCGTGAGCTCACGCGACTGCAGTGCCGGGTGCAGCTCGATCTGATCGATCGCGGGCACCGTGTTGCTCTCGGCGAGAATGCGCTCGAGGTGCGGGCGCAAGAAGTTCGAGACGCCGATCGAGCGCGCCTTGCCGTCGGCCTTGATGCGCTCCATCGCGCGCCAGGTCTCGGCGTACAGGTCGCGCTGCGGCGTGGGCCAGTGGATCAGGTAGAGGTCGACCGAGTCGAGGCCGAGCTTCTCGAGGCTCGCGTCGATGGCATCGAAGGCCGATTGCGTTCCCTGGGCGTCATTCCAGAGCTTGGTCGTGATGAACAGCTCGTCACGCGGAATGCCGCTCGCGGCGATCGCCCGGCCGACGCCCTCCTCGTTGCCATAAATCGCGGCGGTGTCGATGTGCCGGTAGCCTGCCTCGAGCGCGTCGGTGACGATGCGCTCGGTCTGCTCCGGGTCAACGAGAAACACGCCGAAGCCCAGCTGCGGAATGTGGTGTCCATCGTTCAGCTCGATGGAGGGAACATACGAGTTAGCCATGATCTCAGCTAACCACAGACGGATGCTGTCGCGACATGTTCCGCGTATGGCGAACGATCAGCGGCCGAGGTCGAACCCGTCGAGTCCGCTGAACAGATCCGGCTCGGCGCTCGAGGGCACCGAGTCGCGTCCTGTCGCGTTCCCCTGCCCCTCAAAGCCGGGCCCTGTCGGAATCTCGGTCCCGTTCTGATACGCCGTCGCGACAGCACGCGCGCGCAGGTCTGCCGCCTCGTTGAGATCGTGTCCCGCGTGCCCCTTGACCCATTCGAACGTGTAGTCGCGCCCGGCAATCGCCTCGTCGAGTTCCTTGAGCAGTCCCACGTTCATGACGGGTTTGCCGTCGGCCTTGCGCCACCCTTTGCGCTTCCAGCCCGGCATCCACTTCGAGATGCAGTTGATGGCGTACTGGCTGTCGCACAGAATATGCAGGTGCTCGTGCGAGACATGCTCGGTCGAGCGAAAGAGGTCGAGCACGGCCATGAGCTCGCCCATGTTGTTGGTGCCGTGCGGCCATCCGCCTGCCGCCCACGAACCGTCGTCGATGTACCAGGCCCATCCCGCGGGGCCGGGATTGCCGAGTGCTGAGCCGTCAGCGGCAGCCGTGATCGTCATACGTCAATCCTGTCACGGCGACGCGACTGCTCGCCCACACCCTGCCGCGCCGTCCGGTAGTGCACGAGCATCCTTGTAGTAACCTCACTATCCCTGCATTGGAGGGATCATGGTCACCATGTCAGCACGAGAATTCAACCAATCGGTTGCCGCCGCTCAGCGACATGCGGCCGACGGGCCGGTCGTCGTCACGCGTCGTGGAGAGCCCGCCTTCGTGCTGCTGCACATCGACGATTACCGTCGCCTGACGGACGCCACGCACCAGGGCTCTCTGAGTGAACGGCTTGCCCCGTCAGATGGCGCCGACCTCAACGACGTCGAATTTGAGCGCGACGCCGAGAGCTGGCGTCCGGTGATCGAGTTCTGACATGTATCTGCTCGACACGAACGTCGTCTCTGAGACCCGGCTACCTCAAACAGGAAACCGAAACGTGCTCTCGTGGCTCGACTCGGTCTCACCGGCGTCGCTCTATCTGAGCGCCGTTACCGAGTACGAGCTTGAACTCGGTGTGCTCATGAAGGAACGCAAAGACGGGCAGAGCGCCGCCAGGCACCGCCTCTGGCTTGAAGGAGTTCGCGACGCCTTCTCGGGCCGAATCCTGCCGATTTTGCCGGAGACGGCCCGTCTCTGCGCAAGCTTGAACGTTCCTGATGGACGCCCCTTCGCCGGCGCACTGATCGCCGCCACTGCGCTGCACCACGGTCTCACGGTTGTCACGCGCAACGAACGCAACTTCGCCGTGCCTGGCCTTGGTGTGTTGAGCCTGTTCCGCTGAAGGCGCGACCTACTGCGACACCAACTGGCGAAGTGGGCGCACCTACTGTCGCGAGGTAGCGACGAACACCTCACCGTCACCCGAGACCGTCAGCGCGGTCTCGTCCGGCGTGACGTACATCGCCTGCCCCGCCGTCATCGTCGCCGCCCCCTGTGCGCCGGTCACGTCCACTTCGCCGCGCGTCACGACAGCGATGGCCGCCTTCTGAATGTCGATCGACGCGTCATCGTCATGCACGTCCATGCGATACAGCTCGAAGTCCGGAACGTCGGGAGCAAACAGCTCGACACCGTCGCCCACGTGCTCGGGCTCGAGGTACGGCACGGGAACGGGCTCGAAGTTCAGAACCGTGAGCAGCTCGGCAACGTCGACGTGCTTCGGCGTCAGTCCCCCACGCAGCACGTTGTCGCTTGCCGCCATCAGCTCCACGCCGAAGCCGTGCAGGTACGCGTGAATGTTGCCCGCGGGCAGATACAGCGCCTCGCCACGCCGCAGGGTCACGCGGTTGACGAACAACGACACCACGATGCCGGGGTCCCCCGCGTAATGCTCGGCAAGCAGACGCACCGTGTCGACAGCAGGAGTCAGAGGGGCGGATGCTGCCACGTCCGTGACCGCCGAGACCAGCGCCGACACCTCTGAGCCGAGCAGGTACTCGATCACCGAGCGCAGCACCTCGGCGTCGTCGCCCTCGAGTCTTTCGCGCAGGCCGCGCAGCTCTGCCGCCGCGAGCCCTTGGCCGTTGCCCTCAGCCACGTCGATAAGCGCATCGATCTCTGCGACAGCATCCGCCACCGGCCGAAACCCGCATAGGGCGTCGTACGTGTCGCTCAGGGCGACGACGAGCTCTGGCTTGTGAAAGGCGTCTTTGTAGTTGCGGTGCGGAGCGTCGAGCGGAACCCCCGCCGCGTTCTCGCGCGCAAAGCCCGCCTCCGCTTGCTCGGGCGACGGGTGCGCCTGCAGCGAGAGCGGCGTCTCGGCCGCCAGCAGCTTGAGCAGAAACGGCAGTCGCCCACTCGAAAGCCCGGCAGAGTCCGGCTCATGGGCAATCCACGTGGCGAGGTCGGGAAAGCCGACGCCGGAGCCGCCGAAGATCCGCGAGGGCGATCCGGGGTGCGCCCCGAGCCACAGCTCGGCTTCGGGCTCCCCCGACGGCTCCCGGCCCTGCAGCTCCGCGATGGCCGTCGTCGACCCCCACGCGTACGGACGCGGGGTGTTCTCAATGGCTACGAACAAATTGCACCTCACTGTCTGACGCGCAGCGCGGATGCCGTTGCACCGACGCCACCTGAGCTTGTTGTGTCCCCACAATCACGCCGGAGTCCGGCACGGAGCACTTGCATCAACCTACCAACCGTTTCTCACCGTCGCGACGACGCACAATAAGCTCACGAGCAGTTGCAGCGACGACTGCTGCACAGAACGACACCTCACCGGGAGACTTCACATGACGTTCGAGCCCATCTCCGCCGATTTCTACGGGTTCTCGACCCTGCTGAGCGACAACGAGAAGGAGGGTCTCCAGCGCATCCGCGATTACATGGAGAGCGAGGTGCGCCCGGTCATCAACGAGTACTGGGAGAAGGCGGAGTTCCCGACCCACCTGGTTCCCGGCTTCATGGCGACCGACGTTGCCCGCTATGCCTTCCCCGAGACGTCGCCATTCGAGAACTCGGCGGTCTTCCGCGGGTTCGCGGCGCTCGAGATGTCGCGGGTGGATGCTTCGATGGCGACGTTCATCGGCGTGCAGGAGGGCCTCGCCATGGGGTCCATCGGCGTCGCGGGCTCTGCCGAGCAGCGTGCGGAGTGGCTGCCGAAGCTCGCGTCCGGGGAGGTCGTCGGCGCATTTGGCCTGACTGAGCCCCTCTCGGGAAGCGACAGTGCGAAGGGGCTGCGCACGACCGCGCGCCGCGAGGGCGACGAGTGGGTCATCAACGGCGCGAAGCGCTGGATCGGCAACGCCACGTTCAGCGACATCACGATCATCTGGGCGAAAGACGAGGCCGACGGCCAGGTGAAGGGCTTCATTGTTCCCACCTCGACGCCGGGGTACTCCGCCACGAAGATCGAGCGCAAGATCAGCCTGCGTTCGGTGATGAACGCCGACATTACGCTCGAGAACGTGCGGGTGCCTGAGAGCCTGCGTCTGCAGAATGCGAGGTCGTTCCGCGACACAGCGCGCGTGCTGCGGCTCACGCGCGCTCAGGTCGCCTGGTCTTCGGTCGGCGTCGCCGTCGGTGCGTATGACGCCGCCGTCGCATATGCGCAAGAGCGTGAGCAGTTCGGAAAGCCCATCGCGCAGCATCAGCTCATTCAAGACCATTTGTCGCGGTGCCTCGGCAACATCACAGCATCCATTGCCATGTGCGTTCGCGTCTCGCAGATGCTCGACGAGGGCACGCAGCGCGACGAGCACTCGGCCCTGGCGAAGGGCTTTTGCACGGCGCGCATGCGCGAAACGGTGGCGTGGGCGCGTGAGGCGATGGGCGGCAACGGCATCGTTCTCGATTACGAGGCGGCGCGCTTCTTCGCCGACGCCGAGGCGCTCTACTCGTACGAGGGCACGCACGAGATGAACTCCCTCATCGTCGGTCGTTCGATCACGGGGCACAACGCGTTCGTCTGACGCCCCTCAACTCGACCACTACACGTGAGTTGGGCGAGCGATGTGCCACTCTCGAGTCTGGGCCTGGAAAGCATCGAGCTGCTGCTTGAGCTCGCGGGTCGCTGCTGGGTGATCCCCCGAGACGTCACGCTGCTCCGCGATGTCAGCGGAGAGGTCGAACACCGCCTCGTCGACCGCGTGCGGCGGAGTCATTCCCTCTTGCGCATTGACGACGAGCTTCAGATCACCGTTCCGAGCAGCCCATTGCCCGTCGTGGCTCCAGAACAGCGTGCGCTCCTGCGAGCTATCCGCTTCGGGTTGTCGAAGCTCGTCAAGAAGAGAGCATCCATCGATGTCGGAGACAGCCGGGGCATTCCCGTCGACGGCATGCACAACGGTCGGAAGCACATCCATCATGGCGCCAACGCCGCGATACTCCTGACCGGCCGCAAGACCGCCGTTGGGCCAGGAGATGATCGCGGGAACTCGGATGCCGCCCTCGAAAAGTGAGCCCTTCGTGCCACGAAGAACACCTGCGGATCCGCCGGCATACGAGACCTCTTCCCCGTTCAGCCAGTTGCGGCTCTCGGCCGAAGGCCCATTGTCTGACGAGAAGAAGATCAGCGTGTCGTCTCGCACCCCCTGCGCCTCGAGAGCATCCAGAATGACGCCGATGGCATCGTCCATGGCGGCGATCATCGCTGCGATCATTCGACGGTCCTCTGGCAGATGCGCGAACCGCTCGACGTACCGTTCCGGCGCATGCAGCGGATAGTGAGGCGCGTTGAACGGAACGTAGAGAAAGAACGGATGATCTGCGTTGCGTGCGACGAAGTCGGCGGCTCTATCGCCGAGCGTCAGCGTCAGGTATTCCCCGTTGTCCCACACCTCTTCATCGCCGTCCCAGAGGTCATGGACCGGATTGTGGTCGCCCCAGTAATAGATGTGCGAGTAGTAGTCGACGCATCCGGCTCGAAACCCGAAGCTCTCGTCGAACCCGAAGGTCAGCGGGCTGTGATCGGCCGCGGCGCCGAGATGCCACTTCCCGAAGATGCCTGTGCGGTATCCGCGCTCGCGCAACCGCGATGCGAGCGTCTCCTGCGGCGGGAGGCCAGGAGTACCGCGCTCTCCGCCGAGAATCGATTCCACGCCGGCGTGCGCGGGATACCGCCCGGTGAGCAGCGAGGCACGTGACGGCGAGCAGACCGGAGAGTTGGAGTACCACTGCGGCAGCCGAACTCCCGCACGGCACAGTGAGTCGAGAAACGGCGTCTCCAGCTCGTCAGCGCCAAAGGACGGAAGGTCTCCCCACCCGAGGTCATCGCTATACAGAATGACGACATTGGGGCTAGCTTTCTGGGCGGACACGGTCTCCCTTTCGACGACGACGGCGTCCTCCGACATTACTCCATCAAATTGATGAGTGGAACGCGCACCGCGCATGTCCTACGATCAAAGAATGACGCGCACTGACGCGGGCCTCGGCAAGAAGAGCTCAAACAGGGTCCGAAATGAGCGGCGGGGCACAAACCTGCCACGTGTGGCCGACTATAACCAGATGCTCGTGCTCGACTTGATTCGTCGCTCAGCGGGGATCAGTCGAGTAGAGCTTGTACAGCGCACAGGGCTCAGCGCGCAGACGCTGTCGAACATCGCCCGCCGTCTCGTCGACGCGGGACTGATCCGGCAGTCCGGCCGCGTGCACTCTGGCGCCGGCGCGCCGCGAACGATTTTCGAAGTCGAAGAGAACGGCCGGTATGCGATCGGCCTCCACATCGATCCCGCACGGCTGACCTGCATCCTGATGAATCTGGCCGGCGATGTCGTCGCCACCACGGTGGAGTCCACCCCCACGACCCCGGACCCCGACGATGTCCTGAACGCCATTGAATCGTCCATCAGCACGTTGATCTCGGAAACGGGGGCAGACCGTTCCCGCATCGCCGGGATCGGGGTGGCGACTCCTGGACCGGTCGACCTCGTTCAGGGTGCGGTGATCGGCGCTCCAAACCTCCCCGGCTGGGAGACCGTTCAACTGCGCAGTGAGCTCAGCGCCCGTATGGAACTGCCCGTGATCATCGAAAAAGACTCCACTGCCGCGGCACAGGGAGAAATCTGGAACTCCGACGAGAAGCCCGCCAATCTGGCGTTCATCTATCTCGGCACGGGCGTCGCCGCAGGCATCGTCCTCGACGGAGAGATCATGCGAGGGGCCAGCGCCAACATCGGCGATATCGGGCACCTCAGCGCTGACCCCGACGGACCCCTCTGCTATTGCGGAGGGCGTGGATGCCTCTCCGCGACGGCGATGCCTGCCACACTCGTGGCGTCCGCAATCGCGCAGGGAGCGCTGCATTCCGTTGACGTCTCAGATGCCCATGCCGTGGAAGTCGCTCTAGCCGAACTCGGCCGAATGGCCGCGGCAGGCCACCCGACAGCCATCGGCATCCTCGACCGTGCAGCACACGGCTTCGGGCGCGTCGCCGGCCAGCTCGTGAACACGCTGGACCTTGATGCGATCGTCTTCGGCGGACCTCAGTGGGAAACCTTCCGCCCGAGCTTTCTGCGCGTCGTTCCGGCGATCGTTGAGCGCCTGTTCATGGGGCGAGATCTTCATCACGTCGACGTGCGCGGCACGTCGATCGGCGACCCCGTTGGCGCCGTCGGAGCGGCGTCACTTGCCATGTGGTCGACGACGTTCGACACGCCTGGACGCCTCTACCTCACGAGCTGACGGGCGTCGCTTTCAACGCAGCCAAGAACTCGCTATTGACTCTGCGGAGCGCCATTACCTAGACTAACCTCGCGCTATTCAATCAAATTGATTATTGCCACGGTGGCTGGCGCAGGAAGGGAACGCAATGAAGCGCCGACACCTTGTCGCATTGACGACATCGGCCATGGTCGTGGCCGCTGGTCTCACCGCTTGCTCCACGGGCCAAGAAGCCAAAGACGGCCCAGCGACGATCACGATCCTCGAATACCAGCAGGCACGCGCGGACGTGCTCGAAGAGCTCATCCCCGAATTCGAGAAGGCGATGTCGGCCAAAGGCAAAGACATCACCGTCAAGTTGAATGCCGACATCCTCCCCGATAGCGACGTCAACACGAAACTCACTCAGCAGCTGCATGCTGGCACCGCACCCGATGTCATCGATACGGGCGGCTCGAACATCACGGGTTGGGCCGCGGCCGGCTACCTTCTCGAACTCGACGACTATTTGACGGACTGGGACGGATGGGACACGTTCTACGACGTATCCCGCGTGCGGGCCAAGCAGTCCGACGGGCACTATTACTCCATCCCCCACGAGGCGAGTCTGCAGCATCTGTTCGTACGCGCCGACGTCCTCGACGACCTCGGAATCGACACGTCTCAGCCCGAGACCTGGGACGAACTCATCGAACGGTTAACGGCGGTCAAGGACCAGACGGGCGAGGCGCCAATCGTGATTCCGGCTGGAACCGCGTGGGGCGACGGCTCGTTCACGGAGGGATTCCTGCCCATCGCCGCCGGCACGGGAAGTCCGTTTTACAACGCGGAGGACGGCACCTGGACCATCGAGAGCAAGGGACTGACCGCGACGTTCGAGTTGTACAACGAGCTCGTGAAAGAGCAGCTCCTGCCTGTTGAGGCCCTGCTCAATCCCAACCCGTGGGAGCCGACGAAGTACGAGGCGTTCCCGGCCGGGACGATGCCCGTCGCTGCCCAGGGAACCTGGGGCTGGCGTTACGACTGGGGCCCGGACGGATCAGCCCCGATTGAAGATGTTCAAGACAAGGTGATCACCTGGAACTACCCCGCACTCGTCGATGGCACGGAGCCGTACTCCGTGAGCGGCGGCGGTTACAACTACGCCGTCAATGCAGAGAGTGAGTACCCGGACGCTGCTGTCGAATTCATCAAATGGCTGGCGTCGGACGAAGCGCTCGCGAAGCAGTTGGCCGTTGTGGGCGCAGCGTCACCGCGCGAAGGCATCTCCGACATCGAGCCCTACGCGAGCGAGCCGGCCTTGCTCGACGCGGAATCGAAACTGACGACCGCCGTCGTGCCTCTCGTGGGCGAGGGCAGCGATCAGATCTCGCAGGCCGTACAGCACGCGACAGCGCAGATCCTCACGGGCGACGCAAACGGCAAACAAGCGGCGAAGGCATTCGCGAAAGAAGTGCGCGAGTTCCTCGACCCGAGCTTCATCGCCGAATGATGTCAGCTTCTCTCGCTCCGACGCGGCGACGCCGCGGCCTCCAGCAGCGCGGCCTCGTGCCGCTGCTGCTGGGGCCGTCGGTGGTGCTCATCACAGCATTCGTATTGATTCCCGCCGCCTACGGCATCTATCTCAGTTTTACCAACACTCAACTCACCGGCTCCGCGGCACGCAATCCGAAGTTCGTCGGGTTCGACAACTACGCTCACCTGCTCACGTCCGAAGATTTCCTCGGATCGATGTGGAACACCGCGCAGTTCGTCTTCTTCTCGGCCATCATCGGGCAGACCGTGCTGGGAATGGTCGCCGCGCTGATCTTGAGCCGCAAATGGCTTCGAGGAAAGGGCGCGTTCGGCGCCGCGGTGCTGCTGCCCATGGTCGTGCCCGAAGTCGTCGCGTCGCTGACGTGGGCAAGCGTCTTGTCACCCAGCGGCGACGGCACGCTGAATAGGCTCCTCGGCGTCTTCGGCGAGGCTCCCGTGGCTGCACTGCAAGCGGCGCCCATGCTGTGCATTATCGTCGTGAACATCTGGCGTGGAATTGCCTTCGCCATGATCATGTTCCAGGCGGCACTGGAGGACGTTCCCGACGAGCTCATCGAAGCCGCTCGGATTGACGGGGCCGGACCGTGGCAGGTATTCCGCCATGTCATCCTTCCCCTGATCCGTGGAGCAGTGTTCTTGTACCTGCTGCTCACGACGATCACGACGGTCGGCGTCTTCGGCCTTGTCTACTTCCTCACGCAGGGAGGCCCGGGCAATGCAACCGAGCTGACGGCCATCTTCATCTACCAGCGCGCCTTCCAGTATTCGCAGATCGGCTTGGGAAGCGCAGCATCAGTGATCCTGCTCATTCTGCTGCTGATCTTCGGCCTGACCTACGTGCGTTTTTCGAAAGTTGAGGTCTGATGGCTGCCACCAGCACCGCAGTGAACACCACCACCTCGGTGGTGCGCCGCCGTCCGAGCATGTTCCGGTCCGTGCAACGCACGTTGCAGTACGTCTTGATCACGCTGCTCGCGCTCTTCTGCCTTATTCCGTTCGCGTGGCTCGTGCTCACCGCCTTCGATGCGGATGCGGGTTCGACCATCAAGCTGCCGGATCTCACCGCCAGCAACTTTGTGCGGTTCTTCACCGAAGCGAACACTCCTCGCCTGCTCGCGAACAGCCTCATCATCTCCGTGCTAGCCACGGCGCTGAATCTCGCTGTCGGCGTGCTCGGAGCCTACGCGCTGTCCCGATTCCGCTTTCGCGGCCGCGCGACGTTCATGTTCTCCATCCTGCTGATCAGGGTCATTCCTGCACCAGCCACCATCGTCGCCCTGTATCTGCTGATGGTGAAGGTGAATCTGGACAACACCCTGTTCGGGCTGATCCTCGTCGAAGCGGCAGCTGCTCTGCCGATCACGCTGTGGATGCTCAAAGGAGCCATCGATGCAGTGCCCGTCGAGATCGAAGAAGCCGCGTGGCTTGACGGGAACAGCCGATTCCAGGGAATCATCCGCGTCGTCGCGCCCCTCGTGATGCCGGGACTCGGCGCCACCGCGATGCTGACATTCATGGCGGTGTGGGGGGACTTCCTCACGCCCCTCGTGCTCTTGCAGTCTCCCGACCTGTACCCGCTTTCTATCGGCTTGTTCCGCGCTTTCAGCGCATTCAACCAGGTCGACTGGGGCCTGCTGGCCGCGAGCGCGATGATCTACATGATTCCGCCCGCAATCCTCTACATGGTGCTTCGCAAGCATCTGCTCCGCTCGAGCATGGGCGGCGCCATCAAGGGATAGCAACGCCCAGCGCGCTTCTCCGTTTGTCCTCTCTGGTGTGCCCAACGGGGCACCGCTTCATCACTTTTGAAAAGGAACGATTTCTTTGGTAGTCGATGTCAATCCGCACGGCCGAACCCAGCTCGACGAAGCCGCGCTCGCGATGTTACGGGTGCGCCGCTTCACACGATTCCGCGTCGCGCCCGCGATCTATAGCGAGGCGCTTCCCGTGGAGGTTCGCGCCTGGACGGTGAACGGCGAACCCGTGCCCTTCTCGCACGCGACGGCGCAGACGTTCGAGCCGTTCGAACTCGGCACGGCCTGGGGCCGCCCCTGGGACACCGTGTGGTTCGAGGTGCGCGGCGAAGTACCGTCGGGCTGGAACCCGGCAGAGACGGAGCTCGTCGTCGACCTTGGGTTCACGGCTGATCAGCCGGGCTTCCAAGCGGAGGGAACCGTCTACCGAGAGAACGGCACCATCGTCAAGGCGCTCGAACCCTTGAACGCGTGGGTACCGCTTCCGGATGCTGGACCGTTTCGGCTCTTCATCGAAGCTGCCGCGAATCCGATCGTGCAGGTTCCGTACGAGTACGAGCCCACGCATGTGGGCGACAAGGCTACGGCCGGCACCGAGCCGATCTACACGCTCCGCGATGTCTCGGTCGCGCGTCGTGATCTCGACGTCTGGGAGTTGCTCCAAGACGTGGCAACTCTCGACGGGCTCGTCGACGTGCTCCCGCCCGACGGTTCGCGACGAGCCGACATCATTCATGCCCTCGTACGCATGGTCGACGTGATGGATCCGGACGACATCGCCGGTACTGCGGCGAAGGGGCGAGCGGCCCTCGCCGACGTGCTCTCAGGAACCGCGCCGGACAGCGCCCTGATCGTCTCGGCCGTCGGGCACGCGCACATCGACTGCGCGTGGCTCTGGCCCACGCGTGAGACGGTTCGCAAGGTCGCGCGAACGTTCTCGAACGTTCTCGATCTCATCGAGCGCGACCCGGAGTTCATCTTCGCCGCGTCTTCGGCACAGCAGTACGCCTGGATCAAGGACACGCAGCCCGAGCTCTTTGAACGCGTTCGGGCCGCTGTCAAGGCCGGCCGCATCCGTCCTGTTGGCGGCATGTGGGTGGAGTCTGACACGAATATGCCCGGTGGTGAAGCGCTCGTCCGCCAGTTCGTGCGGGGCACGAGGTTCTTCCGCGAGGAGTTCGGAGTCACAAGCAACGTGGGGTGGCTGCCCGACTCCTTCGGGTACAGCGGGGCACTCCCCCAGATCGTTCGCTCTGCCGGCATCTCGCACTTCTTGACGCAGAAGCCGTCGTGGAACGAGACGAACCCCATGCCCAACTCGAGCTTCCTCTGGGAAGGCATCGACGGATCGCGCCTCTTCACGCATTTCCCGCCGGCCGAGACGTACAACTCCGATCTCGGAGCCGCCGATCTGGCGCGCAGCGAGCGCAAGTTCCGGCAGAAGGGGGCAGCACACAACGTCATCGCTCTGTTCGGCTGGGGCGATGGCGGCGGTGGCCCCACCCGAGAGATGCTCGGTGCTGCTCAGCGCAAACGAGACCTCGATGGTTCGCCGAAGGTTCAGCTCAGCGATCCCGAGACGTTCTTCGAAACGGCGGCAGCCGAATTGGCGGAGCCACCGGTGTGGGTCGGCGAGATGTACCTCGAGCTGCACCGCGGCACTCTGATCTCTCACGCGCGCAGCAAGCGCGGAAACCGGCACTCCGAAGCACTGCTCAGGCAGGCGGAGCTCTGGGCGGCGACGGCAGCTGTCCGACTCGGATCGGAATACCCGTACGAGGCGTTAGAGAAGGCGTGGGAGCGTGTGCTTCTGCTGCAATTCCACGACATCCTCCCCGGAACCTCGATCGCGTGGGTTCACCAGGAGGCCGAGCAGCAGTACGCCGACCTCACGGCTGAGCTCACCGCCCTCGTCGAGCACTCGCTGGGGCAGCTCGCCGGCGACGGAAACGAGGTGCTGCAGGCAAACGCCGGTCCGCTCGCGCGAAGCGGAGTCGCGGCAATGGGTGTCGCCCCCGCATCCGAGGGCGGTGCACCGGATGCGCGCGAGGACGCCGACGGTTTCGTTCTCTCCGACGATCGTCTGCGCGTCGAGATTGACAGGCGCGGCACGCTGGTTTCCATCGTCGATCTCACCGCCGATCGAGAGCTTGTGCCCGCGGAGACCGCGGGAGGCGTACTGCAGCTGTTCCGCGACGCTCCCCGAGAATGGGACGCCTGGGACATCAACGATGAAGACAAGCGCTCGCGGAAGGATCTCGTCGACCCCGACAGCATCCGTCTCGATGGTGATGCCGTTGTCGTGCGCCATGCCGTCGGCACCTCGACCATCGACGTGCGCATCTCCCTCGCAGACGGGTGTTTGCACTACGCGTTCGACATCGACTGGCACGAGTCGCAGAAGCTTCTGAAACTCGCGTTCCCGCTCGACGTCCGGGCGGATCGTGCAACGTCGGAGATTCAGTTCGGCCATCTACACCGTCCCATTCACCAGAACACCTCGTGGGACACCGCGCGCTTCGAGACTGTCGCACACCGATGGATCCACGTTGGCGAGCCTTCCTACGGCGTGGCGATCGCCAATGACGTGGTCTACGGACACGACATCCGAAACGGACAGTCTCCAGATGGCACCCCCATGACGACCGCGCGCCTCTCGCTCGTGCGTGCGCCGCGCTACCCTGATCCGGGCGCCGATCAGGGACAGCACACGTTCACCGTGAGTCTGCGCCCGGGCGGCATCCCTGAGGCTATCGCCGACGGCTACGCCCAGCACCTTCCGCTTCGCGACGTGCGGGGCTCGGCCGTGGAACCGTTGATTGAGGTGAGCGACCCTGCGATCCTGGTCGAGAGCGTGAAGCTCGCGGAGGATCGCTCGGGAGATCTCGTCGTTCGCCTCTACGAGGCTCATGGCAATCGCTCGTCGGCCACGCTGAGCACCAACTTCGCGTGGAGCGGCGTTCAGACGACAGACCTCCTCGAGGATGCCGTGTCGACAACGACGATTCGCGGCACTGCCGAGGGGTCAACGGTCGATGTATGTCTACGGCCGTTCGAACTCGTTACCCTCCGTTTCGCCTCCCCTGCCCGATAAGGACGATGGATATGACCGACAACACGACAGCAATTCCCCGCCCCGAGTACCCACGGCCGCAGTTCCGACGCGATGACTGGGTCAACCTCAACGGAACATGGGGGTTCGAGATCGATCGCAGCGACACCGGGCTGGAGCGCGGGCTTCGCGACTCGGCGCTCTCGGGGCAAATTGTTGTGCCGTTCGCTCCGGAGAGCACTCTCTCCGGCATCGGCGACCTCGATTTCTACAACGCCGTCTGGTACCGCCGTTCGCTGCACGTTCCAGCGGAGTGGAAGGGAAGCCGCGTGGTGCTCCACTTCGGTGCGGTAGACCATGACGCGACAGTGTGGGTGAATGACGTCGAGGTCGGTCGCCACCGCGGTGGCTTCTCAAGTTTCTCGTTCGACGTCACCGACTCTGTGCGCTTCGGAGCCGAGGTGCCCCTCGTGGTGCGCGCTCGAGATGAGCCCCACGCACCGCAGGCACGCGGAAAGCAGTCGCGTACATATACTCCGACCGGCGCGCACTATTGGCGCACGACGGGCATCTGGCAGACCGTCTGGATCGAGCGGGTTCCGGAGACCTCGATTCGCCGGCCGCGCATCACCCCGAATGTCGCCGCCGGATCGTTCGACGTCGAGGTGCCGCTGTCTGGCATTTCCCGGGGCGCCCGCCTCATGGTGGCGGTATCCGATGCCGAGGGCGAGGTCTCGCGGGCTGAGGTGCGCGCCGATCTCGACCTTGCTCCCCGCGTAACGCTCTCGCTCCCCGAAGGGCGGCAGCGCTTGTGGTCCCCGTCTGACCCGTACCTGTACGACGTGCGCTTCGAGTTGCGCGGAAGTGACGGAAACCTGCTGGACGCCGTCGACTCCTACGCGGGGCTGCGCAGTGTGTCGATCACGGGCAAGGCAATTCGCCTCAACGGCGAGGTCGTGTTCCAAAAGCTGGTGCTCGACCAGGGGTATTACCCCGACGGCCTCATGACCGCCCAGAGTGACGCGGACCTGGTTCGCGACATCGAGCTGTCACTCGCGGCCGGTTTCAACGGTGCGCGCCTGCATCAGAAGGTCTTCGAAGAGCGCTTCCTCTACCACGCTGACCGCATGGGATACCTCGTGTGGGGCGAGTTCGGCGACTGGGGATGCAACTCGAGAGAGGGCGAGGCAAGCAATCAGCAGCCCGACGCATCGTTCATTCAAGAGTGGCTCGAAGTCGTGGAGCGTGATTACTCGCATCCCTCGATCATCGGCTGGTGCCCCATGAACGAGACATGGCAGGCGTACGGCGATCGCATCACGGTGCTCGATGACGTCATGCGCGGCATGTTCCTCGCGACGAAGGCCCTCGACACCTCCCGGCCCGTCCTGGACACCTCGGGATACGCGCACCGCGTTCCTGAATCAGACGTGTTCGACAGTCACCAGTACGAGCAGGAGCCGCAGCTGCTCGCCGAGCACTTCGCGCGGCTCAGCGAGGGCGATCCGTTCGTCAATCCGTCGCCAACGACGGGCGAGTCCTGGTCGATCCCCTATGCCGGGCAGCCATTCTTCGTGAGCGAGTTCGGTGGTATCTGGTGGAACGCCGCCGAGGCGCAAAAGGCAGAGTCGAGCGGCTGGGGCTACGGAGAACGAGTTCGCAACATTGACGAGTTCTACGCGCGATTCGAAGGGCAAGTCGCGGTGCTCATGGATCATCCCGACATGTTCGGTTACTGCTACACGCAATTGACAGACGTCTTTCAAGAGCAGAACGGACTGTACAACTTCGACCGCAGCGACAAGTTCGACATCGACCGCATTCGCGAGGCGCAGGACCGCCCGGCCGCGATCGAGCAGAAGTACGCCGAACGCGACGAATGAGTCACATTCGCACGTCCCCGCGCAGCGTCTCGCGCGGGGACGTCGTCTCATGCTTTCGGTCAACATGCACGGGTGACCGAAGTCTCACGCGATAGATTGGAGAAATGAGCTCGCCCGTCGTCGCCCCGCCCGCGACCTTGTCGACCAAGTACCGGGTGACAGCGGCGCACGGCACGTTCGGGCTCTTCGTCGCGTTCGGCGGCGACGGCATCCGGAATCTTGTGGGCTGGCCCGCCTACGTCGTCATTGTCAGCGCGTACACGCTGATCACGCTCGTTCTTATCGCGAGAGCACGACCGGTGCTTTCGCCACGCGCGCTTCCCAAGGCTCTCATCGCCTTTCTCGTGTATGCGCTCGTCTCGGTGACGTGGTCGGCCTATGCCGGCGCGACGCTGCTCACGTACTTGGGCACGTTCATGTGCACGGTCGTCGGCGTATACCTCGCGCTCGTGTTCACGTGGCAGCAGGTGCTGACGCGTCTCGCGAATGCCCTCAAGTGGGTCATCGGACTCTCGCTGGCATTCGAGCTGTGGGTGTCGGTGTTCGTGCGCGACATGGTGCTGCCGCTCTCGGGCGGCGTGTACGTGGGTGACGACCCGCCGCTTCTCGCGTACTGGTCGCGAAACCTGCTGTTCGAGGGCGGAAAGATCCAGGGAATCCTCGGCAACTCGAATCTGCTGTCGATCTGCGCGCTCTTCGCGGTCATCGCCATCGGCATTCAGCTCACCATTGGTTCCGTTCGTCGCAGCTGGGGCTGGTTCTGGATGCTGCTATCAGTCGCGACCTTCTCGCTGACGCGCTCGAGCACGATCATTGTCGCGGCCCTCGTCGCAGCGGCGGCTCTGCTCGCCGTTGTCATCGCTCGCCGCGCATCGCGGCATGGCCGCACGGCGCTGTATGTCACGGTCGCCGTGGTCTTCGCCGGCATCGTCACGGTGATTCTGACGTTCACCGATCAGCTGCTCGCCCTTCTGGGCAAGAGCGAAGATCTCACCGGGCGCACCGAGTTCTGGACTCGAGTCATCAACCAGGCATCGGAACGTCCCTGGTTCGGCTGGGGCTACTCCAGTCCGTGGGTTCCGGGGCAGCTTCCGCTTGACGACCCTCTCGTCAGACATCACGTCGTACAGCTCCACGCGCACAACGCGTGGCTCGACGTATGGCTGCAGCTAGGCGTCATCGGCGTCGTCCTGTTCGCCGCGGTCATCGCGTCGCTGCTCTGGCGCTCGTGGTTCGCGGCCATCGACCGGCCGCGCTTTGACCTGCGCGACGACCGCCCCTACTCCGCCCTGGCGCTGCTGCCCCTGCTGTTCACTGTCGTACTCGTGGTGCAGAGCCTTGCCGAGAGCCGCATCCTCATCGAATCGGACTGGGTGCTCGTCGTCCTTCTGTCACTC
The DNA here is from genome assembly GCF_002563955.1 of Paramicrobacterium agarici. Lineage (NCBI taxonomy): Bacteria > Bacillati > Actinomycetota > Actinomycetes > Micrococcales > Microbacteriaceae > Paramicrobacterium > Paramicrobacterium agarici. The sequence continues at coordinate 2,892,915 of NZ_PDJE01000001.1, forward strand.
AAGACCAAGCGACAGCGCGCGATCACCGAAGACGGGGCAACGTGACGGTGCCGGGCGGACCTCGCGGGCGCATTCCGCACGGCCTTGACGAGGCCGTGAGTTCGGCGCCGTTCGCCCAGGCGTTCACGATCTGCGCGATCGCCACAACGTTCTCGATTCCCCTCATTCGCAATCTGCTCGACTGGCCGGGGGTCGTCGGCGCGCTCGGCACGCTCGTGCTACTGGCCGGCGTCGTGCTGATCGGGCGCCGTCACTACATCGAGTGGCGCGGCTGGTGGCCGCTCTCGATCTTCGCGTTCATGGCCTGGTGTGCCCTCAGCCTGTTCTGGAGTGACTATTCGACAGACGGTTTCGTGGGCATCGCTTATCAGGTCGTCGTCGCGATTCTCGCCATGACCATCGCGCTCACGCGCGACATGATCCAGATCGTGCGCGCCGTCGGGGGCGTGCTGCGCGCGCTGCTTGCCGTATCAATCGTGCTCGAGATGCTGAGCGGCATCTTCTTCGACGTGCCGATTCCGTTCCTCAGCATCGAGGGGAACATCGCGCTCGGCGGTCCGATCCAGGGAATCTTCGTCACGCGCAACATGCTCGGGCTCATGGCCGTCATTGCCCTGATCACCTTCGTCATCGAATGGCGAACGCATTCGGTCGACCGCCCCATCGCCTACGGCTCGGTTGCCCTTGCCGTGCTGTGCCTGCTTCTGTCGCAGTCCCCCATCAACCAGCTGCTCATTCTGGTGGTGCTCGTCGCGACGCTCGCGCTGTACTGGCTGCGCAAGTCCTCCCCCGAGCGGCGCACTCTCATTCAGGCGTTCTTGCTCACGGTGTCGTTTATCGGCTTCGTGGCCGTCTACCTTGCGCGCAACCTGATCATCCGGTGGCTCGACGCCGCGAGCGAGTTCGGTGTGCGGTACCACTTGTGGCGCTCGACGTGGGATCTCGTGAAAGACAACTTTCTCGAAGGCTGGGGGTGGATCGGCGCCTGGCGCAACGACGACTTCCCGTACATTCTCATCAACATCCAGGTCGATCGTGTGCACGCGTCGGCGCTCAACGCCTATCTCGACGTCTACCTGCAGGTCGGCCTCGTCGGAATCTTCCTGTTCCTGGTTCTGTGCCTATTCGCGTTTCTGCGTTCGTGGAATCTGGCATCCAACCGCCGAAGCCTCATCTACACCTGGCCAGCGCTGGTGCTCGTCACGCTCTTGGCGGGCTCTGCAGCTGAGAGCCACATTCTCACCGGTGCGGGGTGGTTCCTTCTGGTCATCTGCGCGGCGAAAGCGTCGCAGTCACAGAGCTGGCGGCAGACGCTCGACAGGCGACCTGCTGGGCCGTCGACGCCGCTGAACCATCCAGACCGTATCGACTGACGCTTACTTGTTCTTCGCCTTGTGAACCTCGAGGGCCTCTTCAATAGGGCCGTCGAAGATCTTCTTGCCCTTGCGCAGAACAATGCCGCGGTCACACAGTTCCTTGACCGTGCCTGCGCTGTGGCTGACCACGACCATGGTCTTACCCTGGTCGATCAGCTCCTGAATCTTCTGATTGCACTTCTCACGAAACGGAGCGTCGCCAACTGAGAGGATCTCGTCGACCAGAAGCACGTCAAGCTCTGTGTGAATGGCGACGGAGAACGCCAACCGCATGAACATTCCGGACGAGTAGTGCTTGACCTCTTGATCGATGAATTCACGGATGCCGGAGAAGTCGACGATATCGTCGAAACGCTCGTCGGTCTCCTTCTCACTCATTCCGAGGATCGCGGCGTTGAGGTAGACGTTCTCGCGCCCGGAGAGCTCTGGATGGAACCCGGCGCCAACTTCGATAAGTCCCGCAAGTCGTCCCCGCACGAGAATGCGTCCCGCGTTGGGCTCGAGCACCCCGGAGATGAGTTTCAGCATCGTCGATTTGCCCGAACCGTTGTGGCCAAGGATGGCCACGGATTCACCTTCGTCGATGGTGAATGACACCTCGTCGACGGCCTGGAACGGACTCGACCCGACCTTGCGTCCACGGATCTTGCCGATCACAGCCTCTTTCATGGAGTGACTGTGTCTGATCAGGAACGTCTTGCGAACGTTCTCGACGATGATGCTCGGGCGAGCTGCAGTTGTTGTCATGCGATTAGAGATCCTGTGCGAAGTTGCGCTCGAACCGGCGGAAGACGAACTGTCCTACAACGATTGTGACAATGGCGATCGCGAATGCGACGAGCGAGTACACGAGCATGTGCTCTGGCGGGAACAACGCATCGGCCGGTGGATTATCGAGAGCCCCTGTCGACGTCGTAAACCAGAAACCGTAGTGGAAGAACTCGACGGCGACGGTTAGAGGGTTGCACATGTAGATGTTGAACAGCCAGCTCGGCGCGATGTCGGCGAGCATTGTCCACGAGTACAGTACGGGAGCGGTCCACGTTGCGAACGTTCGGATAATCTCCACGAAGTTCTGCGCGTCTCGGAACGCCACGTTGAGTGCTCCGAAGAACAGGCCGAGGCCTGTGGAGAACAGCACGATCAGCAGCATCCCGAGAATGGCGACCGCGACGCCAGCGAGTGTGGGCACCCACCCCGTCAGGAGAGCTACGAGGATGAGAATCGCGACCTGTGGCAGAAAGTGCACGAAAGCGACGATGACGGTAGCAACGGGAAAGAGTTCGCGTGGAAGATAGATCTTCTTGACGAGTGCCTTGTTGTTTACGATTGACGTCGTCGCGTTGCTGAAGGACTCATTGAACAGGTTGACGACGACGATTCCCGAGAAAAGATAGACGGGAAAGTTGTCGATGCCACGTGAGAGCCCGAGGATGTGCCCCATGACGAGGTAATAGACAAGAAACTGCGCTGCCGGCTTCGCGTATGACCACATCCAGCCGAAGACGGAGTTCCGATAGCGGGTTGTGACGTCCTTCTTAACGAGAACCTTCAGCAAGTAACGTCTTGTGAAAATATCAAGAACACCGTGACCCCGGCCTGGGGTCTTGAATTCGCTCAAGTCAGCGTTCGTCAATGTCTGTGCCAATGTCGTCGTGCTCTCGGGTCAGCTCTGGGGGCCAACTGGAATCATAGCGCTGTCAAGCTGAATTACTGCCGGTTGCAGAGTCCTACCAGGATTTCACGGATTGTGGAAGCTAGGCTCAGAGAGGCATTGTGCCGCAAGTCAAGACGAACAGGAGTCAAACGCCGCGCATGTGGACAGCACTGCAGAACGTCATCTTCCCTCTTGACCGCGACCCCGACGTCCTTCCTCTCTACGCCGACCCCGAGACGTGGACGACCATCGACGGCCAGAACGTCAAGGTCAGCAACCATGCGCACATCGACGATGTGCTCTCTCGGACGAGCGCTCGTGTAAACGGGGGAAAACGCGTCTCATTCGCAAGCTATTTCAATGCCTTTCCGGCGTCGTACTGGCAGCACTGGACCAACGTCAAGCGCGTGCGTCTAGAGCTTTCCACGACCGGATCCGGCACGATTCTTGTCTACCGCTCGAACTCACAGGGTGCGCAGCAGCGTGTCGAGTCCCGTCGCGTCAGCGAAAACGCAACGAGCACGTTTGACCTTCCGCTCAAGTCCTTCGGCGACGGCGGTTGGTACTGGTTTGAGCTTGAAGCCGACGAGGACGGGCTCGTTCTCGATCGAGGTACCTGGCTGACGGACGCGAAGCAGAAGAACTCGGGTAAGGCGTCGCTGGGCACGACGACATTCAACAAACCCGATTACTGCGTGAACACGCTTGACGCGCTCGCTCAGAGTCCGGAAGTGCTCGAACTTATCGACCGCATTTTCATCATTGACCAAGGCGACCAGAAAGTCGCCGACCAGGACGGGTTTGACCAGGTAAACGACAAGCTCGGCGAACAACTCGAGATCATCGACCAGGCGAATCTCGGCGGCTCCGGAGGCTTCTCGCGCTCGATGGCGGAGGTACTGAAGCGCGACGACAGTGATTTCCTCATCCTCCTCGATGACGACGTCAAGATTGAGCCCGAAAGTATTCTGCGCACCGTCGCTTTTGCGCGACACAGCAAGCGACCCACCATCGTCGGTGGGCACATGTTCGATCTACTCAACCGACCTGTCCTGCATGCCTACGCCGAGATTGTCGATGAGAAGCCCTTCATCTGGCGTCCTCAGCACCGTGAGCTGTTCCCTCATGACTTCCGCAACACCAATCTCCGGCAGACCCGATGGATGCATTCACGCATGGACGCGGACTACAACGGGTGGTGGTTCTGCCTCATCCCTAAAAAGGTCATTCAAGAGATTGGCCTGTCTTTGCCCGCGTTTATCAAGTGGGATGACTCCGAATACAGCCTTCGGGCGCGTGAGCATGGCTTCCCGACCGTGTCGCTACCCGGTGCCGCATTGTGGCACGTATCGTGGCTCGATAAGGACGATTCAATTGACTGGCAGGCGTACTTCCACGCCCGCAATCGAATCGTGGCAGGGCTCCTGCACTCTCGTTACCCGCGGAGCGGAATTCTGCTCCGTGACAGCTTCCGCCTTGACCTCAAACACCTTCTGTCAATGCAGTACTATGCCGTGACCCTGCGTCATATGGCGCTCAGGGACATCCTAAGTGGCCCGGAGCACATGCATGCGCAGCTTCCCACGCAGTTGTCAGTACTTAGAAAGACCGCTTCATCCTTCCCTGAAATGCGTGTCCTGCGCACGGATGAGGAGATTCCGCCGACGAACCAAGGCAAGCGAGTTTTCCCTGTCACGCCACCTCACAAGTCGACACCCGGCCCGCGCGGGATCAGTCTCGCCGTGTTCACAGCGAAGATGACATTGCGCCACTGGTTCACCCGCCCGTCTTCCGCGAACCGTAAGCATCCTCAGGTTGAACTCGCGAAGCGCGACGCCACGTGGTTCCGCACGCCACACTATGACAGCGCGCTTGTCTCAACAGCTGACGGGTCAGGAAAGTCATGGTTCCAGCGTGATCGTTCAACGTTCCGCCGTTTGCTCGCCGAGAGCATTGCGCTCCATCGTCAGCTGCGAGACAGCTGGCGGACGCTTTCCACCGCGTACTGTCAAGAATTGCCCGCACTTACATCACCTGAAGAGTGGAATAAGACATTCGCCGCGAAATAATCGACGAAATAAGCACGAGGTAATAATGAGAACAGTCGCTGTCATCCTTGCTGGCGGAGTCGGCGTGCGCGTTGGACTCGGTATCCCTAAACAACTCATCAAGATTGCAGGCAAGGCAATTGTTGAGCACACGCTTGAGGCAATCGAGAACAACTCACACATCGACGAGATCATCATCATGATGAACGCCGACTCAATTCACGAGCTCGATCACCTTCAGAAGAGCGGACAATTCAGCAAACTAACTCGAATCCTTCCCGGTGGAGAAACGAGAAACGCCACAACCAGACTTGCACTGGCTGCTTTACCGGACGAAGAGTGCAAAGTACTCTTCCACGATGCTGTACGGCCTTTCATCGACGACAGAATCATCGATGACTGCGTGAGGGCACTGGACAGCTACGACGCGGTGGACACGGCAATACGATCTGCGGACACGATCATTCAAGTTGATGACGACGGGTGCATCTCCGACATGCCGGATCGTTCAGTTCTGCGCAGAGGACAGACGCCTCAGGCATTCAAGATCTCGACAATTCGTAGGGCTTACGAGATCGCGACCGAAGACCCGGAGTTCAAGGCAACTGACGACTGCGGCGTCATCTTTAAGTATCTTCCGGATATCAAGATCTACGTCGTCGAGGGAACCGGCGAGAATATGAAAGTAACGGAGCCTATCGACATCCACATCGCCGATAAAATCTTCCAGCTTCAGTCAAAGAGTCTCTCGAGCGAATCTTCCGAAGTCCCAAACTTGGCAGGAAAGACGGTTGTCGTTTTTGGCGGGAGCTACGGAATTGGCAAGAGTATCGCGGATGTGGCCGCGAAAGCCGGCGCCCGGGTATTTTCATACAGCCGAACTGCGACCAACACCGATGTAACTTCACGCAAGAGCGTCCGGGCCGCGTTGCGTTCCTCACTTGAGAAGGCAGGCAGGATTGACTACGTCATCGTGACGGCAGGGATCCTTTCTATTTCGCCGTTGGCCAGCGCTCCGAAGAAGGAGATCAAACGGACAATTAGAACGAATCTCACGGCCCCCGCGGTCATAGCGCAAGAGGCATTTGACTTCTTGAAAGAGTCCGAGGGATCCTTGACGTTCTTTACGTCCAGCTCATACACGCGCGGCAGGGCTGGCTATAGCCTCTACTCCGCGACGAAGGCGGGAGTCGTCAATCTGACACAGGCACTGGCGGAAGAGTGGGCCGACGACCGTGTGCGGGTAAATTGTGTCAATCCGCAACGCACGCACACTCCGATGCGCACGCAAGCCTTTGGCGACGAGCCTCAGGGCACGCTCCTCTCCGCAGACGTCGTCGCGGAAGTGTCAGCTCGCGTCATGGCCTCCCCCATGACCGGCCAAGTCATAAGCGTTCGTCTCTGAGGCCGCACCATTCTCCACACGTTGTCTTCACCCACGGTTACTCGTCCGCGCTTCGCGCTAATCGACCTTACCCGCTTCGCTGCTGCTGCCGCGGTTTTGATTTACCATTTCACCGCGAGAGAAAACAAGGCGTGGGGCGAGCCCGTCAACGAAGTTTTCCCAGGGCTCTTCCCGTTTGCGAAGTACGGTTTCCTCGGTGTAGAAGTCTTCTTTATCATCAGCGGGTTTGTGATTCTTCTGAGCGCTGAAGGTCGTAAACCAGCGGCGTTCATCGCGTCCAGAGTTAGTAGGGTGTACCCGGCGTACTGGACGGGAGTGGCTCTCACGTCGTTCCTTCTTTTGTTTCTATGGCCAGCCGGAAAAGATATTTCGGTTGCACAAGCGCTGCTAAATCTCACTTTGCTTCAAGAGGTATTTAATGTCCCGCACATAGACGGCGTCTACTGGACCCTGTGGGCAGAGCTTCGGTTCTACCTTCTAGTTTTTGGTCTCATTATTGTCGGACTCACTCGAGAGAGGGTTTTGTCCTTGGCCATCCTGTGGCCGCCGCTGGCAGCGCTCTTTCAGCAGCTGGATTCAGACGTTATCGATACGATCTTGATGCCGGAGCAAGCCCCACTCTTTAGTATGGGCATCATCATCTACCTACTTGTCAAGCAACCCAAGAATTTTGTTCTCTGGGCGGCTCTCGGGGTCAACTGGATTTTCGCAGTATTCCAGACGAACGGCGGCACCCGGATCGGAGCCGAGTCGAACACCGAAAACCTTCTGGATCCAGTCATCGTCGCGGTCGTTCTTGGATTCGCAGGTGTTGCAATCTGTCTTTTTGCGTTGACGCGATTGAGTCGCATACGTGCGGCATGGATGACATCACTCGGTCTGCTGACCTACCCGCTGTATCTCGTCCACGAACACTGGGGATGGTGGATGCTCTCGAACCTTCGGGAGGCGCCGAGTTGGCTTGCATTGCTCATCGCCTCGCTGGGCTGCATCGCACTTGCCTGGGCAATTTACGCCTTCGTGGAGAAGCCGTTCGGACCACGGATGCGGGCCCTATTGAAACGGCATCTATCTGATCTTGGAGCGACGCGCGAACACAATTTCCGCGAATCAGCCTGACTTGTTTCCACGGCCTCGAAGCCGGTTAAGGCGAACTCTCACACCCTCGAGTACTCGCTTCTCGGCCGGTTGGCGAAGATATTTGAGCGTTCCTTCATGCTCACGCACCTTCGCCTCTAGCCGCTGGATTGACGCGTTCAAAGACTTCGGGTCATTGCCAGACGAGCTCGAACGAGGTGCGAAAGGAGGGGCATAAGCGCCTTCACTTCGCAACTGGTCCGCGTCGATACCTTGCCAAAGCCAGCGCAAACGCTCAATTAGGACATCTCGGTTGTTCGAGAAAAGTGTATGAACCGGATCCGGAAAGCTCGCCGATGCCAGGATATGTTCATAAGAGATGTTCTCCTGGCCGGGCTCGTAAATGGTTGTTAGATCGTTCTTTCTCAAGAACGCGGTGTAACGATCGAAATTTTCCATACTGCACCGGTTCAACTCCGTGAAGTCGGCCGACTCATAGAGCTCTTCTACATCGACACCTTCATCGGCGGATGGAACCGGACGGAAAGGGATCCCGTGGTAGCGAGCCAACTCCAAAGTACGTGAGTCATGGGAAAGCAGAACAGCCGGGGTGCCTGCAGTCAATGCAGCAATATTGCCATGAATTCGGTTCCCGAATACAAACTCACATGAGGATAGATAACCGCGCCAAGTGCTCGGGTCTAAGAAGAATCGAATCCGATCTTGACGGTATAGCGGGTGGGAAATATCTGCTGGTACCCCGCTGGCAAGTTTGCCTGATACGTCTTTCCCCCATAGCAGAAGGGCAAGCTCTCTGTGCTCTTGCGGAATATACACGGAGTTGGGGTATCGATCCGCGACGTTGTTGAGAATGGCTCCCATGCTTGAAATGGACGGGGTGACGTTCAGTCCGATACTTGCATCTACGGCAGGAGGAGCATCTGCCTTTTCGACCACCATCTGACGTCCGTTGTCGTACATCGACGGGCAGCCGATAACGTCTACATGGTTTGTCCCGAAGCCTAGCGAGTTCAAATAATCGGCCGTGATCTCACCACGCACTCCTACTGAACTAGAACGATCGAGTACGGCGCGCATGAACCGCGTTACTGAGGCATTTGTCCTGTCAGAGACTCCGGAGTAGTTGCCATCAAAACCTAACTGCGCACCGACACCGACGACGGCTACAGGAATATCGAGCTTCTCGATAACACCAGAGAGCCTGTCGAGCCAAGGGAGAAACTGCGTACGAAATGCGTTTGCCAATGGTAAAGCGAAGATATCGAATTCATCGTTGACTCGTTTGGTGTATTCGTCGTTGACTCGCGGCGATTCCGTTTCCAACGAATCAACGACAACCTCGGCATCCGGCACGTTCACCGCCTTGTAAACGGCATTCGTGAAAAGCAGATTGCCGACGTTCGCACCAAAGACGCCAGAGCGGTTTCGCGCGAACGAAGCTTCTGGCGAAACTACATCGTGCGGAGCCTTGCCTGCCCGAACTAAAATCCTCACGACAACTCGCCTCCTTGCTCCTGACTACGCCAGCTCAACTGTATCTGGTTAAGGGAGTCTCCCAGATGTGAACCGCGACGGACGTTTAGACTTATCCGGATGCACATGCGACCGCACTCCGCGCCGGACGCAAAGGCGGCAAACGATGAGGGTTTATTTTGAGCAGTTTCCGTAATCTCGCACTCGACATAGTTGCTCGACCAGAGCTGTTGGCGGCTCGAGAAGGAGTGCGAAACGTCGGACGCTGGATAGCTGGACTGAATCTGCGCGTTCGCCTTCTCAGAGATTCACAAGAGTTGATACCGGGGCTCCTCAGCATCGTTGTGCCCGCGTATGGAGTCGAGCGTTACATCGGGGAATGTCTTCGATCACTTAGTGTTCAGAACTACCGCAACATAGAAGTGATCGTCGTGGACGACGGATCTCCCGACCGCAGTTACGAAGTCGCGCAGCATTGGTCAAGGCGTGATCCTCGAATACGGATAATTCGTAAGGAGAATGGCGGACTCAGTTCGGCAAGAAACGTCGGAGTGGAGCATTCCCGAGGTGAGTACATCGCCTTTCTCGATAGTGACGATTTCGTTGACCGTCACGCGTACCAGGATGCGATGAGTATCCTCCGCGAAACGGGGTCCAGTTTTGCCGTCATGCCGTATCGACGCGAACTGAAGGGTTCGTATCCCCAGGCAGCGCCGTGGATTAGAGCGGCGCACGATGTTGAACGCAAAGCAACGACGCTCGAGACCTTTCCAAACGTTATGGTCAACGCGGTCGCGTGGAGCAAGGTGTACAGGCGTGAATTTTGGGACGCTTGCGAGTTCACTTTCCCTGAAGGGCTGCTTTACGAAGATCAAGCTCTCTCAATGGAGGCCTATGCTCGCGCCGACCGATTCGATGTCTTGTCTCGCGTCAGCATTAACTGGCGCATGCGCGATGACCAGTCCTCGATCACGCAACAGGTCACATCATCTCGCAATATCCATCACCATCACATCGCGGTCCGGGACTCGTTGAATGTATTGCAGAAGTACAGCTCGCCAGACGTACGACAGGAACGACTTCGCCAGATCCTGAATAACAACCTCGGCGAATTCCTTCCCAACATTCGCCAGATGGATGACGAAGCGTGGGCTCAATTTGTCGACTTCATCCGATACCTGGTCTCCGAGGTCTCGGAGACGTCGCTGTGGCAAGAGGTTGACGCCCGTAAGAAAATTCTCATTGGACTCGTAGACTCCGAGCATCGGGAACTGGCACTGCAATTTCTTGAGGAACACGGCTGGCAGGCCGACCACTTCTCTGGGTCGGCCGTGGGTAGCCGCGTCGTCGGTGAATTCCCACTTAAGGACAGGCTTCAAACGGAGCTGGAAAGCTTCGCGTTCGAGTTGTCGTCCGGGGAGACCCCTCTGAGGGCGGTGGCGCGTCAGTTGACGGGCTCGAAGGAGGAGATCCAACTCTCAATCGTTGCCTATATCGACAGAATCCGCCCCGAGGACATCGACTCGATGCGCTTTGAGTTGGTTGAAGCTGAAACAGGCTCGACACGAGAACTAGCGAGTCACAAGTCGGGTCTGCCGGGCGCAGTACTCGGGCACACCCGTCGATACGCTGACATGCAGGAGGCGATCTATCGCATCACGGTCCCCAGCGACGCCTTCGACCGCGACGGAGAATATGAGATTCGCGTCACAGGCACGTCTAATGGTCTGAGGCGCGCCGCGATCGTTACCACCGATTGGAAATCGACGCGCTCTACAGCCATCGAACTTGATTCTGGTCGAGTCGTAGTTTCCGTTCGGCGTCCGGACAAGTCCGTGTGCTTCAGGGTCACGACGCCGAGCGTCGTTGCCAAGCAATTAGGCATCGCTGGCGACAAAGGCACACTCACGTTTGACAGCGTGAAACCGATATCCCACGTAGCTCTAGTTCGGGACGGCGACCGCTTTAGTCTCAATCGCTCGATCACCGGCGTCGAACGCGTGAATGGAGAATTCACCGCCAGATTCTCATTGCCACGAAGTTTGTATTCGGACCCGGGGCGCATGACTTTCGATTTGCGTGCGTTCGAACCGGACGGAACTAGCCACACCATTTATGTATCGGCAGAACTGCCGGGCGTAAATCTCGTCGATGCTTCTACGCGCTTCGTCTGGTCGCGCCGAGTCAGGACACGCAATACAGAGGACATTCGTGGCCGCTCGATCCAGGAGTTCACAAGCGGCTGCCTGACGCTAGTTGATCGACGGAATTGCGTGAGCGTGACAGACGTGCGGTACGACGATGCGAACGGGCTCATCGTCGAGTGCCAACGTGTTGAAGGCACGCCTGACCCTGCTCGAGCACTCGCTCAAGTCGGTTCCTCGATGTTCGACTTGCCCATCGTGCTTACGGCCGAGAGTATTTCGATAAGAATCCCTCTCGAAGCATCCGCCTGGAGAGACATTCGCCGACCATATCCAAGTGGCTCATACACTCTTCAACTTGAGAGCTTCGACAGCTCTCCTCTATCCCTTGATGTGCACGATGCGCTCGCGCCCCGTCTCCCCCGAACTTTCGAGACCGAAAAGCTCCGGGTCAACGTCACTCGGGAGACAGGTGCATCGCTGGGTATGCAGATTGAGCCTCCGCTCTCCGACGATGAAATCGGCGGTGGCAACCGTTGGAGGATGAAGGACTGGTTCTACAGCCTTTCGGCTACAAAGCCAAAGTCCGTTCTGTTCCGCAATTTGTACGGGGAGGCCGCAAACGACTCAGCTCTTGCCGTTCATAAGGAGTTGCAGCGCCGGAAGAGTTCACTCGAGCTGATCTGGGCCGTTAAGGATTACTCAGTCGATGTTCCTGAGGGTGCACGCGTTGTACTTGAGGATTCGCACTCCTATTACGAAAGTTTTGGAACTGCTAATTACGTAATGGTCAACGTGCACCAGCCCGACTGGTATGTGAAGCGCGACGGCCAGGTCCTGATCCAGACCTTCCACGGCTATCCGTTCAAATTCAACGGCTATAAATGGTGGCAAAAGCTCGGGTTCACTGCAGAACGTCAGGAATCATTCTTCAAGCGAGCCGCTGAGTGGGATTACCTGATCTCTCCCGCTCGCTATGCAACGCCGATCTTGAAAGAATTCTATCGTCCGGGTTCGAGCGTCCAATCGGAGATTCTTGAAATAGGATATCCGCGCAACGACGCCCTTCTTTCACCCGAAGCGGACCGTGTTCGGGAACAAGTCCGTAAGAACTTGGGGATTCCAGAGGGTCGAAAAGCTGTGCTCTACGCGCCGACTTTCCGCGACTACGTGTCCGCCGATGACATGTCAGCTGCGATGCTAGAGTTTCTAGACCTTTCAAAACTCATGCGGTCACTCGGCGATGACTACGTGATTTTGCTGCGAGGGCACCCGTTTAATGCAAGGCAGGGGACGTCAGCAGATAGCGGGATCATTAATGTCACCGACTATCCCGATATCAACGACCTTATTCTTGCGTCGGATATAGGGATACTCGACTACTCTTCATTGCGCTTTGACTACGCCCTCACTGGGAAACCTTCGCTCTACTATGTGCCCGACTACGAGCAGTATTTCAGAGGTCGGGAGAGTTTCGTCCCATTCGATGAAACTTCGCCCGGGCCGCTTCTCTACAACGCTGCAGATCTCGTCGACGCCATCAAGAACGCCGACGCAGTTGCACGATCGTTCGATGGAGAGAGAAGTACATTCATCAGCCGTTTCATGGAGCTTGAAGACGGGCACGCCACGGAACGCCTTGTCGATTTGATTTTCGCGCCGCGGGGAGACGCGTGAATAAACCAGATGCGCCGGATCCTTGCGTCGCGCTTATAGGGGACGTGGGTTGGGAAGGTCTTTATCACCTCGGAGATGAAGCGATGACAGAGGCCGCGATAGGAGAGCTTCAGTCGCGCGGCATCGCGGACATCACGATCATCGCCGCCGAGGCCGCTCCGGCCCAAAAACGGTACGGAGTCAGCGCAATCGATCGATTTGGTTTCGGAACGCGGTGGAACCGCAAGCGCCTCGAAGAGCGTTACACCACACTTGTTTCAGAAATCGCGAACGATTTTGGCACGATGCCTCCGGAAGACCCGGCGCATGCCATTCTGGACCTCGTGCGCCGGTGCGATGCTGTAATTATCGCGGGCGGGGGGAACATCACGTCGCGATATCTGTATCATGTGTATGAACGCTCCGTGCTCACAAAGCTGGCGAAGAAGTTCGGCAAGCCACTGCTGATGACGAGCCAGACTATAGGTCCAAGCATCGACGACGCGCACCTCGGAATCGTCGCTGAGATACTGACGAGCGCTTCGATGATCGGTGCCCGCGAATTGGACTCGCTCGCGTTGATAGGTGATTTGACTGCGGGCCGAGCAACTGCGTACCGCACCCTCGACGACGCTTTCCATCTGCGCGCGGACGCAGCGGATGAAGAATGGGTCGCAGCCCTCAATCTAGACGATAGGTTCGTGGTTGCCTCGGTCTCACCCTACGTTTCGAACCCGTTTTGGAGTGAAGATGAATACTTCACTCAGATGGCGGCGATACTGGACAGTGTGGCCGCCGAGTTGGACGAGACGGTGTATTTGCTTCCTCACGCAGGCTCGCCAATTCGGGATGAAAAGAAGCACGATCAAATTTCCCATGAGCGAGTCATCAAGACTTCCTCATCCTCTCGTATTTACGCTCTACCTGTAATGTCGGCCAGGGAATGTCTAGCCGTGATGAAGAAGGCAACGCTCGCCGTCAGCACCCGTTACCACCCGATCGTTCTCGGACAGAGTGTTGGTACTCCAACAATTTCGATAGGCGTGGACGCGTACTCATTCGTGCGCATGTACGGTGCTCAGAAGAATTTCGAAACGGCCGAGCTTCATTTGCCAGCGAGGCGCGCAACTGCGGACGCCGTTTCAGCGCTAAGCAGTCAGGTAGCAGCACAACGCCGTGTGTACGAGCAGCACATTAAAGCGATCGAACCCGTTCGAAGAGCAGAAGCGAAAACTTGGTGGGACGCTCTAGTTGAACGAATCAGGGAATCATCAGGAGGAACTGTCCCATCCTTTGCTGAGGTTCCAAGCCTCAAGCTCGCAAATGTAGAAGCGGTTAGCTGCTCAGAACATGCAGCGCACAACGAGTTGAGCTTAATGTATGACTCGCTCATTCGTGAGCGGAAGGCCAAAGCCCACACTGAGGATATCGTTGGCCGAGTTGGGAAAGACCGCGACCAGCAGCGTCAAGCGAGACTAGCTGCAGAGTCGGAGATCTCAACACTCCGAAGCGAACTCGTGGCTGCCAATTCGCGCAAAGTTGTGAGGCTGGCTGACAAGCTAGGTGCGGTGGTACGAGCTCTTCGTCGAAGGAAGAGCTGATTCTAATCACGTGGAAGTTCCAACCGATAACCACTTTTCGTGACTCAAAGAACCAGGGAAGGCCGGTTGCTACTTAGTAGCCGAAACCGATTTGCACGCTGCTAGCCGAGCCTCTCGACTACGAGATCGGTGAGTTCGGCGATCCGCAAGCTATCGCGTCGAGCTTCATCGAGATCACGTCGAAGCTGCTCAACTTCCATTCGTAGGTCGTGAACTTGCTGCTTGAGTACCTGAACTTCCTCGCCAGCAACCATGTTGGCAGGAGCGGCAGCCCAGGCCATACGCTTAAGCTTGGTCTTAATTCCCATGATTACTTCTCCCTCTCCGAGAAACTGTCGAGTCTGCCACCAGCCGTTTACCTCCGTGGACTAGTTCGACATGTGTGCGATCAACTCGCGCTGTCAGCCCATGATCCGCCGCTGACTTGTATACAGCATGAATTGGAATGTGCCATGTCTGTGGACGTTCCATGTCAAATTCTCTACCCGGGGACGCGCAGAAAGTCATGAAAGCAAATGACTCATCCCTCAATAGGTACTTGCACAGGAGAGCCGCGTTGACCCGCGCTGAATTCGTCATTCCTTCAATGGCGTGGTGCATGAAAACATAAATTGGTCGGTGCTCGGAGCGAAGCTCGATTGCCAGCTGAAGCATCTCTTTACGGTCATACAAATTAGCGACCCGAAAGTCGACTTTGCTCCCGGACTCCTGTCTAGCCCTTTCAATAGCGACCCAGGAAAAGTCGAAAGCAACCACCTCGTGCCCTAGCGACGCAAGATATCGGGCATCCGCACCGGTGCCGCACGCGATCTCGAGAACTCGCGAATGTGGAGGCAACCTCGCGGCTAATCGCTCCGCTGCTGCCGAGGGCCCGCGGAGAATGCTGACGTTTTGGTACCGCGAGTCCCAGTACAAACGATGAAGGCTCAAGCGCCCGAACCAGAAGTGGAATCGTCTCACCGTGTCATCTGGGGTCTCGAACACGAAGGACGGGTCAGGAGTGCGCCATTCAGACCCATAACATGCAGTGAGCCAACGCTCCGGGTTCGCTGGGGTAGGAAGCTCCACACCTCCGAGTTCGCGTGTGCTCGTCGGTACGATGTCGCTCATGCTGACCTGGTCAGTGTCGACGTGAATCGGCTCATAGAAGCGACCATCCTTGAAAAGCGCAGCGAACACGTCGACGAAATGATCAATGTGCCCGGACTCCGTCTTGAACATCACCTGGAAATGACTGACGCTGTGCCGGACGATCCAGTATCCCAACGCTTCAAAATCGCGCTGTAATCGGAAACTCTCCAATGCGACGTCTGAGGGATGGGAATATTTGCTCAAATACGCGGTGTCGGCATCATCGTCGTGCTCGAGCACGTCACCGCCTCGCATTGCTCCGAGAAGCGTTCCACCCACGATGAACGAATCGAACCCAAGATCATTCAACTGACCGAGAACCTCGGCCGTCCGCTGAATCAAGCGGTCTTTATCTTCACGAGTCTGCTGTTCGAATCCGTGAGTAAGACGACCCCATTTGTTGACCGTTAGAGTCCGTCCATCAGCGTCCTTTAGGACGATCGGCTGATCGGAAGTTCCGAAAGTCAAGAACCGGCTATCAAGCACAGAATCATTCTGATCTCGGACTTCGAAAAGACTCCGTCCGTCCATCTGACGCAGGAGCTCGTCAGGCCAGCGCACAAGGACGCCGAATCGGCGGACACCAGTATCTGGCGCGACGGTCCATAAATGACGGCCGTCCAAATAAACGTTTAGCGCCGACGTCGCCGCTCCTGGGCGCACAAATATCCCACGGTGGCTAAGCAGCGCTACTTTCATTCCTGAGACTCTACTGTGCAGCAAGCTTGTTGTTCCACATTGAGAGTGCCGAACCGATCGCCATGTGCATATCGAGGTACTGGTAGGTTCCCAACCGACCGCCGAAGTATACGTCCTTCTCGCCACCCTGCAGTTCGCGATACTTCAGCAAGCCATCTCGATCTGCTGCCGTGTTTACCGGGTAATACGGCTCGTCGCCGCGTTCGGCAAAGCGCGAGAACTCGCGCATAATGACCGTCTTGTCGCTCGGATAGCTGTCGCGCTCAGGATGGAAGTGCCGGAACTCGTGGATTCGTGTGTATGGGACGTCCGTGTCGGGATAGTTCATCACCGGCGTACCTTGGAAATCGCCGACGGGCAGGACCTCCTGCTCGAAGTCAAGAGTCCTCCACGAGAGCTCACCTTCGGAGTAATCGAAGTATCGATCCACCGGCCCCGTATAGACGATGGGAACGTGGCCGACCGTCGCCCTCTTATTGAAGGGCTGGCTCTCATCAAAGAAGTCGATATCAAGCTTCACATCAATGTTGGGATGGTCAGCCATGCGTTCAAGCCACACCGTGTAGCCGTCAGTGGGCAGGCCCTCCCACGTGTCGTTGAAGTAGCGGTTGTCGTACGTGTACCGCACGGGAAGACGGCTCACGATTGACGCTGGCAAGTCGGCTGGATCTGTTTGCCATTGCTTTGCCGTGTAGTCGCGGAAGAAAGCTTCATAGAGAGGACGGCCGACGAGGGCGATCCCCTTTTCCACGAAGTTTTTTGCCTCTTTGGCGTTGAACTCGCCGGCTTGTTCTGCGATGAGTTCGCGCGCCTCGTTTGGCGAGTACGCGGCTTGGAAGAACTGGTTGATCGTGCCCAGGTTCACCGGCATCGGATAGACGACACCGTTATGAGTCGTGTAGACCTTATGTACGTAGTTCGTGAACGTGGTGAAGCGGTTGACGTACTCCCACACGGACGGATTCGACGTGTGAAATAGGTGCGCGCCATACTTGTGGACCTCGATACCCGTCTCGGGCTCAGCCTCGCTGTACGCGTTACCGCCGATATGCGGGCGCCGATCGATCACGGTGACCTTGCGGCCACTCTCTGCGGCGCGCTCAGCGATGGTGAGGCCGAAAAAGCCGGACCCGACGACAAGAAGGTCACAGTTCACGAGTGTTCATGCTCCTAGATTGCAGTGTGCGAACGTCAGTACCGACTCTAGACGGTGTCGGCTGTTAGCCCTCCGCATGAAGTTGCGCGCTCCAAGCCGATTCGACCATGTCACGAACCGAATGCGTGGGCGTCCACTCGAAGCGTTCCTTGATCCGGGTTGCGTCAGCAACGACCGCTGCAGGGTCCCCAGCTCTGCGTTCGGTTACCTTTGGCTCGATTGTGCTACCGCTCACTTCAACGAGTTCAGCGAGAACTTCTTTGACACTTGCGCCTGTTCCCGTGCCCACGTTGACGGCGGAGTAGCTCTCGTGCGTTTTGCTGAGATAGTCGATGGCGGCGATGTGGGCGGAAGCCAGGTCTTCGACGTGTACGTAGTCCCTCACCCCCGACCCGTCAGGAGTGTCGTAGTCGTCCCCAAAGATCTTGGGCGCACTTCCTCGCGCGAGCGCGTCGATGGCCAGCGTGATCAGGTTGGCGGGCACCGTGTCTGCGAGCTCGGCCGAACCGGCACCCGCAACGTTGAAATATCGAAGGCTGACCGCTCGTATCGACGTTGCCTTTGCAACATCACGCACGAGCCACTCCCCCATGAGTTTGGACGAACCGTAAGGATTCACGGGCTTCGTCTCGTCCTCTTCACTGACGAGATCAGCAGCAGGACTCCCGTACACGGCTGCAGACGAGGAGAACACAAGAAGCGGTACGCTCTCTGCTTCCATCGCTTCAAGAACGTGCGCGAGCGTCTGCGTGTTCTCGCGGTAGTAGCGAACGGGTTGTTCGACGGACTCACCGACCTGCTTGAGCGCGGCCATGTGGATTACGGCTCGCACATCGTGCCGACGAAGAACAAGGCGCACCTCTCGAACGGAGGAGTCCGCTGCAAGATCAATGTCGTAAATCGGAACATCCGTGATTCGTTCACGGCGCCCCGTGCTGAAGTTATCGACGACAATGACGTCGCTGCTTTGCTGCAGCATCCGGACAATGTGGCTGCCGATGTAGCCGGCTCCCCCGGTGACAAGAACGCTCACGAGTTCTCCCTCGGCTGGCGACGTGCGACCTGCGGCAACTGCTTACTGTCCGCCACCGATTACGAGTCGCGGTGTGCCCGTCCACGAAGCCGGATCGGTCGTGTTGCGCCCATCAATGAGCAGCTTCACTCCGGGAAGATCGGCGGCGGTCATGTCCTTGTACTCCGCGTGGTCCGCCTGGATGATCGCGAGGTCGACGTTCTCGCCGAGGTGATGGGCCGTCCACCCGAATGACGCGAGCTCATCATCGGAGTACATCGGATCGTGCACCGTCACGTTCGCGCCGCGTTCACGCAGCGCGTTCACCGTCTCGAAGACTCCGGAGAACGCGGTCTCCTTGACGCCGCCTCGGTACGACGCTCCGAGGACGACCGCGTTGACGCCGCTGAGGCTGCCCAGTACTTCTTCGGCCTTCGTCACAACGCGCTCTGGCATCGCGGCGTTGAAGAGCCGCGCCTGACGCACAATGTCGGCATTCGGGTCAGTCGAGAGGTACAACCGGGGATAAACAGGAATGCAGTGTCCTCCGACAGCGATACCCGGCCGATGAATATGGCTATACGGCTGAGAGTTACATGCCTCGATCACCTGGTAGACGTCAACGCCGACAGTGTCCGCATACACAGCAAACTGATTCGCGAGTCCGATGTTCACGTCGCGGTACGTCGTCTCGGCCAGCTTTGCCATCTCAGCGGCTTCTGCGGTGCCGAGATCCCACACGCCGTTCTTTCGCGATAGGTCAGGGCGTTCGTCGAACGTCAGCACTGCCTCGTAAAACTCCTGAGCCTGGCGTGCGCCTTCCTCCGAAAGGGCGCCAATGAGCTTCGGGTACTTGCGGAGGTCGTCGAAGACGCGGCCCGTAAGCACGCGCTCTGGCGAGAACACCAGGTGAAAGTCTGCACCCTCGGTCAGTCCGGAGCCCTGCTCGAGCATCGGCTTCCAGCGGTTGCGTGTCGTACCGACGGGAAGCGTCGTCTCGTACGAGACAAGGGTATTCGGCGTGAGATGCTCTGAGAGCGACTTCGTCGCGGCATCCATCCAGGCGAAGTCGGGGTCCCACGTCTCGTCATTCACGAACAGTGGCACGACAAGGACGACCGCGTCCGCGCTCGGAATCGCTTCTGCATAGTCGGTCGTGGCCTTCAGCCGTCCGGCTGGGACGAGCTCCGAGAGCTTTTCTTGGAGGTGCGCTTCGCCGGGAAACGGTTCGACCCCCTTGTTCACGAGATCAACGACGTTCGGGTTCACGTCGACTCCGATGACATCGTGACCTGCGTCAGCGAACTGAACAGCGAGAGGAAGACCAATTTTGCCGAGGGCAACGACCGCAATCTGCATGGTCTTCAGTCTACGTGCATTCACTGAGCTGCTCCGAGCGTGGTGCCACTGGGCTGGCCCAGACGGATACCATTGCACTGTGTCTTCTCGGCCAAGCATCCTCGCGATTTCTTTCTCGGATTTCAGCTCCGACGCGCGCGTTCTTCGACAGCTTGAGGTCCTCAGCGAGTTTGGCGACGTCACGACGGTCGGGTACGGGCCCAAACCGGAGAAGGCGATAGAACACCTTGAAATATCGGGAAACCGTCCTTCTCTTCCACAAACGATTCCCGGTGTCGTCAAGCTCGCAATGCGGCTTCATAAAGGCGCAGAACTCACTGCTCCTGCTGAAGTTTCCGCACTTGCACTTATCAAGGATCGCTCCTTCGACCTTGTCGTTGCCAACGAAGCACGAGCCCTTCCGCTTGCCCACGCAGTCAAGGGCAGCGCTCCGGTGTGGGGCGACATGCATGAGTGGGCCCCAGAAGAACGCACTCACGTTCTCTCGTGGAAGCTCCTGGTGGCGCCCTACATGCGCCACATCTGTGAACGCTATCTGCCCATGACCGATGCTGTAAGCACCGTCAACGCATCGATCGCTCGCCTCTACGACAAGCAGTTCGGTACGATGGCGAGAGTAGTTCGTAACGCGCGGCCGTTCGAGAACCTCACCCCATCCCCACTTGAGGGCGACCGTGTCCGGCTCGTCCATAGTGGAGCTGCCGTGCCCGGACGGGATATCGAGAGCCTTATTAGCGCGACCCTTCAGCTGGATCCGCGCTTTACCCTCGACCTCTATCTCATAAAGGGGCGCGACGGCGGAGAATATTGGCGATCGCTTCGAGCCTTGGCACAGGACTCTGCCCGGATCAACTTCCACGAAGCCGTGCCCCCAGCGGAGCTCCCGAAGGTGCTCAACGCATTCGACGTCGGCGTTTTCAACTTACCTCCTCGCACGACGAATCACCGGCTCATGCTGCCCAACAAACTGTTCGATTTCGTCCAGGCCCGGCTAGCAGTGGTGTTCAGCCCGTCCGTAGAAACTGATGCTGTGATCTCGGCTCATAGCCTCGGTGCCGTAACCGGTGGTTTCTCTACGGACGATTTGGTAGCGACACTGCGTGCCTTGTCCAGCGAGGAGATCGCGGGCTACAAGCAGAACTCGCACAGGGCTGCAATCGAGCTGAGCGCCGAATCCGATGTGGAGACGGAGCGGGCGATCATCGCACGGCTACTCGGCCTCTGATTTTCCGTCCTGATTATTGCCGAGTCCAGACAAAGCAGCTTGCTCCGCGAAATCCGGGACGTCACGGACGAGCTCCGAGAAAGTTCCCTGCGCGTCTACTCGACCATCGCGAAGGAAGAAGATCTGATCGGCATCTTTGATGGTTGAGAGCCGATGGGCGACGAGTATCACCGTGACTTCGCCCTGAAGTTCAGAGATTGCGCGCGAAACCGCGGCCTCTGTCCGAGAGTCAAGTGCACTCGTGGCTTCGTCCATCACGAGCACAAGCGGGCGCCCGTAGAGCGCGCGCGCAATCCCAAGCCGCTGGCGTTGCCCACCGGAGAGGGATAGCCCGCGCTCACCAATGGGTGCGTTTATGCCACCGGGTCGCGCTTCGATTGTCTCTAACAGCTGCGCCTGAGCGAGCACTTCGCGTACTCGCTCGTTGTCGACGTCGTCAGTCCAACTCAAGGCGACATTCTGAGCTACGGTGGCGTCAAAAAGCGCGACATCTTGCGGCACGTATCCGACCCGTGAACGCCACGCTCTCCGGATTGAACGAAGATCAGTTTCATCAAGCGACACAGTCCCCACGGTAGGAGAAATCAGACCAAGGATGAGGTCGATCATCGTCGACTTGCCAGCGCCCGATGAGCCGACGAAGGCCACCGTGCTGCCGAACGGAACAGTGAAATTGACCGAATCGAGGGCGCGAACGTTGTCGTTCCCGTAGGAGAACGAGACGTCGCTCAGGGCAATGGCGGAAGGACGAGTCGGAATCTCAGCGGTGTCCTCTTCGGAGACTGCTTGCTTGGCACTCTCACCTTCTTGAATCTCGCGAAGCACGATTTCAGCGTGCGGTGCGTTCGCGGTCATCTTGTTCACGATAGTTTGGACCCGGACAATTGAGGGCGCCACGCGAAAACCTGCGAGACCGAACATGGCGATGGCCGCAAGGGCCTGTTCGAGTCCACCTCCGATAAACCCAGCGATGCCTACGAGTACGAAACCGCCGACAATACCCGCTTCGAGAACGTACCGGGGAACCTGTCCATAGAATTGGACATCAGCACGGGCGCGCGAACTGTGAACACGTCCTGCTCGCACAACGTCAGAAACCTCAGCAAGTTTGTTGCGAAGGGTGACTTCCTTGAGCGCACCCACCATCTCTGTGATCAATCTCGACGTCTGAAGCGTGTATTTGAGGTTGGTTTTACCTGCCTGGCGTGATCGCTTTGCCACGACGATGTAGAGAAGAAGTCCGAGCAGTCCCATGTACACGAGCGTGATTATCGCGACGACAGGCTGCGCAACCGCAAGAACCACGACAACCGCGATAAAGCTGAGGCTCTCGCCCAATAGCGTTGATCCAGGTAGGAGAAAACCTGCCACGATGGCGCCGACACTGCCGTCCGTGAGACGGACGATATCCGACGAGTTTTTCTTCAGCCGTTCTGTCCAAGGTAGGGCCGTAAACGACTCGAACAGCATTGTGCCGAGCTCTAGCTCATAGGTCGCAAATCGTTTCGTTGCAATGCGCAGAAGGGCTACAGCGCCCACGCCCTTGAACACAATGAGTGCGCAAACGAGTGCAATCGCCCCGATTAAACCAGGCCCGCCGACTTCTCCGACTATGGGGAGCGTGATGGTCGTCTGGCTGATGAGAGGCGTTATGACGATCGCTAGCACCCCGAGCGCCGCGGCATCTAGGATCGCCAGGATTCCAAGCCCAACCGAGTAAAGTGTCAGAAAGCGCTTCGCCCGGCCCGGCAGGATGTTCAAAACATCGCGATAGAGTCCGTAGAGAGCTTTCATTATTCGACCTCGAAGATGCGGGCGACCATCTTCTGCCACACAGCCACTTGAGTTTCACCAGATAATGCCCGCGCGTTGTCGCTCGAGTTCTGCTTCCACCGCCGCACGTCCTCAGGCGTCATCGTTTCGAGCGTCTTCTTGAATTCAGCAACTTCGAATCCGGCTGCGACCGCGCCGAGCTCATACTCGTCAAGTATGCGCATCATTTCCGGCGATGGCCCAATGATGATCCCCAGGCGCGCTTGAATGTAGTCAAAGAACTTGTTGGGCAGGCACCATGCCAGGTTGAAGGTGGTTGGCGCGATAATCGAGACTCCCACATCGTACTGATTGAGCGTCTGGACAAGCTCACTATACGGAACCGGGTCCTTAAAGCGAATTCGATCACTACCCTCTGCAAGGGCGCGTAGCTTGTCGGAGTACTCGGGGATCTTGTGCATGAGGTAGAGATCAAGCGTCACGTTCGCTGTTGTGTCGCGAACTGCCTCGATCATCACTTCCAACTTGCGTGCTGGCGCCGCGATACCGCTATGGACAAGGCTGATGGTGTCACCGACGTCACCGACAGGAAGCTCCTGGTACGGCGTCGCGTTCGTTACAAGCTCGGGAACGAAATCGAAGTTTCGGGAGTACTCGTCAACGATGCCTTGGCTGACAGTTCCGACGCCAGCTGCGCGTGCCACATATTTCCGAAGTATCCAGCGGAAGTAGGGCGCGATGAGGAATCGCCACAGTCGCGAGTGCTCGTTCTGCCGAGGTGCGTATTCATGGAGATCGACCACCACCCCGTGGGTGGAGGGAAGACTCATCGCTAACGGAGCAGTGGCAACATCGTGGGTGATGATGAGGTCCCACTCCCGACCTTCCAATGCTTTTGCAGCCATCTTGTTTCGTGGCGCCGTGCGATACGTCACCTCGTAGAGGCGAGTTAGCAGAGTGAATGGGTAAATGAAACGATCCCAGAGGCCGGCCACACCGCGACGCAGAGCAGGCTGTGTGAACTCGATATGCTCGACGACGTCCGCGTGTGGTCTCTCGCCGAAACCCGCGGTGGTGACCTCGTATTCGTCGACAAATTTGGCGATCTGTTTGAGCGCGCGTGGAGCGCTCTTGATCGGAGTGTACGTGAGTACGAGGATTCTCTTCTTGTTCGGCACAATCACTGTTTTGTCAGTTTCTTCTGGTGTTCTGAGGCGACGGATTCAAGGATGTTGCAGGCGCTGGTGGCGATCGCTCCGATATCAACATTCTCGCGCGCCCAAGCCGAAGCACGCTGTCGGTCCGCGCGCGCTTGTTCTCGTTCCAGCATGCTAATCATCGATGTTGCAACTGATTCGACATCGTAATCAGTGGCGATACCGTAACCGATCGTGTCGATGAACGCCTTTCCAGGACCAGTGCCAGCGTAGATCACCGGCGTACCGCAGCTTGTCGCAGCGTACATCTTCGTCGGAAACGCGAAGTCGTAGCCACTATCGGGTTTCACCGAGGCGAGAGCCGCCGCTGCGCCTCGCAGCCATCGTGCAACTTCGCTCGGTGTCGTCCGGGGAAAGACACTGATTGAACCTTCAGGCAAGTCAGCGGCAATCTCCTTGATTACAGGAAACTCGCTTCCCTGCCCGACGAAGACCAAGGCTGCGTCTGGTCGGACGCGCTGAACGTCCGCGAACGCATCGGCAAAGATCCGGGCACCATGAACCTCAGACGCGGTACCTGTATATACAAAGTACGGGCGCCTGAGATTCTTTGCCGGGCCCTCAAGTGAAAATGCGGCGAGGTCTGAACCATTCCCGATCGTGCGAACATTTCTAGAGACGCTTAGTTCCCTAAGCCGCTCGCTGACTCCGTCGCTGACCGATAAAACGCGCTGCGCCCCGCGCATGGCAAATTTCTCGAGCCATCTCACGATCTTCACGACGAAGCTCGGGGCTCCTGCTGTCTGAGACGCGTCGGACCAGATATCCGCTGCGTAGTACGCGTACGGAACTCGCCGCATTGCGCATATCAGCCGAACGACCGCGCCTGTTGTGGGGGGCGGTTCTGCGAGAACGATGTCTGGACGTCGCGCAAAGAGCAACCGCGCCATCAGCGGTATGTCGAAGCTCATGTACTGTGCGTACCCACGCACATAGCCCGCGCGATCACGCAGAACCTTTGCCCGCTTTATCTGAACGTTGTCGGGGAACTCAATAAGGCCGGCATTCAGCTGAGAGGGCGGAGCGGACGTAAGTACACAGACAGAATTCCCCGCCTCCGCGCATGCACGAGCCAGGGCACCCAATCGAAACGATGCCGCCCCGGGCTCTGGAGCGAAGATCCGTGAAACGATAGTGATTCGCATTAGCTAGGGAGCAAGTGCCTCACCGGTACGCGCGGACTCGAGCGCTGCCTCGACGACCTCAAGCGCACGAAGCCCTTGCTGCATTGTGACAACGTCACTCGCCTGCCCGAGCACTGCGTCGCGAAACGCCTCGTGCTCGACACGAAGTGGCTCGCGCTTGGGGAAGGCGAATCGTGTCACGTCGCCCTCGGAGACGCCCCGGAAAGCGCTCACCGACTCCCACTCGAGCGGAATCGTGCCGTTCGCGTAGAAGGTGAGGTCGCCAGTCGCCGTATCCGCCACGAACGCGCCCTTCTCGCCTGTCACCACCGTGATTCGTTCCTTCATGGGGCTCAGCCAGTTCACGAGGTGGCTGACAACGGCTCCCGAGGCGAGACGACCAGTGACCGCGATCATGTCCTCGTATTCGCGACCACTCTTGAATGCAGTCTGCGCGAACACCCGATCGTAGTCGCTTTGCGTCACCCACGCAGTGAGATCGATATCGTGCGACGCGAGGTCCTTCCCGACCCCCACATCGGCGATGCGCGCGGGGAACGGGCCCTGCCTGCGCGTTGCGACCTGGTAAACGTTGCCGAGTTCACCCGCGGAGAGTCTGCGACGCAGCTCCTGAAGAGCCGGGTTGAAACGCTCGATGTGGCCTACAGCGCCGACCAGCCCGGCATCGGCGAACGCCTTCGTCATGCGCTGCCCTGCCTCAACTGTCTCGGCAATTGGCTTCTCGACAAACGTATGCACACCCGCTGCGGCAAGCTTCAGGGCAGCATCCTCGTGGAACCGCGTCGGAACCGCGACGACAGCCATGTCGATGCTCGCGGCAATCAGCCCCTCCACATCGGGAAGAACCTCGAGACCGCCCGCCACGCCGTGAGGATCTCCGGCCGGGTCGGCAATCGCCACGAGATCGATGCCCTCGACCTCACGAAGCACTCGAGCATGATGCCGGCCCATCATCCCAGCACCGAGAAGACCGGCTCGAAGTTTTTCAACCATTACGCGCCTGCCTTCGCCACGGTGTTCACCGCAGTAACGATGCGTTCGAGATCGCTTCTAGTCAGCGATGGGTGAACCGGGAGCGACACCACCTGCGACGCGGCGCGCTCGGTCTCCGGCAATTCCAATGCCTCAGCAAAGTGCGCGAGTGACGGAAGACGATGATTCGGGACAGGGTAGTACACACCCGCACCGACGTTGTGCTCTGCTTTCAACGCGGCGACGAAGCCGTCTCGATCGTCTTCCACCCGGACAGTGTATTGGTGGTACACGTGCACGGCACCTTCAGCGACTGGCGGTGTCACGACCCCCTCAAGCCGAGCGTCAAGGAACGCGGCGTTTTCCTGACGCTGGGCCGTCCAGCTGTCCACCTTCGACAACTGAACGCGTCCGATCGCCGCATGCACATCGGTCATGCGGTAGTTGAAGCCGACGAGCTCATTCTCGTACTGGCGCTCCATCCCTTGGTTGCGCAGCAGACGCGCGCGGCGAACCAATTCGTCATCGTCGAGCGAGATCATGCCGCCCTCACCACTGGTCATGTTCTTCGTGGGATACAGGCTGAACATGCCGAAGCTACCGAACGTTCCGACGGGTACGCCGTCAAGCGAGGCACCGTGAGCTTGCGCTGCATCTTCGAACACCAAAACCTTGTGACGGGCCGCGATGGCAGACAGCTCTCGCATGTGTGCCGGGTGCCCGTACAAGTGCACCGGCATGATCCCCTTTGTGCGCGGGGTGATTGCGGCTTCCACGGCCTCTGGGTCGAGCGTGAACTGCTCTGGCTCGATATCGACGAAGACGGGAGTGGCCCCGGTCAGAGCGACGGCGTTGCCTGTCG
Source organism: Paramicrobacterium agarici (assembly GCF_002563955.1). Taxonomy (NCBI): domain Bacteria; kingdom Bacillati; phylum Actinomycetota; class Actinomycetes; order Micrococcales; family Microbacteriaceae; genus Paramicrobacterium; species Paramicrobacterium agarici. Next base: position 2,919,924 of record NZ_PDJE01000001.1, read on the forward strand.
CTGCGAACGTGAAAGACGGGACGATGACTTCGTCCCCCGGACCGACACCTGCCGCCAGAAGACCAACGTGAAGCCCCGAGGTGCCCGAGTTCACCGCGACGACAGCGCGTCCTGGCACGAAGTGTTCGGCGAACTCCGTCTCGAAGGCCGCGACTTCGGGCCCCTGAGCGACCATGCCGCTCCGCAGCACACGATCGACCGCCTCGCGTTCCTCAACTCCGATGATCGGCTTTGCCGGTGGAATGAACGCGTCACTCACTGTTTTGTTACCTCTTTCAGCTCTCCGTCGATCTCGACGTACGTCTCGCCGGTCTCGGAACACACCCAGTATCCGCCACTTTCGCTGAGCGGACGCCCGGACGTGCCCACCCAGCCAATGCGCCGCGCAGGAACGCCCGCCACGAGTGCGTGATCGGGAACATCCTTCGTCACGACCGCGCCAGCGGCCACGGTCGCCCAGCGACCGATCGTTACCGGCGCAACACAGACAGCACGCGCGCCGACCGAGGCACCTTGACGGAGGGTGACACCCACCGCTTCCCAGTCGTCTGCCGACTTCTGCGTCCCATCCGAATTGATTGCTCGTGGGTACGTATCGTTCGTCAGCACAGCTGCAGGCCCGATGAACACGCCGTCCTCGAGCACGGCCGGTTCGTAAACCAGCGCGTAGTTCTGCACCTTGCAGTTGTTGCCGAGCTGCACGCCGGTACCGATGTAGGCTCCTCGACCGACCACGCAGTTCTCCCCCAGCGCTGCGTCCTCGCGCACCTGCGCGAGGTGCCAGATTGAGGAACCAGCTCCAATCGTCGAACTCTCCGCTACGTCCGCGGTCTCAATAACGCGAACATTCGCGTGAGCAGTCACGAGTGCCTCTCTTTCATAGGGCGGTGTGGTCGCGCATCTCAGACTAACGGGTCTGTCAGAATGGAACCATGACAACGCCCGCGCCCCCGTCGAGTGCGAGTTCTGGCCCGTCAGACGTATGGGTTGTTATCCCGCTTTTCAACGAAGCCAGCGTCATCGAGATAGTGATTCGCGACCTTCACCAAGAGTTCAGCAACGTCGTGTGTGTCGACGACGGCAGCACGGACGGATCAGCGGAAGCTGCACGTCGTGCAGGAGCAAAAGTTCTGCAACATCCCGTCAATCTCGGCCAGGGCGCATCGCTGCAGACAGGGTTCGAGTACGTTCTGACGCAACCCGGAGCCCGATACGTCGTCACGTTCGACGCCGATGGGCAGCACCGGGTAGTAGATGCTGCAGAGATGCTCGCGCTCGCGCGCAATGACAACCTCGCGATCGTGTTTGGATCGCGCTTTCTCGACAAGCGCACGAATCCAGGAATCCTCAAACGGATCATTCTGAAGACTGCTGTCTGGGTCACCAATATGACTACCGGGCTGCGCCTCACCGACGCGCACAATGGGCTGCGCGTGATTCGGACTGATGCACTCGCCCGTGTCACCCTGGTACAGGACCGTATGGCACACGCCACTGAGATCGTGCTGAAACTCGGTCGTACAAAGCTGCCCTGGCGGGAATATCCCGTGGAGCTGCTCTACACGGACTACTCTCGCGCCAAGGGACAGTCCGTCTTGAACTCCATCAACATCCTCGTCGATCTCATCGTCCGTTAGGCGCACCGTGCTTATTCAGATCATTCTCGTCATCGGCGTCATCGCCGTTGGCATCTTCTTCACGCGCCCGACGGGAAGCGACAGCCACCTTGCGCTTCGACGCTTGTTTCTCGGCTTTTTCGTCTTCGTGGCGATCCTGTCGATCATCTTCCCGACCTGGCTCACGTGGTTCGCCAACCTCATCGGTGTCGGACGAGGAGCGGATCTCCTGCTCTACGCGCTCGTTCTTGCCTTTCTGGTCTTCGTGTCGACAACCTACCGCCGCAATGTTCAGATAAACCGCCGCATCACTCAACTTGCTCGGCAAATCACGCTTGCAAAGGCGGCTATCGACGATGTTGAAGCAGGAGAAGACAACCAGAAGAAGTCCGACGGCTAAAGGCCGCACGCAGTGATGCGATAGAGCACTTTGTCGCCCTCACGATCAACTTCCTCAACCGCAGACGACTCATCGAGATCGAGAAGCCCCTCGAACCCGATCCAAGTCTTCACATCGAGTCTGCTTCCGTCGAAGCGATCCGCACCGAAATCAAGCACGTAACGAGCTCCGGTTGCTTTTATGGCATCGCATACGCCAGCCTCGTCGACTGCCTCATTCAGCTTTCCATTGACAATCTCGTGTGCTTCAGCATGAGATGTATTGAAATGAGGATTCAGCACGCGTCTATCGGAGATCGCCATCGCCCATGAGGTCCCGGTCCACGGATTGCCGACGATCACAGCGTCGTCCGGAACTTCCTCGGGCAGACGTTCGATCAGAGCACGCTCATCGTCGTCCAGAATTCGAGAGCGCTCGTCGAGACGATAAGCGTTCGACGCGTGCTGAACTGCGTAGACCATCGCGGTGAACTGTGTTGCGGCGACCAGGCCGAGTAGCCCAATGACCCCGATTGCCGTTACGGTTCGTGGGGACGTCGACGGAATGCGGCGCCGAAGCGCGCCCCACGCTGCTTCGGCACCTGCAACCGCAAGTACAAGTGACGGCAGTACAAGGAACGCTTCAAGGCGCGGCGTGTCCTTGTAGAACATGCCCAGGGTCATGTTCCTGAGATCTCCGGGCGGCAATGCTCCGGCAAGGACGAAGAGACCCGCGGCCGCGAGCCACATAAAGCAGAACCACCAGCGTCCACGACGAATCATTGCCACAATGCCGACAACGACGAAGATCGCGATAATGACCGCGAGCGGACGATCCCCGCGGGCGAAAGCGAAAGCATCGATCAACACTTCGGGAAGCGAACCGTAATCACGCCACGGCGCGTTATAGCCGAACTGTCCGATACGTCGCCACACAAGCGCGTAGGCGCCCAGGAGCACGATGATGCCCACGATCCACGCTATGCGAACTCCGTTGGACCGCGCCGCCCGAACCGCGTTCACGCCTAGCGCGGCGAGCCCGACCACCCCAAAAAGACCAAGACCGAATACGACCGATGGTTGTGAAAGACCGATCGCGACCACGACACACGTCAACGTCAAGATCTGCAGCGTTGCAGCGCCTAGTCGCCTCCCTCGCACGAGTTTGAAGAGGCTCAGACCAAGTGCGAGTCCTGCAGGCAGCAATGCGAGCGCCAGAAAGTACGAGAAGAGCACGCCATAATCCAGCATGCCGAGAGGAAAGGGAGGAAAGGCCGTCGCCGCGACCCCTGCAATCACCAGGGCAGATCGACGAGCCGGAAAGAGCAGACGGACGACGGCGAGCACACCGAGGGGCCACACGACAGACGCAACCACAAGGTTCGTCATATTTGCCACCCCCACCAGCTCGGCCCATGGGGCAGCCATAGCCACAACGGAGACGAGGTCGTGCCACGCGGCCGGATAGAACGTCGAGCGTCCCGCCGGAAGAATGAGCCCAGTCAAATGAAACGACGAGCCATTTGCAGTGTCGATGATGTACTGAATGCCGTTGAGGTGGAACGGTGCGTCATACGTCTGCGATACATGGTCCGGCGCGCCGAATGAAAATCCGAGTTGAAGCGCGATGATAACCGCCGCAATGGCAAGGCCGACAGTGAAGGCCCACGAGAACCCGATAATGCGTCGGTCTGGAACGGGCGACCATGTCCCCGTCACCCAACGGCGCACCAGCCAGGTAATGAGCGCAACGCCGACGAACGTGCCGGTAAGCGGACCAAGCGACCAGGGGACACCCACCTTGGCGAAGACGATCGCGGTAATCGCCAGCAACGCGATCGTCACTGCTGGTGCGCCCAGTGCAAGCAGAAGTCGTCTCGCGCCCGCCGCTGCGGCAATCAAACCGCCGGGGACAAAGATGATCAGGAGAGCGATCAGTACCACGGGGACGGCTTCCAGCCACGTCATACCCGCACTCTCCCTCTCGTCGTGTGTAGCACGTTCGACATTATGCGGTATGGTCCGACGTCGACGACGCAGAAACGTCCGAGAATCCGCGCTGAATCATTCGGCGGTAAAGCACTCGCCTGATCCCGACGGGGACGAATCGATACACTCCACGCACGACGAGGTTGCGAACGAACTGCGCTCGTGTGGTGAACCCGATACGCCGCAGCGCCCGCTGCAGATTCCACTCCGCTTCGAACTGCTTTGATCCGCCACGACGTGCATAAGCCCCGGCACCAACGCGATACATGACCAGCGGTTCGGGAAGATTTTCAACCCGAGCACCTGTCTGAATCATTCTCGCGAACAGCCAATAGTCTTCCATCAGTCCGATGTCTTCGTAGCTGCCTGCTCGAGCCACCGTTGCCTTGCGATACATGACCGTCGGGTGGTTGAACGGGTCGTGGAACCGCGCGTATCTCGCGATTTCGGCGGAACCGACTGGAGGAGTGCGACGTCCAAGAACTTCACTTGTGTCATCGGCGAACTCGTACATTCCAGTGCCGACTAGATCGTAGCCTTCGGCCATTTTCACAATTTGGCGTTCGAAACGTTCGGAGAGCGCGACGTCATCTGCGTCCATGCGAGCGACGATGTCGTGCGAGCAGCGCTCGAGCCCCACGGTCAAAGCGCGAGCAAGCCCGCCTCGTTCCTCGATGACAACCCGGACAACGGGGGCGGGACATGCATTTATCACTCGTTCGAGAGACTGCTCGAGCTCTGCTGGAATCGGACCGTCCTGAACGAGCACAACCTCGGAAGGAACGAGTGTCTGTCCTGAAGTTGAACTATTAAATGCACGCTCGAACTGCGAAGGCTCATCGTTTCCGTATACGGGGAGTAGCAGCGAGAACGCATGCTCGGGTGCTGATGTACTCACCCGGCTCGCCCCAGCTCGGCGAAGACATCGTTGGGAACACCCTTGTTTCGGAGGGTGTCAGTATTACGACGTGGACGTCTCCGCCACCCTTCTCGCCACCCGTCAGCGAATCCGGTTTTGAGAGTTGCACGATCGTGCGATTTCATCACGGTTCGACCCCAACGAAGCAGACTAGAGATCCCGTAGAGGAACTTCTCGCGAGGACTCAGTGCTTCGGAGTGGCGGAACAGCCAAATCTTATTTCGCACCTCGAATCGAAAGCGCTCTCCCGGATCGTCGTCAGTCGCGCCACGTCGAGCCGTCTTGTGAACGACGACGCTTCCAGGAACCGAGAGCCCGCGACGCCCACGGAGAATCCGAGTGCTGAACTCAAAATCGTCGTTCCAGAGAAAGTAATCAGCAATCGGATATCCGACTCCGCGCACTACGTCGGCACGATACATCGAGGAGACAAACGAAAGAGAACGCACCGGCAGCGCTCCGACAGCATCCGCAGCGCTCGTTTCATTTGCAGTTGAGAACGGATTCATTCGCGGAGTATTCATAGGATGCTCGCTGCCATCGGTCCATACGACCCTTGATCCCACGGCCGCGAGGTCCTGATTCGAGTACCGGTTCACCGCGTTCATGAGTCCCAGAAGCGCCGTTTTGCTTGGCACCGTGTCGTCGTCCATCACCCAAATCCAGTCAGCGTCATGACGGACGATTGCAGCGGCCATACCGACAGCGAAGCCTCCGGCGCCCCCCGTGTTGTCACTCAGCTCAACGAGCGAATCCCCCAACTCAGCCTCACGAACGACCGCTGAGGTGTCATCAGTCGAAGCGTTGTTGACCACGACAATGGAGTCGACAGGGCGAACCTGTTGGGCGAGTGCTTCGAGAACTTCCGCCAGCAGATCTCGTCGGTTATAGGCGACGACCACAGCAGTGACCCGCGGCGTTTTGACCAAGCCAAGCCCTTTCGTCCAAGGAACGCAGTGCTAAGCGAGTTTACCCCAAGGCTCCTGTCAAGTTTCCATCACTAGGCGATAGTAACGACGACGTCGCCCCCGGGCGCCCACGTCATCGTCCCGTGCTCAAATTGTTGAGATCGAGACCCGTCCTTATGCTTCGTGTAGTCGCCGGTCGGATATCCAAGTGCACTCGCCGGACCCCCTGCTTCAGCATAAGTGTCAGCCATGCCCCCGAGAATGTACCGTACCTTGAACCCCGGCGCCCAGTACATGTCGCCCACATCGAAACTCTGGAAACGTGATCCATCCTTGTTCTTGACGTAGTCACTCGTCGGGTACCCGAGTTCGCCTGACGGCCCCCCGGTCGCCGCGTACGTGTTCGCCATTCCACCCAGAATGTAACGCACGTCCCGCCCGGGCGCCCAGTACATGTCGCCTACCTCGAAGCTCTGGAAACGTGATCCATCCTTGTTCTTGACGTAGTCACTCGTCGGGTACCCGAGTTCGCCTGACGGGCCCCCGGTCGCCGCGTACGTGTTCGCCATTCCACCGAGGATGTATCGAACTCCACCACTATTCGCCATCCAGTACATGTCGCCAACCTGGAAGCTTTGCGATCGCAGCCCGCTCTTGTGGGTAACGTAGTCGCTCGTTGGGAAGCCGAGGTCGCCTTTTGGCCCACCCATGGCCGCGTATTCCTTAGCCATGCCTCCAAGAATGAACTTGGCTCCGGTCCTCGACGACCAGTAGATCCCGCCCTTTACAAACGCCTGGGATCGGCCAGACCCGACAACTGTGTACTCCCCTGATGGAAAACCCAACACTCCATCACCGCCGCCGAGACGATCGTGTTTGGTACGTACAACCCCGGTCGTGTAGTAGGTGCCGTAACTGTTGTGCCAATACAGCGTGCCATTTTGAAACGCTTGGCTTCGCCCGCCGTTCGCGTGCTTCGTGTAATTTCCGGAGGGGTAACCTAGCATGCCGCCACCGCCGCCGAGCCGCCAATGCTCGTCACCGACGGTCCCAGTTGTCCGCAAGTACTGACCTTGCGGGGTTCGGTACAGCACGTACATTTCGAACTTCTGGCCCACGCCGCCGTCGGCGTACGACTTTGCCTCGCTAGTCGGCTTTCCAAGGAGCCCAGATGCACCGCCGTTCTGCGTGTAATAGGTCTGCAGCTTTGGGTGTACTGAGGGTCCCGCGTAGGTGCTACCGAACCAGTCGTTGAAGTAGAGGAAAAAGTTGCGGTTGCCGTAAGACGAGCATGAATCGCCGGTTCCGTAACCGGCGTTCAAGGCGGCCTGGTTGGGACGGTACGGCGTGTAGTTGTACAGACCCGCGGTGGCCTGGTTCTCGATGTAGACCCTGCTTGTTCCGCACGACGAATTGGGGTGCCACTTGATGCTGTTGGTCTTGCCCGCGACGTAGTTGAAGGAGTTCGGCCACGCGCGGTAGATCTGGAATTGTCGAGCGCCAAGGTAGAGCTGGTTCTGGAACCCGAAATATTTCGAGTTGCAGTCCGCCCCGTCCGGACAGCCAAAGCCCATGGCAATCGTGTACCGCCACTCAGAAGGCCAGTGGTGAGTGAGGAGTCCCTGCTCCTTTTGCAGCGTCACAAGAATGACCTGTGGGTTGATGTCACACGCACGCGACACCTTGTAGATGATGCGTGCTGCATCTTCGTTCTTACCGCCAGCAATCGCCTTGCAATATGAATCTGCGGACCGGCCCGTCGTGTTCTCTTTGTACTCATCAAGACACGTGTAGCCTGAGGTACACGCCGGGACTTTGCTGTTGATGAACGATCTGATCTGACTCTCGGTCATCGTCGTTGAATCGTAGAAGACCTCATCATCGATGATGTGACCGGCGTCGAACGTCGCCGCCTCGGCCTTCTGCGTTTCCATGGGCATCGCAGTCAGCACGGCGGCTGTGACGATTCCGACCACAAGTAGCACGATCGTGCGCATGCTGATCCTGCTGACGCGTGTTGACATGATTCCCATAATATTCACATCATTCACAATCGCCACACGAATAACAAGTGGTCGGCGCGGATCCTTCGCTTAGATTAGACAGGTGACTACTTCGCGGAACCCGCAGAAACTCGGGATGGGAGGGCCATTCGCATGGTGACGATGCGCGTGATTGTTGAGGACATGGTTCCCCCAGTAAGGGGGGACCTCGGTTCGTATACCCGGGATCTCACTCGCGCCCTCATTCGCCACGCACCGTCTGGGTGCGACGTGGAAGGCGTAGTTGCTGCACACGATGACGAGCTCGCGGAGCACGTTAGAAATCGGCTCGGCGGGCTCGCGCGACTCACCCCGACAGCGCTCCGGCGACGCGAACTCAGCGCGGCCTGGCAAATGGGAGTCGGTGGATCGTCACTGGCGACAGGCTTGCTGCACTCCCCCACTTTGTTGGCCCCTTTGGTCAAGCATGATCGTGATGGTGGGTCGCAGACGACCGTCACGGTGCACGACATACTTCCGTGGACGCACCCGAAGTCGTTCACGCCGACAACGGTTGCGTTACAAAAGGCTCTTCTGAAGCGCGCGAAGAAGTATGCGGACGCCGTCGTCGTGCCGACGCACGCTGTCGCGGATCAGCTCGCCGAGCTCGCAGACTTTGGAGACCGTGTGCGTGTTGTCGCCGGCGCAGCACCGAGTACCCTGCGGCTTCCAATCGTTCCCGAACAGCGCGCGCTTGAGCTGGGGTTGCCGCCGCAGTACATCGTTGCGAAGGGATCGCTCGATCCCAGGCATGGAATCATCGACCTGATCTCAGCGATGGCGCTCCCGACTGCCCCGGACATTCCACTGCTCATCATCGGACCGGAAACATGGGGGGAGCTCACGATCGAATCGGTCGCGGACGAAGCGGGAGTTGCCGAAGGCCGCGTGGCCGGGCTCGGGCAGCTCTCAGACGCTGACCTGGCACTCGTGCTGTCACGGGCGACTGCCTTCGTGTTTCCCAGCGTGGGAGAAGGATTCGGGCTTCCCCTTGTGGAAGCGTTCACGTTCGGCACACCCGTGATTCACTCTGACGACCCGGCGATTCTCGAAACAGCCGGTGGCTATGGTCACGTCGTCGAGGCCGAAGGCCAGGGGTACCCGGAACGCCTCGCCGAAGCGATCGGTCAGGTCGTCGAAGATGACGAGCTGCGGAATCGCCTCACGATTCTGTCGCAAGACAGAGGGCACTCCTTTAGCTGGGGGTCTGCCGCCGAAGCGATCTGGTCCCTGCACGCGGATCTCTGATCGGGGAAATGCACATGACCGCCGGAATCATCGTCGACGTCATTCTCGTCGTAATACTGCTCGTCGCCGTGATTGGCGGCTGGCAACGAGGCATGCTCCACACGATCGGTGCTATCGCCGGAATGATCGTCGGCGGAATCGTCGCGCTTCTTGTCATGCCCCTCGTCTCGGGAAACGTGCCGGCGGCGGGGTGGAACGTCGTTCTCGCCGTCGCGTGCGGAATCATTCTCGTGGGTCTCGGCATTAGCCTCGGGTCCTGGCTGGGCAAGCTCATTGCCGGCCCCGTTCGCAAGATCAAACTGGGTATCGTCGACAGGTTGCTGGGTGCCGTCGTCAGCGGCATCGTCGCGCTGCTCGTCGTGATGACTCTCGGCATGAGCACAAGCACCCTTGGGCTTCCTACCCTGACGCAGGCGATGGCATCGTCAACGCTTCTCAAAACGTTGGAGAACGCGACACCAACACCGGTGCTCGGCGCGATCTCGCAATTCCGGAGTCTCGTCATCACCGACGGAATTCCATCGGTTCTCGACGCGGCGGGCATTCCCGACAACATCGAGATCCCCGACGCGAACACGGACTCACCTGCCCTTCACGCGGCAGCGCAGTCGGTCACGCGGATTACGGCGAACGCTCCCGCGTGCGGAACACGCAGCGCCGGCAGCGGGTTCGTCATCGACGATGGCCTCGTCATGACAAACGCCCACGTTGTCGCGGGAGCGTCAGACGTTGTCGTGGAAACCCCCGGCGAACTGCCTCGAGCCGGATCGGTCGTCTACTTCGACGCAGACGCGGACATCGCCGTCATCGACGTTGATGGCCTCGGCGCAGAGCCACTCCCCTTTAATCCGACTCCGGATGCCGGCGCCACGGTGTTCTTCCAGGGTTACCCGTTCGGAGGACCGTTCGTCTCGAGAAGCGCCGCCGTCGTCAACACCGGTGACATGACGGTGAGCTCCATCTACGGAGAGCCGGGAGTGACACGATCGGTGACGACCCTGGCGGCCCATGTGCAGCACGGCAACTCGGGCGGTCCGCTCCTTGACAAGAACGGTGCTGTTGTCGGCATGATCTTCGCGAAAGCGGATAATCAGCCGGACGTGGGCTTCGCGCTGTCCATGGCCGAGCTGTCGCCGGTACTCGCTCAAGCGGGGTCGTTCAGTTCTCCCGTCTCGACTGAATCGTGCAGCACCTCTTGACAGCTGTCTGCTCAATGTTTGAGCAGCGCACCGAGCTGCTTCCATAAGCCATCTGCAAGGGCGGCGGAGTAGGTCGCAGAAATGTGGTGCGCGTCTCGGTACACCAGTCTGTTGCCGATGATAACGGGACAGAAATCTTCATTACAGAAGTAGTTAGTCATATCAAGAACCGCCGCTGACTGGCTCGAAGCCGCCTCTCTGGCCGCGTCCTTGAGATCGGTCGACAGCGCTTGCGACTTTGGAGCACCGCACGCAGCGGCATCGTTTACGTGCCCTGATAAGCATGTTGCCGGATCCATCCCGAACTGAGGGTTGTCGAGCATGACAGCCACATCGGTGTTCTCTTGCAACTCCGCGATAATCTGAGCTACTCCGTGTTCCCATACGGATGCTGACGGTCGAGTTTCGCCCTTCCCTGTATAGCCCGTGACGATTGTCAGGTCCGGCTCGTCTAGCTTCACAGCATGGAGCACGTTCTTCTTCCATTTCCTGCAATCTGCAGAGCTCGCGACCTCGTAGGCAGCACAATTGCTCTTGGTATTTGATACGAGATTGATGTCCCCTCTTTCAGCAAGGACGTGTAACGCCGGATACCACTGAGCCGCATGCGAATCGCCGAAAAGCATGACGGTTGGAGCGTCGGGATCGACCTCGACTCGGCACTCATTGATGTCGCTCTCACCGTCGCTCAGATGGCAGCCTTCGGCATATACGTCGGGATTATCTTCGCTGGCATCTTTCACTGTGGGCGTCATGTTGAGCGGCACAAAAGGCGTTGCCACCGGCTCAGCGGTGGGGCCAGACTCCTCAACCGCTGTTTGAGTATGAAAAGGTCGGTCAACAGACGCTCGATAGGCCGTGCCACACGTGAGAACAAGACACGCTGAAACTCCCGCCGCGATCACCATCGTCGGCCACGTCTTCTCGCGAGGCGCTCTGAGCGGAGTTTCGACAAAGCGGTAGAGCAGCCAGGCGAGAGGAATACCAACGGTTGCGAGTCCAAGAGTCACGGGCAGGGAGAGCGGACGTTGATCTCCAACCGCGATCTGCGGAATGGTCAAGAGCGGCCAGTGGACAAGGTACAGAGAGTACGAAATCGTTCCAATGAAGATCATCGGCTTGTTCGAAAGCAATACGGTCGACGAGAACCGTCCCATATTTCCTTGAGCGTCTCGCCCTGATCCCGCAGCAATCACCAGCGCTGTTGCAATAACAGGAATGATTGCTGCAGTTCCGGGAAAAATAGTCGCGCCATCGTAAATAATTCCGCACGCGACAAGCGCGACAACTCCGACCCAGCCAATACTCCACCGCACCAAGGGCGAAAGCGCAAAGGACGTAGCAGTCACGAGCACAGCCAGTAGGCCGCCGATCGCGAACTCCCATGCTCTACTCGGCATCATGAAGAACGCGAGCGGTTGTGAGCGTTCGGTAAGCCAGATCGAGCCTGCAAGGCCGACGAACAACACGAAGGCTAACGTCGCGATGAGCCCACGGACGGATTTTCGCGTCACGAGGAATACCAGCGCAATCGCTGCTGGCCACACCAGATAGAACTGTTCCTCAACGCCAAGGGACCAGAAATGCTGGAAAATCGACGGATTTGGGTTCGAGAGGTAGTCCACCTTCTCACCGGCGAAATAGAAGTTCGGAATGTAGAGCGCGGTGAAGATGGATTCTTTGAAAGAACGCGGCTGCAGCAATGGCGGTATCCAGATCGCCGCGGCAACAACGCTCAACGCTACAACCACGAGCGACGCCGGGAGGATGCGCCGGATACGTCGCGCATAAAAGGTCGCGAAGCGGATTCGACCGTACTTGCTGAGCTCTGAAACGAGGTGAGCCGTGATCAGAAAACCCGAAATGACAAAGAAGACGTCAACTCCGATGTAACCGCCAGACAGCCACGGGACGCCCGCGTGATATATCACGACCAGTAGAACCGCAATTGCTCGCAGTGCTTGTATGTCGGGACGGAACCCGATCCGAGTCACCTTCATGCAGTCGACGCCGTAGCTACTTGCCGTCGCCCGACGCGGTCTCCGGCGGCGCAACCGCCTCGGCGACAAGGTCATGGATGTGCTCGAAGTTCGGGTTGTCTTGATCAGGCACCGTCGGCGGTGACAGTTCGAGATTGGTGATGTCGTGGTCCCGCGTCTTAAGCGCGAGGTCACTGAAGTACCCCAACATCGACTGCGGAATGTCGGTCTTCACGACCTGACTGCCCGCGTCGGCGATCGCCTGAAACTTGGACAGCACGTTGCCCGGCGTGAACTGGCGCAGGATCGCCTCTTGCAGCTCACGCTGCCGCCGCATGCGATCCCAGTCACTCGTCGAGTGCCGCGAACGCGCGTACCACTCCGCGTGGTATCCGTCGAGCTTCTGCTTGCCGACCTCAATCCACCCGTCGACGTTGTTGAGGTTCTCGTCTCCCCCGATCGGCAGCCGCTCCTTCACGTCAATCTCGACGCCGCCCAGTGCGTCGATCAGCTGCGAGAATCCCGCCATGTCGATGAGCGCATAGAACTGGATGCTGAGGCCCGTGACGCCCTCGGCAGCATCGCGCGTCGCCTCGATGCCCGGGGAGCTGCCGTGCGCCTCAGCATCCGGGTACCAGTCGGCGTGGCGTAGCTGGGCCTCGGTGTAGACGGAGTTGAGCTTGCAGGCACTCACATCGCAGTGCTCGTACCCGTTGGGGTACGCGTCGTGGAACGGCCCGTCGGAGAACGGCACGCGCATCATGTCACGCGGAAGGCCGATGATGGTCGCGGCACCTGTGCTGGCGTCGACGCTGACAACCGAGATGCTGTCGGGCCGCAGCCCCTCGCGATCCTCACCCGCGTCGCCGCCCAGCAGAAGGATGTTGTAGCGGCCATCGACGGGTGCGACGGGCGCTGAGTTGCCGAAGATCGCCCCGAGGGCGCCCCGCGCAATGCCTGCGTAGTAGGCGGCGCCGCTCGCGCTTCCCACCGAGAGCACGAGGAAGATCACCGTCGCGACGGCGATCCAGAAGCGGGCGCCCGGCGCGGCCTTGATGATCCTCAGCAGGCGGAACGTGTTGAGCGTGAGCACGAACCACAGCAGCGCATAGGCCACGAGAACGACCTGCACGAGCAGCAGAAACCAGCCTTGCGTCGCCAGCGTGATGAACGGCGTGCGCATGAACGCGAACAGCAGAGCCGCGATGATCGCCGCCGTCCACATGCCCAGCGTCGCGCCGAGGCCGATGCGCCCGAGCTTGCGGTTGCCTGCAAGCACTTGCGCCGACCCGGGGATCACGAAGCCCAGAATGAGCAGCCACCACGCTCGCCGCGTCATTAGCGGCGACGACGCGGTATCGGGGTACCTGATCGGGTTTGCGACCAGCGAGCTCATAGAGAGTTCTTGAGATTCTCGTTCTTGACCTCAACCTGCGCGGCGAGATCGTCGGCGTACTCTTCGAGTTTGGCCTGCAGGGCGGCGTCTGACGTCGCGAGGATCTTCGCGGCGATGAGTCCCGCGTTCTTGGCACCGCCGATCGAGACAGTGGCGACGGGAACCCCTGCGGGCATCTGCACGATCGACAGCAGCGAGTCGAGACCGTCGAGCTTGGCCAGCGGAACCGGAACGCCGACGACCGGCAGAGGTGTGACCGCCGCGAGCATCCCGGGCAAGTGCGCAGCGCCGCCCGCGCCCGCGATGATCACCTTGAGACCGCGCGCAGCAGCATCCTTACCGTAGGCAATCATCTTCTCGGGCGTGCGGTGCGCGCTGACGACCTCGACCTCATGATCGATCTCGAAGTCGCTCAGCACCTGGCTCGCGTCGCTCATGACGCGCCAGTCAGAATCGCTTCCCATGACGACGCCGACAAGCGGGCGCTCGGAATCGTGATGTGGCATGCGCATAATGCTACGGGCGCTGGCTGGAAGTTCTCGGCTACGGCACGCTTTGCGCGACGTATTGCCTATGCGGCACCCGAGTCCTCGGTCGGGTCGGCACGGCCCGCACGTGCTCGCCGGGCCGCGCGCACGCGGTAGACGATCCACGCGGCGAGCGCGACAACGACGGCGAGAATGACGATGTACTTGAGCACGTCGGCGTACTGCTCCACGATGTGCCAGTTCTCCCCGAGGTAGAACCCGGCCATGATGAACACGGTGTTCCAGATGAGGCTGCCCGCGGCGGTGAGCGCTCCGAAGACGAGCAGGTTCATGCGCTCGATGCCGGCCGGAATCGAGATGAGACTGCGAAAGATCGGCAGCATGCGGCCGAAGAAGATCGCCTTTTTGCCGTGCTTGGCGAACCACTTCTCGGCGCTGAGCACCTCGGACACTTTGACCAGCGGCATCCAGTCGGCGATGCGGATCATGCGCTCCCGGCCGAGCAGCGCGCCGAGCCCGTAGAGCAGAAGGGCTCCGACGATAGACCCGAGTGTCGTCCACGCGATCGCCTCGACAAGAGCCATGTTTCCCTGGCTCGCGGTGAAGCCCGCGAGCGGCAGAATGATCTCGCTCGGCAGCGGCGGAAACAGGTTCTCCAGCGCGATTGCGATGCCCGCCCCAACTCCTCCGAGTGTCTCCATGAGCGAGACGGCCCACGCGGCAACGCCCGAGAGCGCGGTGTCAGTAGCGGCATTCAGCATGCGGCTACCGTAGCCGAGCGCGGCTGGCGAAATCATGATGATCAGACCAGCGAACGAGCGGATGCTGTCGCAAATCAGCCGCGAGGATGACTGTTACGCACGAGCCACGTGTCGTCGCCAACGACCTGGATTGGTCAACCGTCGAGGCGATGCTCCCAATACCCGGGCCGACGCGACTCGTGAGCGTAGGCGAGTATGAAAATCTCGCGCTCATGCACCATGTAGATTAGTTTGTAGGGAAATTTGCCAAGATGCCGCGCGCGCACGATTGGCCTGCCCCTTTGTCCATGGTAAGGCGGAGGAGCATCCGGCCACTCAATGATCAGCTCGGCAGCATGCTCAGCCGCGTCCGCGAACTCGTCAGCAATTCTCCCGCCAGCGTCCAAATAGCGGTCATGAGCGTCAAGGAACTCTTCTCGTGCTTCTGGATGTTCACTCCAGTCGCGAGTCATTTACGACGTGCCGCTAGCCTTGCCCTTGCAATGGCGATGGTCTCTCGACCGCTTACCAGCTCGACCGTTCCGTCCAACAGCTCGGTCAAGCGCCTGTCGATTGTCTGGTCCCAGGCGTCGTCGACCTCAGCTTGCTCAGTTTCATCGGCTTCTTGAAGCGCGAGCGCCGCAATTTCACGCTCGTCTGCGTTGAGAGATTTCCCCTCTTCGATGTAGCCCTTCAGCTTCGATGTCATGTACCAATTCTACGGCGCGGCCCTGACGGAGGTAAGGAACTATCCACAGGTAAACGTTGAAAATTCAATCTGAGCCGCGCAGCCAGCGACCGAAGGCGTCGAACGAGTACGGACGACCGAGGAACGCCGCAACGAGATCGGCGGCGTCCGCGGAGCCGCCTCGAGCGAGGATCTCATCGCGATAGCGGGCCGCCACGTCGGCATCGAAAAGATTCTCGGGGTCGAATGCCGAAAACAGGTCCTTCGCGATCACGAGGCTCCACATGTACGTGTAGTAGCCGGAGCCGTAGCCCTCGAGGTGCCCGAACGCCGCCTGGAAGTGCGTGCCGGGCAACGGCCGAACGAGTGAGTACCGGTCGGCGAGCGCCTGAACGGCGGCGTCGTGGTCGTCGGGGCGCTCGAGGTGCAGCCGGTACGACACCGCGGCGTAGTACATCTGCGTGCGCACGCGGTACGCGCGCCCGAAGTCCTCGGCGGTGCGCATGCGCGCGACGAGATCGGCGGGGATCGGCTCGCCCTCGGCGTCGACCGCGAACGAACGCAGAATGTCAGCATCCCACGCCCATTCTTCGAGCATCTGTGACGGCGCCTCAACGAAGTCCCACTCCGTGGCAACGCCCGAGAAGCGCGCCCAGCGCTGATCGCCGCCGAGAACGTGGTGCACGAGGTGGCCGAACTCGTGGAACAGCGTGACGACCTGGGTGTGCTCCATGAGCCCACGTGGAAAATTGCACACGAGCGTGCCCTCGGGAAGCTGGGTGCCGCGAACGCCGGTTGCGAGATCGAGCTGCGCCGCGTGCTTGTACTTGCCCTCGCGCGGGTGCAGGTCGAGGTAGATGCGGCCGATGCGCTCGTCGCCGCGATGCACGTCGTAGCACGCGACGTCGTCTGCCCACCGCGGCACGTCTGGCCGCTCACGGTAGCTGATGCCGAACAGCCGGCCCGTGACCTCGAGCAGACCGGCGCGCACGCGCTCGAAGTCGAAGTAGCGGCGCACGTTCTGCGCGTCGACGTCGAACTGCTCGCGCCGCACGAGCTCGGTGTAGTACGCGCTGTCGCCCGTCGTGATCTCGGTGATGCTCGGGTCGTCCTGCTGTGCGCGGCGCAGTAGAGCCTCCACCTCGGCGCGCCCGCTCTCGCCCGCGAGCTGCGAGATGCGCTCGATGAAGTCGGCGACGGCCGCCCCTGTGCCGATCATCTTGTCTTCGGTGTCGAAGTCGGGCCACGAGTCGTAGCCGAGCAGCCTCGCCTGCTCGGCGCGGAGGTCGAGCATCTCGTGCAGAAGAGCGTCGTTCGCGGGCCACGCACGACTGTTGAACTGGCGAGACACAGCGTGGCGCGCGTCACGGTCGGTGGCGAAGGTGAGAAACGGAATGGTGTCGGGGTAGTCGGTCGTAATTGTGACGAGGCCGTCGGCGTCGGCCGGATGCTCGTTACGGTAGTCCTCGGGCAGCCCGTCGAGCTGTTCGGGGCGCAGTTGCAGCGACCGCACGTCGTCGCGGATGGTGCGCGAGAACCGCTGCCCGACGATCGTGGAACGCTCACTGATCTCGGTGAGCCGCGCCCGCGTCGCACCGTCGCGGTCGACGCCGCTGCGGCGGAAATCGCGCAGAACGTGCTCGAGCAGGCGAGCGGCCTCGGCGTCGAGCTCGGCCGTGTCGACGGACGCGAGTACCCCGTACAGCTCACGGTCTTGCCCGCGTTCGGTCAGGAACGCGATGATCGCCTGCGACTTCTCCTCAGAGAGCTCGCGCACGCTCGGGTCGGGGTGCACCTCGGCGAAGAGGCTAGTGAATCCGGATGCTGTCGAGATGACACGCTCCGCGTCGTTCCACAGCTCGAGCACCTCGAGCGGCGTTCGGGCGGCGCCGTCCTTGAGGCGCTCAACGACGTCACGCCCCGTGGCGAGCGCGGAATCCGCTCCGTCGGAGATGAAAGCGGGCCAGTCGGTAGCGGAGCGGGGAAGCGCGAGTGGTTCGGCAGTCATGGGCGCCACTCTACGCGCCCCCCAATCACGATCGGTTCAGGCTCCGAAGCGCTTCCAGACCAGAAGCAAACGAGTCGTTGAATCGCTCGCGTTCTGATGCGGGGATACCGTTGCCTGCCGCAACCGCTCGCCATTCGCTGAGCACGTCAGCAACGTGCGCCACCACCGCACGCGCTTCGTCCGGGGAGAGCCTGCAGAGTCGGGCGAGCTCCAGGAGCCCTTCGGCTTCGTCGGCGGGGGTGTCGGCACCAGCAATCGTCGTCTGACGTACGTCGGGGTCTGGGTTCGGATTCACGTCGAATGCCGGACTGAGCACCCATCCCCCGCGGCCTCTGAGAAACCCGTGATTGCGGAGATGGTCGTCGGTATTGTTCAATCCGATGCTGACGGCAACGCGCCGAAACAGCTGATGCGCATCTTCTTTCGCGTGGGCACTCACCTCGCCGAGCTGTTCAGCAATGTCGGCGTAATCACCCGAGTCTCCGTCCCGGTATCCGAGGAGCGTCATCGCACTCATGTATCCGATTCGGACGGCATTGTCAGACGCGGCACTGCGTCGGGAAGTTGTGCGGTCAAAGCGATCCAGCAGCAGCACGTGCCGATCTCCCGTACGTTCGAGCCGATGATCGGCGACCCGGACACCGGCTGCCTCCGCGAGGTCCAGTGCAGTGGCTTCCCACGCCATGACGTTCCACGAATCGGCATGGTGCGGAAACTTTGCAATCAGCTGACGGCCGTCGGCGTCAAGCACCGCCGCTTTCGGTCGCGCTCCACCGAGGGAAGCGGTCCCTGCAGCGAGGAGAGTCTTCACCGCTGAAAAGTCGTCATCTGACGTGTCACGAGCGGCGGTGTCGGCGGCATGAAGCAGTTGAGGCAGGCTGACGAGCTTGGGCACGGAGTGCGCGGGGTCAAGGAACTCCGATGATTCGCCACCGCGAAACCTCAAGGCTCCCTGGCGCGTCACATCGCTGACCCCGACCAAGAAGTCCACGTCGTCGAGGCTGTTTGACCTGCGCGATTCTTCGCGGGCGAGCGCTCGTTCGCGCTTCTTGATCAAGTTGCGTCCCCACCGATCCGGTGCTGAGTCCGAAAATGCGCCGGGGAGACCGGTCGTGTGCTGGGTGCCAGAGACAAGCTCGAGAGTCGGATCAACGGGATACGCACGCGGGTGCGCCAGGTAATCCTGTTCGTACTGGAATGTCGTGGAGGTGAGCGCACCTCGGCTACGGTGAAATTGCGCCCGCCCCGCGAAGACCATTCTACCGTCGAGTTCGACGTAGACCTGGAGCTCCTCGTATCGCGTCATCGCACACGCTGACGATCGAGCATGCTGGCTCGGGCCCGACCGAGATCTGTGGTCAGGGGATCGAGCGCCTCGGTAAGTTTCTCAAGGACACCGAGTGCGCGTGCAACCCGCAGCACAACATGAAAGCTCACCGTTGAGTCACCGTGCTCGAGCTTGCGGAGGGTATCCCTGCTGATGTCGGCGCGGTCGGCGACCTGCTCGGCGGTGAGACCGAGAATCTTCCGCCAGCCGGCGACGTCCTCGCCGATTTCGCGAGCGGACCTGAGAATGACGGCGGGCAGCTCGGTAGCCATTGCGCGACCTCTCACTCGTTATTGACGGACAGCTCAGCCATTATAGCCGATACAGGCGAGTATGTCAGTCATTACACCGACACTGTGGCTCCTCTGCGCTGAGTGTGACACAGCAGCGGCCTGGCGCCGGGTCGAGGTCGGCCCGCAGAACTCCGGGCGCCACACCGTCGGTGAACGCACTCAGCATGTCGTGGTTCATGCCGCAGACCAGCTGCGTGTGAGCTCCCGCGAGCTGGTGAAAGGGACAGTTGGCCATGACGATACGGTCGCCGTCGACGCGCGGCTCGTACCCCAGGCCGCGCAGCGTCGTCGCGGCGATGTCGAATGCTCTGTCAGCATCCGTCCCCTCACCGTCATGCTCGGCGGCCAGCAGCTCTCCCCGCTCGCGCGCGACGGCTCGCAGCGCGCTGGAGATGTCTTCACCCTGGCTCGACCTCGCGATCGCCCGCGCCATGAGATCACCCGCGAGTACGTACTCGCGTGCGGGCAGCGAGATGTCAAGCTCGACCTCGGAGCGCTCGTAGAGCTTGGCACTGCGGCCAGCGCCGGGGCCCGTGCGACCGCCCGTGCGGGCATACGAGGAGCGCAGCAACCCGGCCGTCTCGAGCTTGTCGAGGTGAAACTTGGCCGTGTGCACGGGCACGGCGACAGCATCCGCCGCCTGATCCCGAGAGACCGGATGCGGTTGCGCACACACGTACAGGTAGAGGGCGCGCCGCGTCTCATCGGCGAGCGCGCTCGCACCGGCGATGCTGCTGGCAAGTCGCGCCTCGTGCATCGTGACGTCCTCTCAACAGGCCTTGACGGGCCGTGCAGTTCGTTCTAACGTAAGCAATGATATCCGTTAGAAAGCAGATGCGCCATGACGATGACTCAGTCCGTACCCCAGAGCATCGAGCAGACGCTGCCCGATATCGACCGAGCGGCACACCACGCCGAGGGGTTTCTGACCGCGCTCGGCGTTGACCTCGGCACTCCCGCACGGCGGGAGAGCGCGATGCGCATGGCCAAGGCGTACCTCGAGATGATGTCTCGCGACCCGTTCGAGATGACGACGTTCGACAATGACGAGGGGTACGGCGAGCTCGTGCTCGTGACGGGGATCGTGGTGCAGTCGCTGTGCGAGCATCACTTTCTGCCGTTCACGGGCGTGGCGCACGTGGGGTATCTGCCCGGCGAGAGGCTCGTCGGGCTCTCGAAGCTTGCCCGCACGGTCGAGTTGCACGCGCGGGGACCGCAGACGCAAGAGAACCTGACGCAGCAGATCGCCGGCCATCTCGTCGGCAGTCTGGCGCCGCGCGGTGTTGGCGTCGTGATCGAGGCGGAGCACACGTGCATGTCGTTGCGCGGTGTGCGTGCATCGGGCACCCGCACGCGGACGAGCGCGTTCACGGGTGCGCTGCGCGACCCCGCCGCCCGGCAGGAGTTTCTCGCATCACTGTGAGGCTAGCGACACAGTGACGTCACACGAAGGAGGAGTCATGAGTACTCACGGAACGGTCATCGTCGGAGCCGGACTCGCGGGAGCGAAGGCGTGCGAGGGACTGCGCGCCGGCGGCTACACGGACCCGATCGCGCTGGTCGGCGACGAACCGGAGCGCCCCTATGAACGGCCGGGGCTGTCGAAGGAGGTTCTGCTCGGCAAAGACGAGCTGTCGAGCCTCTACGTGCACGACGCCGAGTGGTACGCCGAGAACTCCATCTCAACGCACTTCGGCACGGCCGCGACGACGCTGAACCTCGACGAGCGCACCGTCTCACTCGAGAACGGCGAGATCCTCCCCTACGAGCACCTCGTTCTCGCGACCGGATCGAACCCGCGCACGCTCCCCCTCGACGGCGCAGGGCTCGAGGGCGTGCACACGCTGCGGCGCATGCCCGATACACCGGCGATCAAGGCGCACTTCGGCGAGGGAAAGAAGCTCGTGATCATCGGCGCCGGCTGGATCGGGCTCGAGGTGGCCGCTGCCGCGCGCCTCGCGGGAACCGACGTGACGGTGCTCGAGTACGCGTCGCTCCCCCTTCAGCGCGTGCTGGGCGACACGCTCGCGGCATACATCTACGACCTGCACACCGAGAATGGCGTCGACCTGCGCACGAGCGTGAGCGTCACGTCGATCACCGGCGAGAACGGACATGTGACGGGCGTCGAGAGCTCGGCGGGGCACTTCGACGCGGACGCCGTGGTGATCGGCGTGGGCGCTGCGCCGAACACCGAGCTCGCAGCATCCGCTGGTCTCGCCGTCGACAACGGCGTGCTCGTCGACGAGAAGCTGCGCACGGAGCGGCCAGAGGTGCTCGCGATCGGCGACATCGCGAACGCCCGCAACACGGCGACGGGCGGGCGACTGCGCGTGGAGCACTGGGACAACGCGATGCGACAGGGCGAGCTCGCCGCCCAGACGATTCTCGGCACGGGCGCGATCTATGACTGGCAGCCGTACTTCTTCACCGACCAGTTCGACTTCGGCATGGAGTACGTGGGGCACGGCAGCGCCGACGACACGGTGCACATTCGCGGCAGCCTCGACGCCGGCGAGTTCATTGCGTTCTGGACGAACGGCGAGCGAGTCACGGCGGCGATGAACGTGAACATCTGGGACGTCAACGACGACCTGCGCGCCGTCGTCGGGCACGAGGTCGCTCCCGCCCGCCTCACGGACGAGAGCGTCGACCTCGGTGATCTGCTCGGCAGCTAGAGAAAGCTGACGCCCAGCGACGCGAGCACGCCGAACGCAAGACCCCACAAGATGATCGAGATGATCTGCCAGAAGATCACGACGTTCTTCGATGCCCCGAACGAGACCATCGCCGCTGAGGTGATCTGACTGGGCAGCAGCGCCTGGCCCGCAAGACTGACGCCCGCGACGCCATAGCGGTCGAAACGCTCGCGCAGCTTCTGCCTGCGGGGCGACTCCTTTTTCTGCTCCGACCGCGACGTCACCCTCCGGCGCACTCCGTGCGCGCTCAGCACGAAGATCAGCATCGACACGACGTTGCCGACAACCGCCAGGCCGATCGCGACGGCCGGATGCAGCCCGAGCAGCACGCCGATCACCGATCCGAAGTACGACTCAACGAGAGGAACGGCCGCGATGACCAGAATGCCGAGCCATGTGAGCGGTTCGGGAAGGGATGCGGCGAAGGCCTGGAGCGCCTCGATCATGATGGTGCCTCTCTGTCGGAGTACGAACGTGTGTGCCGGTGCAGTGTGACCGTGCAGAACAATCCTTTCGGCCGCTGCCGCGCGCAGTAAGTGCCGCCACGTCACCGGTTGAGGTGCGATTTCGCACCGGCATCCGTGACATTTGTCACTGCTCTACACTCAGAGCCATGCCCCGATATGCGCGCCCCGGTGAGCACCAATGACAGCCGCCGAGCCCTCCGGTGCCCTGACGTCGGCTCGGCGCGCATCAGAACGCGGAGTGCACGCCACCTGGCTGTACACGCTGGCGTCGATCATCGTGTTCGTGCTGATCGTCGACGCGATCATTCTGCTTCGCGGGCTCGTCGCGGTCACAGCATCCGGTTCACTCGTCGACGTGCTCATCGTGGCGTTCACGCTGGTGTCGATGCTCGTGCAGATTCGCTATTGCTGGTTTCTGCGCGTCGGTCTCGGCGGTGGACTGCCACGGTCCTCGTGGACGATCGCACTCATCGGTGCGGCGGCGCCCGCGTGGGTGCTCGGACTGTTCTCACCTCTGCTCTGGCATGTCTCGGCGGTGCCCCTCTGGGTCTCTGCGGTGCTGATCGCGTGCGGTCTGCCGCGGCGGCGACGGTGGTGGACTCTGACGGCCGGTTTCGCGCTCGTTCTCGCGAGCTACGGACTGGCGCGGATGACGCTCGGCGGCGAGATCGGCTTCTCGGGCGGACCGGACATCGGCCTTCTGCTTATCTACGCCGCGTTCTTTCCCGCGGCCGTGCTGTTCAGCCTGTGGTGGTGGAACATCGTCGTCGAGCTCGACCAGCACCGGCGCTCGGCAGCAGAGCTCGCGATCGCGAAGGAGCGGCTGCGGTTCGCCGCAGACCTGCACGACATTCAGGGGCACCACTTGCAGGTGATCGCGCTCAAGGCAGAGCTGGCCGAGCGGATGCTGGAGCGCGACCCCGTCGCGGCACGCGAACAGCTGCGCGAGACACGCGAGGTCGCGGCGCAGGCGCTGCAGGAGACCCGCTCGCTCGTCGCCGGCTACCGCGATGCGACTCTCGACGAAGAGCTCGAGAACGCGCGCGAAGTGCTCTCGGCAACCGGGGCGGCGTGTGACCTGAGCATCGGGGCGATGCCTTCAAACCCGGGCGGCCGCCGCGCTCTCGCGTTCGTGGTGCGCGAGGCCACGACGAACATCATCAGGCACAGCTCCGCCGGTTCGGTGCGCATTGCGTTGACGACAGAGAACGGATGCTGCGTGCTGACCGTGAGCAACGACGGCGTCTCTGCGACGCCCTCTGCCGACGGCAGCGGCCTCGCGGGACTGCGCGCTCGCGTCGCCGAGCACGGCGGCACGCTCACGACGCAGCTCGACGCCGGGCGCTTCGAGCTGATCGTGACAATTCCCGATCGCGGCGCACGAACATCGCAGAGTGCGGAGGTAAGCGAGAGTGCCTGACACCGAGGCGTCGCCGCGCAGCATCCGTCTGCTGATCGCCGACGACGAGCACATGATCCGCACGGCACTCGTCGCGCTGCTCTCGCTCGAACCCGACCTCGAGGTGGTCGCGAGCGCCGACAACGGACTCGCCGCCATCGACCTCGCCGCCGAGACGACCCCCGACGTCTGCCTTCTCGATCTGGAGATGCCGCAGGCCGACGGACTCGAGGCGGCTGAGCGCATCATTCGCGCCGTGCCCACGCGTGTGGTTCTCGTGACGCGGCACGCGCGACCTGGCGTTCTGCGGCGAGCGCTCTCTGCGCGCATCTCGGGGTTCGTGCCGAAGTCGACGCCCGCCGAGCAGATCGCCGACGTCATTCGCGACGTCGCGGCGGGCAAGCGCTACATCGACTCCGAGATCGCCGCTGCCGCTCTCGCCGCCGAACGCTGCCCGCTCACCGATCGAGAGCTCGACGCCGTGCGACTGGCCCGCTCCACTCTGAGCGTGCAGCAGATCGCCGAACGGCTCAACCTCGCGCAGGGCACCGTGCGCAACTACCTCTCGTCGGCCATGACGAAGCTCGGCGTCGACTCCCGCCACGAGGCGGCGGAGCACGCGTGGCAGCAGGGCTGGATCTAGCCACAGCCGCACGCGACAGCATCCTCTTCACGCTCTGCTGGTAGATTTCCCCGAATGGGTCACTCTCACGGCACTGCCCTTCACGACACTCCCCGCCCGCGCCTCGCGCGCATTCTCACCATCGTGGTGCTCGCGATCGCCGCCGCCGTCGCTGTGGGCATGTTCGCGCTGTGGCCGCAGGGCGAGGTCGAGCAACAGGCCGGGCCGTACGAGGGCGAAGGCGTGAGCATCGTCAACGCGTCGGTCTCTGTCGTCACCGAGTTCGACTGCCAGCAGAACATGGGCGAGCCGTCGTCGATGTCGGGAATCGAGGGGCCGTGCGCAAAGGTGATCTCGCGGCTCGACGACGGCACACGCGCAACGTTCGAGGTCGACCCGTCGACGTACGCGAGCACCGAGATGACCGCGGGCGACAAAGTGCGACTCGTGCGTCTCGAAGCGTCGGAGACCGAGCCCGTCAACTACGCCTTCTACGAGTACCAGCGCACGACCCAGATGATCGTAATCGGCGTTGTGCTCGTGGTGATCGTCGCGCTCGTCGGAAAGTGGCGCGGCATTCGCGCGCTCGTCGGCGTCGCGATCGCGATCGGCGTTCTCGCGGTCTACGTGTTTCCGGCCATGCTCACGGGCCGGCCGCCCAACCTCGTCGCCATCGTCGGTGCCACCGCGATCATGCTCGTCGTGCTATATCTCGCGCACGGCGTCTCGATTCGCACAACCGCCGCGTTGTTCGGCGCCCTGTTCGGCATCGTCTTCACGGCGCTCGCGGGGGTGGTCACGACCGACTGGGCGCACCTGACGGGAACGGGAAGCGAAGAGGGGTGGATGCTGTTTTCAAGCGCGCCCGACGTGAACATGTCCGCCGTCGTCTCGGCGACCATCGTGATCGCGGGGCTCGGCGTGCTCAACGACATCACCATCACCCAAGTGTCTGCCGTGTGGGAGATGCGCGAGCTCAGCCCTCACGCATCTCGGCGGCAGATCTTCACCGCAGCCATGCGCATCGGCCGCGACCACGTGGCGTCGAGCATCTACACGCTCGTGTTCGCGTACGCCGGCTCGGCGATGATGATGCTTCTGCTCGTCTACACCTACCCGCAGAATCTTCTCGATCTGCTGACGACCGAGCGCGTCGCACAAGAGATCGTGCGCACGCTCGTGGGCACGGCGGGTCTCATTCTCGCGATGCCCGTCACGACGCTCTTCGCGATTGCGCTCGCGCCGCGCGAGCAGCAGGTGGCGCGGCACGCTCTCGTGTGAGGGGCGTGAGCGCGCGGTTCCGCGGGTCTTCGCACGCAGGTTCAGGATGCTGTCGCGCGAGCGTGCGCGACAGCATCCTGCCCCCTTACTCAAAGTGAGAAGCGGCCTCGCGCGCCTCGAAAACGACATCGTCGAGGGTCTCGCCCGTCGCGTTGATGTGGCCGATCTTGCGCCCCGGACGCGGCTGCTTGGCGTAGTTGTGCACCTTGACGGTCGGGTGCTTCTCGAGCGCCGCCGGGTATCGGTCGGCGACCGTGCCCTCGGCGGGACCGCCGAGAATGTTGATCATGACGGCAACCTCGTCGCGCAGCCCGGTCGCGCCGAGCGGCAGATCGAGAACCGCGCGCAGGTGCTGCTCGAACTGGCTGGTGGTCGATCCGTCTTGCGTCCAGTGGCCGGAGTTGTGCGGGCGCATGGCGAGCTCGTTGACGAGCAGGCGGTCGTCTGTCGTCTCGAACAGCTCGACCGCGAAGACGCCCGTGACGCCCAGTCCCTCGGCGATGTCGACGGCGATCTGCGCGGCGACCTCGGCAACGCGCCCCGCCGACTGCGGTGCCGGCGCGAAGACCTCGGCGCACACGCCGTTCTTCTGCACGGTCTCGACGACGGGCCACACAGCGATCGGTCCTGAGGGGCGACGCGCGGTGAGCTGCGCGAGCTCGCGGCGAAACTCCACGAGTTCTTCGACGAGCAGCGCTCCCCCGCGACCATCTTCGTTGAGCGCCGTGAACCAGTCGGTGACCTCGTGCGCCTCAGAGACCACGCGAACGCCCTTGCCGTCGTAGCCGCCGCGCGGGGTCTTCACGACCGCGCGGCCGCCGTGCTCGGCGATGAACTTTTGCAGGTCGTCTTCGGTCTCGACGCGCGCCCAATCGGGAACGGGCAGCCCCAGCTCGCTGAGCTTCTCGCGCATGTCGATCTTGTCTTGCGCGTACCGCAGGGCGTCGGGGCCGGGATGAACGGCGTGCCCAGCATCGACGAGGGCGCGCAGCACCGGCTGCGGAACGTGCTCGTGGTCGAACGTGATGACGTCGACGGTCTTCGCGAACTCGAGCACGGTGTCGACGTCGCGATAGTCGCCCACCTGCGTCGCAGCGAGCGACGCCGCCATGTTCTCTTGCTCGGCCAGCACGCGAATGTCGAGTCCCAGGTTGATGGCGGGCGGAATCATCATGCGGGCCAGCTGACCTGCGCCGATAACACCAACTACGGGCATGTGTCGCTCCTGTCGTGCGTGATGTTGTCTCGATTCCCAGTTGATCGGGAACCCGTCTCGCTAAACTGCGAACTCCTCTATCTTCTCGCATGAAGGACGATGCATGACCAACCACGGCGCTCGGCTCCGCGAGCTCGCGGGGCAGCTGGTTCGCTTCGGACTCGTGGGCGCCGCGGGTTTCGCTGTCGACATCGTCGTCTTCAATGCGCTGCGCCTGACGCTTCTGGCGCCCGAGAACATCGAGACGGGCCCGCTCATCGCCAAGACGGTCTCCACAGTGCTCGCGATCGCCACCAATTGGGTGGGCAACCGGTTCTGGACGTTCGCCGACAGCCGCCAGGCGAACACCGTGCGCGAGGCGAGCGAGTTCTTCATCGTGAGCATTGCCGGCATGGGCTTCGGCATTGGCAGCCTGTGGGTGTCGCACTACGTTCTGGGATTCACGAGCGTTCTCGCCGACAACATCTCGTCAAACGTGATCGGCCTGGCGCTCGGCGCTGTGTTCCGGTTTGCGCTGTACCGCTGGTGGGTGTTCTCGCCGAAGCGCGCTGTGGCGCAGCATCCGGTCTCTGATCTTGCTCGCGGTGCTGCTGGACGTGCTGGGGACGGAAGCCCTGTTGCTCAGAGCGCTGTACGCCAGGGCGCTGCGTCTCAGAGCACCGACGTCTCGTCGCGCAGCACCGAGCCGGCAGCGTAGCCGCCGTATCCGAGCTGGCCCTGCGCGCGCTCGATGAGGTCGTGCAGAACGTTCTGCACCTGATTCGCGCCGGGAACGTCTTTGAGCACGATCGGCTTGTCGACTCCCGACGTCAGCACAATGTCACCCGAGCGCGACATCGCCTGCAGGGGGCCGCGCTTGATCGTCACGGTGTAGCCGCGCGAATGCAGCAGCTCGTTGCGGGTGCGCACGAAGAAACCCTGGCGCACGATGACGCGGCGCGTCGTGAGCGTGTACCGGCGATTGAGCCACGTGAAGTACGGCAGCAGCACGAACAGCACGATCGCGGCGATCCCCGAGAACAGCACGACGAGGTTGATCCACTGCTCACGGAATGAGCCGAAGAAATACGCGACGGCGCCGACGACGCCGATCAGAATGATGGCGGGCAGAACCAGGATGCGGCCATGCCGATGCATGCGGGCGACAACGCGTTCTGAGGCGTGCTCTCCCGTGCGGTTCTCCATGGCACCTATTGTGCCGCATGGCGCAGGCACTTTCGTGTGAGCACGCCGAACCCCGCCACGCTGTTCACGCCGAACCCGTCGCGCTGTTCTCGGCGAACCCGTCGCGCTGTTCTCGGCGAACCCGTCGCGCTGTTCTCGCCGGACCCGTCGCGCTGTTCTCGCCGGACCCGCTGCCTTGAGCGCTCAGCGGCACTCCCGACGGCCCGCCGCGAGACCGGAGCCCGTCGGTGCTGAGTGGGGCACCGTGAGCGTCCCGCTGGGCCACGCCAGTCCTCGCTGCGAGCCTTCGCCTCCCGCCGCGCCAGTCTTCCGCGAGCCGTCACCTCCCGCCGCGCCACTCTCCTGCGA
Source organism: Paramicrobacterium agarici (assembly GCF_002563955.1). Classification (NCBI taxonomy): domain Bacteria; kingdom Bacillati; phylum Actinomycetota; class Actinomycetes; order Micrococcales; family Microbacteriaceae; genus Paramicrobacterium; species Paramicrobacterium agarici. The sequence goes on from NZ_PDJE01000001.1 coordinate 2,948,359, forward strand.
GCCGTCACCTCGCCAGCCTTCCGCGAGCTCTCACGTACCGCCGGGCCACTCTTCTGCGCGAGCCGTCACCTCCCGCCGCATCCGCCTTCCGCGCGAGCCCTCACGTCCCGCCGTGTCACTCTTCCGCGCGAGCCGTCACCTCGCCAGCCTTCCGCGAGCTCTCACGTCCCGCTCGCGTTCACCGCTCTACGAGGCCGGGTCGAACGCGAAGGCTCGCACTTCTTGCGCGCAACGGCACGACGCAGCGATCTTCGCCGCCCACTCAAGGGCGTCGTCGCGGGTGGCAACGTCGATGATCGTGAACCCGCCGTCGAGCTCTGCAGTCTGCGGATACGTGCCGGGCGTGACAGTACCGTCGGCGGAGACCCGCACGGGCACCACGCTGTCGTCGAGACCGCCGCCGAACACGTACACACCGGCCTTCTTCGCCTCTTCGATCACTGCGTGGGACTCGTCGACGACGCTCTGAAACTCGTCGTCGGGAATGTCCATGGCCGCGCTCGGAAACGAGATCATGTAGTGCGTCATCTCTGTGCCTTTCACTCGACGCTCGTATGGCAGAGAGCGTACGCCGATCACACACCGACAGCACTGTTCTTCGCAGCGGCTCTCGTTCCTCACGAGACCCCCTGGCACTTAACGTTCTCCGAAACCGTGATGGCACTGCTCTGATCGGTGTTGACGAGCTGATGCTGGCGTTGAGCGCATCAGCCGATCTTCTGACGGCACAGGCGAGTTGACCGTCCGTCGAATCCTGCAGGTCTGCCTGCGTCACGTGCGCTCCATTCGGAAATCTGCGGTCCTCTGCGCAGCAATGCCGCGGAATCTCGCGGTTCGTGTGGCCAGGGTTCCCCAGATTTCCGAAATTGTGGTCCTCTCTCACGCGCCAACGGGTGCCCCTCCCTCGTCCACCGCCGGGCGAACGCCAACACTTATCCACAAAGAGGCGCTGAGTCGATCCTTGATGCGTTGATCCATACGATCCTCAAGGCATGGACATTCTCGCGCTAATGTCATCGCTCGGCGAGGTGGCGCGCACTCCCCGCTTACGAGAAAAGGGCGTCAGTCGCAGCCAGATGGACGCAGCTCTTGCTTCTGGCTCGCTGATCCGCGTCAAGCGCGGGTGGGTCGCCACGCACGCGGCCGACGCCGAACAGCTCGCTGTCGTGCGACACGGCGGCCGGCTGGGATGTATTTCTGCACTGGCGCGATGGGGACTCTGGGCTGCCGATGACCGTGCCCCTCACATCGCCATGGGCCGCCGAGGGCACGCCGCCGCATTGCGCTTCGATCTCGGCACGACGACCGAGGCCGTGCGACACCCCGACGCCATTGACAGCGCGTCGCCGCGCCCGATGCTGAGACGGCCCGCACGACACCACTGGACGACGGTGGACCAGAACGACCTCGATTGGATCGTGAGCCCCGTGGATGCCCTGAGGCAGGCCGTCCACTGCCAGCCCCTCGAACACGCCGTTGCCTGCGTCGACTCGGCATTGCATCACGGCATCGTCAGCAGACCCGAGTGGGCGAACATCGCGAAGACGGTACCGCTCAATCGCGGCCCCGTCGCCAGGCTGGTTGACAGCAGCGCGGACTCAGGACTCGAGAGCCGCATTCGCGTGCGACTGGTCTTGCTGGGACACGATGTCAAGATTCAGGTTCCGCTCGCCGGGTTCGGCAATCTCGACATGGTGATCGATGACTGCGTCGGCCTTGAGCTTGACGGCGATAGATTCCACGCGGATGCTGTGCAGCGACGTCGCGATACGGCAAAGGTGGTCGTCGCGCATTCCAAGCGCCTACCCGTTCTTCGTGTGGGGTACGCACAGGCCATTCACGAATGGGAGACGGTCTACGAGGCAGTGACGCACCTGATCGAGCTTGCTCGGGGCACACAATTTCGGAAAAGTGCGTAGGCATGTCGGCGACTATGTCGTCTGACCAGGTCTTTTGCTGGCCTGAGTCTGACGAGGCCGCCGAATCTCCGAAATTAGCGCTCGGCGTCAGCGAGGGGCCGCAAGTGCGTGACGTCGCCCGCCGAAATGCTGCGCAACGTCGCCTCACCCTCGGGCTGCACCAGCAGCTGGCCGTCAGCGTCGATGCCGCGCGCGACGCCCACGAGGTCGCCGTCGGGCAGCTGCACGCGCACCGCCTGACCGAGCGTCTCGCACGCAGCGCTCACTTGCGAGACAAGCCCGCTCGAGCGCGCGTCGCCCGCCACCGCGAAGGGCTCGTACAGCTCACGCAGCTGCTTCAGATACAGCGACAGCACCGTATCGGGCGCGTAGGTGCGGCGACACTCGATCGCGAGCGACGTCGCCGTGTCCACCGGCAGCTGGTCGCGCGTCATCGATGTATTGAGTCCCGCCCCGACGACGACAGCGGGCTCGTCACCCGGAATGAGCTCGCTGAGAATGCCGCTGACTTTCAGGCCTCGCACGAGCACGTCGTTGGGCCATTTGAGCGTGGCGTCGATCGCCCGCATGCCCGCTCCCGCGAGCAGCATCTGCACGGTTCTCGTCATGGCGAGGCCGGCCATGAGCGGAATCCAGCCCAGCCGATCGGCCGGCACGCTGGGGCGCAGCAGAACCGAAGTCGCGAGACTGGACCCCGGCGGCGTCGACCACACGCGGTCGAGCCGCCCGCGGCCGGAGCGCTGCGTGTCGGTCACGAGCACGGAGAAGTCGGGCCACGCATCGGGGTCGGCAGTCGCGCGCGCAACCAGGTCGGCGTTCGTCGAGCCGGCTTCGGGCAGCCACGTGATGTGCTGCGTCACGTCGAGACTCGCGGAAAGTTCGGGGGTGGGCATACGTCAAGAATATGTCGCGCGGCGCTGGCGAACAGCATCCGGATCTGTCGATACCCACCAAGAGAGCAGAAACGGCTTGTCAGAACCCTCCAACGGCATGACGCCGGGTGGCCGAGATAGAGTGAACGTCGTGACTCACCACGACAGCTCGAACGAGCCCGACATCACGACAACAGCCGGAAAGCTCGCCGACCTCAAACTGCGCTATCACGAGGCCGTCACCGCATCGGGCGAGGCCGCGATCGTCAAGCAGCACGCCAAGGGCAAGATGACCGCTCGCGAGCGCATCGAGAAGCTGCTCGACCACGGAAGCTTCGTCGAGCTCGACGAGTTCGTTCGCCACCGCACCTACGCCTTCGGCATGGACGCCAAGCGGCCGTACGGCGACTCGGTCGTCACCGGAACCGGCACGATCGGCGGACGTCAGGTGGCGGTCTACGCCCAGGACTTCACGATCTTCGGCGGCTCACTCGGCGAAGTGGCGGGCGAGAAGATCATCAAGGTGATGGACCACGCCATCAAGTGCGGCGTTCCCCTCATCGGCATCCTCGACTCTGGTGGCGCGCGCATTCAAGAGGGCGTCGTGGCCCTCGGCAAGTACGGCGAGATCTTCCGTCGCAACACGGCGGCCTCCGGCGTGATTCCGCAGATCTCAATCGTCATGGGACCGGCAGCGGGCGGCGCCGTCTACTCCCCCGCGCTCACCGACTTCGTGATCATGGTCGACAAGACGAGCCAGATGTTCGTGACCGGCCCCGACGTCATCAAGACGGTCACGGGCGAAGACGTCGGCATGGAAGAACTCGGCGGCGCCCTCGCACACAACACGCGCTCGGGCGTCGCGCACTACCTCGCGAGCGACGAAGACGACGCGCTCGACTACGCGCGCAACCTCATCGGGTACCTCCCAGACAACAACCTCTCCGACCCTCCGTCGTACTCGACCGACTTCGATTTCGAGACGACGGATGCTGATCGCAAGCTCAACACCGTGATTCCGGACTCCCCCAACCAGCCGTACGACGTTGTCACGGTCATTGAGAAGCTCGTCGACGACGAGGAGTTTCTCGAGGTGCAGCCGCTGTTCGCGCCGAACATCGTGATCGGCTTCGCACGCATCGAGGGAACGTCGGTCGGCATCATCGCGAACCAGCCGAACACGATGGCGGGCACGCTCAACATCGATGCCGGCGAGAAGGCCAGCCGGTTCGTGCGCTTCTGCGACGCGTTCTCGATTCCGATCCTCACGCTCGTCGACGTTCCCGGCTACCTGCCCGGCACCGACCAGGAGTGGGACGGCGTCATCCGCCGCGGCGCGAAGCTGCTGTACGCCTACGCCGAGGCGACGGTTCCGCTTGTCACGGTGATTCTGCGCAAGGCATATGGCGGCGCCTACATCGTGATGGGCTCGAAGCAGCTCGGCGCCGACATCAACCTCGCGTGGCCGACCGCCGAGATCGCCGTCATGGGCGGCCAGGGCGCGATCAACATCCTCTATCGCAACGAGATCAAGAAGGCAGAGGAGAACGGCGAAGACGTGGCCGCCGTGCGCGCCAAGCTCACCACCGAGTACACGTACAGCGTCACGAGCCCCTTCCTCGCGGCCGAGCGCGGCGAGCTCGACGGCGTGATCGAACCGGCCGCGACGCGCGTCTCCATTGCCAAGGCGCTGCGTTCACTCAAGGGCAAGCGGGCCCAGGTTCCGCCCAAGAAGCACGGAAACATTCCCCTGTGATGAACCCCGGACGACACGCTGCTCCCGTCACCGACGGCGAAGAGGCACACCCAGAAAACGCACTGCGCATTGTGCGCGGCAACCCCACAGAAGAAGAGATCGCCGCCGTCAGCGCCGTGCTCGCATCGGCTGTCGCCGAGGTGCGCGAGTCGGGTCTCGCCAACGGTGAGGCGACGCCGAGCGAGTGGTCGCGGTCGCAGCGTCCCATGCGACACCCCCTGACTCCGGGTCCCGGGCGGTGGCGCAACTTTACGGCATAATATGCCGTACTGCCTGCGGAGTTTCGGCTCCGGCAGTTGGGGGACGCTTGTCCCCCAAAGTGCCGACTAGCGTCGGCCGCCCAACCCCACAACAATAGATATTGCTAGGTGGCACTCTCAGAGTTTCACCATGAGCCAGTTACCCACCTAGGGAATGGGTTTCTGGTTTGGGGGCGGATGAGAACGATATTCGGGTTGTCGTTGTCATCCGGGGCTTGAGGGGGACCGGAATTAGGGAGCCGGTCCCCCTTATCCATGTCTGCAGTCGCATGACGGATGCTGTCAGCCCCGCTCCTGCCGCGGAATCTCCAGCCACACGTCGACGTCGTCTTCGGTGTCGTCGCTGCCGGGCGGAGGCGAACTGACGCCGACGATCGTCACAGCGACGTCGGAGTGCTCTGGCGCCGTGCGCACGATGAGGCGCTCGGTCTCGGCGGCGTCGATCGCGGCGGCAACGCGATCGAGCACACGCTGCCTCTCGGTCGCGTCGAGATCGTCGATCGTGCCCTCGTCGAGCAGCTGCACGATGATGCCGCGGCGGCGCGCAGCGAGCGCTGCATCACGCACCCGGTCGTTCGCGAGAGCCCGGCCGCGAATATCGTCGCGCAGCCGCGCTTCAATCAGACGGGCCTGATCTCTCTCAGCATCCGTCAACCTGCCCTGCGCCAGAACCACATCGCGCAGCAGGGGCCCGGCGATGCGGCTCGCCGTCTCGAGGCGCTCGCGGCGCTCTGATCGGTGGGCGTGCTGCGCCGCCTCCCAGCGCACGGCCTCGCGCTCGGCCTCGACCAGCTGCGTCGCGCCGGCTTCTGCCTTCTGCAGAGCGCCCGTCATGACGTAGGCGAGTACGACCCACGCGACCGCTCCCGTGACGCCGATCTGCGCCGATCCCATGAGCCCGCACCACGCGACGGAGTACACGATGAGAAACAGCGTTCCCGCCGCGGCCATGAGCTTGTGGCCGCGCACCACGATGATGACCATGAGCGTGCCGACGGCGTTCGTGTGCCACGTCGCGTAGCCGTTGTCGGCGTGCGCGTCGAGCTGGCTCGTCACGAGCAGCGTCACCACGACCGCGCACGAGAACGCGAGCGCCGCCGCCCACGTGGGCATGCCGCGGCCGCCGAACGGCGCGAGAACGAGAACCGTGACCACCGCGTACACGGCGAGCGCGACGATGATCGGGGCGGCGTGCGTGGCCGTGCCGAGGGTGAGCAGTCCGCGCGCGACGTGGTAAGCCGAGAACACTGCGGCGAGCGTGATGAGGGTCGACCGAGGGATGCTGTTCACGCGCGCTCCTCCTCGGTCGACCACGTCAGCACAACGCTCGTGCCGTCTCCGAGCACCGAGCGCACGTGTGCGGAGCCGCCGACCGCCGCCATGCGCTCGACGATCGAGACGCGCACGCCGAGGCGGTCGGTGGGAACGCCGTCGACGTCGAATCCGACCCCGTCGTCGATGACCTCGATGGTCGCCGTGCTCGGAGCATTCGACACGACAACGCGGCGCGTCACGCGTGAGCCGAGCGCCGTGTCGGCATCGGGGCCGTCGGCGTGCTCTGCGCTGTTGACCATGGCCTGCACGGCGGCGAGTCCCATGGCATTGGCCACGCTCTGCGGCACGACAGCTCCGGCGGCGGCCGTGCTCTCGACGGTGAACTCGTGCTCCATCATGCGGGCGGCGATGCTGAGCCGCCCGGCCATCTCGCGCAACGTGACCGACGATTCGTCGTCACCCGGGTCGATGCCCGCCTCGCGCAGTTCCGTGAGCGCGTGCTGCGAGATCTGCACGGCCGCGCGTTCCCGTTCCGCGCCCGTCGCGCGTTCGGCGGCCTGCAGCGCGGCAAGCACGTTGTCGTGCACGAGCGCATCGACTTCGACGCGCTCCGCCTCGATCGCGTGCGCGCGCACGGCACGGTCGTAGCGCACGAGAGCGGCGTCTCGCGCAGCATCCACGCGCTGGGCCGTCTGACGGAACATCACCGCGAGCATCACGATGACCATGCCGAACACGATTCCGTAGATGGCGTCGAGAATGCCGATCTGCAGCCGCATGAAGCCCGACGGCCCGAGCGAGCGCACGAGTCCGTACAGAATCGGCACGCCGATCGTGTAGGCGACGGCCCACGCTTGCGGAAACGCGACGGCGGCGCATGCGGTGGCGACCGTGAGCAGGTACCAGATCCACGGCTCTTCGGGCTGGCCGCCGAACACGAAGCCGGTGTACATGGGCCAGGCGATGAGCGTGGCGAGGTAGAGCAGGGCGAAGGCCCCTCCCGCAATGCGTACGCCGTGCCGCAGCAGGCCCGCGAGCGCGACAGCGGCGAGCGCGGCGAACAGCACGCCGGCAACGAGAGTGCTGATCTCGACGTCACCGCCCACGGCGCGCCGCAGAGACGGGAGCGGCTGCGGCGCGGGAGACATCGTCGCGAACAGCAGTGCCTGCGCGCCGAACACCAGAACGGCGATCGCGAGGGCGAGGCCGATCATGTTCTCGACGCGAGTGCTCGTGAAGACGCGCGAGCGTCGTCTGCCCGCCTCGAATGTTGCGAGCACCGGAGCGTCGTCAGCCGGCATCCGTTCCGCCCGGATTGAGCTCGGGAAGGATGCCGTCTTCAACGGCGCGCCGCAGCAGATCGACCTTCGTCGGCGCTGGGCGACCGACCTCGACATATTTCTTGCGGATTCTGTCGAGATGCTGCTTCACCGTCGAGGGGGCGACGCCGAGCTGCGTCGCCACCTGCTTCATGGGCAGCCCAGACGCGTAGAGGTGCAGCACGTCGCGCTCGCGGCGGCCGAGCTGCACCGACGCGAACTCCGAATCTGCTTCGATCGCGCTCGCCCACTCGAGGTTGTTGAGCACTCCGCCCGAGGCCACCTGCTCGATCGAGGAGATGACGACGTCGGTGGGCGACGACTTCGGAATCACTCCGGCCGCCCCCGCGGCGAGTGCCTGCCGCACGAGCGACATGCGGTCGGCAATGCTGTGGATGAGCACGGCCGCGCCCGTCTCGTGCACGCGAGTGACGTTCGTGGGCACGTCAGTGCCGTCTCCGAGCGACAGGTCGAGAACGACGATGTCGATGGGAGGTGAACCCGCGGGTGACTCCTGCGCGGTGGCGAGAAACTCGGCGACGCTCGACACGCTCATGGCGACGCTATGGCCCGCGCCCGTGCACGCCGCCTGAAGTCCCAGCCGCACCGACTCGTGATCGTCAATGATCGCCACAGTCACCATGGCACTCATCGTATCGGCAAAGTCAGCAGGCTCGCGGCAGACGGTCAGGTGATGTCAGTCGCGCTCAAACGACGCGACGGCCTCCACGTGGTGCGTGTGCGGAAAGAGATCGAACGCGCGCAGGCTCGTCAGGCGGTATCCGGATGCTGCGAAGGCGCCGGCGTCGCGCGCCAGGGCAACGGGATCGCACGCGACGTACACGATCTGCGCGGGCGCGAGTTGCGCCAGCTGCGCCGTGACCTCGGTGCCCGCTCCCGAGCGCGGCGGATCGAGAACAACTGTGGCATCGCGGAACGCGCGCTGCTCAACAGCGGTGTGGCGGTCGAGCAGTCCGGCGAGGTACCGGTCGACGCGCGCCGTCACAGCCTCGCCCGACGTGAGATTGCGCCGCGCGTGTCGTGTGGCGGCAGCATCCGATTCGACCGTCGTCATGCGCACCGACTCACCGAACCGGTCGTGCACGGCCGCCGTGAGCAGGCCGACGCCGCCATAGAGGTCGAGGTTCTCGGCGCGCGGGTCGAGCAGCGCGCCGTCAATCGCCGACTGCACGGCCTCGGTGAGCGTCGCGGCCGCCCCGCGGTGCACCTGCCAGAACCCTCCCGCGGCGACGGTGAACTCCCGGTCGCCCACGCGCTCGGTCACGGTTCCCGCGGCGGCGAGGTCGTCGCTGCCGACGCAGAGCAGGGGCTCTGAGCCGCTTGGATCGATGAGGTCGATGGATGCTGCGCCCTCGACGAGCGCGTCGAGCTCGATCAGCTCCGCGAGACGTGGAGTCGCGAGCGGCAGCGATTCGACGGGCACGACGGTGTGCGAGCGCGACGCGTACGGGCCCATGCGCCCCTCGGCGTCGACGTGCAGCCGCACCCGCGTGCGCCAGCCGAGGCCGCCGCGCTCATCGTCGCCTGCGACCGGCTCCACCTCGAATGCGGGCGCCGCTGCCCCGGCGAACTTCTCGAACGCCTCACTCAGCACCCGGTGCTTGAGGGCGCGCTGGTGCGCCAGCTCAATGTGCCCGAACTCGGCGCCGCCCGCGCGCTCGGCGGGGTCCCGCTCGATCGATGCCTCGCGCCACACGTGCTCACGCCGATGCTCCGAGGGCTCGAGCACCTCGAGGGTCTCGGCGCGCCAGAACTTCTTCTTGCGAGCATCCGTCACGCGTGCCAGCACCTTCTCACCCGGGATCGCGTCGCTCACGAACACGACGCGGCCCTCGTGGCGGGCGATGAAGACGCCGCCGTGCGCTACGTTGGTGATGTCGAGCTCGATGGGCTGTTCCGGCGCTGACGTTGGCATGCTTTCGAGCATGTCACAACCAGCGCCGCTCCCCCTGAGAGGACCCCATGCCCGTCTTTCACCTGGCTTCGACATCACCGGCACGACGGATGCTGCTGGCCCAGGCCGGCATCGACGCGCGGGCCTTCGCGCCAGAGGTCGACGAGGATGCTGCCGTCGCCGACGCCGAGCGCGAGAGCGGCGCTCCCCTCACCCCCGCGCAAACCGTCGAGCTGCTCGCCCGTGCCAAGGCCGAGGCGGGAGCTGCGCTGCTGCGCGAGCGCGGCGAGACCGCGGGCCTGGTGTTCGGCGGCGACTCGGTGTTCGTTCTCGACGGCACGATCTACGGCAAACCGCACACTCCCGACGAGGCGCTGCGCCGCTGGAAGCTGCAGCGCGGCCGCACCGGAACGCTCTTCTCGGGGCACTGGCTCATCGATCTGGCGACGGATGCTGCGGCACACAGCGTCGCAGCATCCGATGTCTCGTTCACCGCCGATATGACCGACGCCGAGATCCGCGCCTACATTGCCAGCGGCGAACCCCTGCTCGTCGCCGGTGCGTTCACGATCGACAGCCTCGGGTCGGCGTTCATCGACTCCGTGTCAGGTGATCCCTCAACGGTCGTCGGGCTGTCGATTCCGGCGCTGCGACGGCTTGTGCGCGAGCTCGGATACGAGTGGACGCAGCTGTGGGGGTCAGCGGCGGGCGCAGCCGACTCGGCCTGAGTTCTCGCCCGGAGCGTTCAGGTGCCGGGCATCACGCGCGCTCCGCGCTGGCGTCCTCGTCAGCCGCGCTCGGTGCCTCGCCCGTCAGCCGCACTCTGTGCCGCGCCCGAGCGTCCGCGTAACCGGCTTTCTTGATCACGCTCGGGCGTCCGTCACTCGCCTTCTGCGTCGCGCGCGGGCCACGCCGCGACGAATCGCTCGAGAAGCTCGGCGAACGTGCGCGCCTCCTGCTCCGTGAACTCGGCGAGCGCGTGAGCGACGGCCGCCGTGCGTGTTGCGCGAACCTCGTTCACGACCTCGCGGCCGCGCGCCGTGAGCCGGATGCGCGCGTACCGCGAGTCACCCGGACGGGATTCGCGCTCGATGAGGCCGGCGTCGAGGAGCTCTCGTGTCAGACGACTGGCCCGCGGGCGATCGACGTCGATGGCACGCGCAATCTCTGAAATGGCGCGGCCGTCGTCGGCATCGTCGAGGGCGTCGAGGTAGCGAAACCGCGCCGCGTCCGCCGATGTCGCTCGATCGTCCCCGGCTGCGTTTCGGTACAGCCTTCGCGCCTGCTGCGCGCGCCTGATGCGCACGAGCGCTCGCTCGATTGCTTGCTGCGATGCGTCAGTCGACATGACCGTGAGCATACAACAGTTGCATATTGACAACTGGACGCTGTCGAATTACAACAGTTGTATGCATACAACTACTTTCGATCGGCCAGCCCGTCCACCGATCGGACTGCTCCTGCGCACTCTCGACCGTCTTCTCGACGAACGTTTCGAGCGCACGCTCGGCATTCGCGACATCTCCCGGCGACAGTGGCAGCTGCTGAACACGCTCGCCCGCCGCCCCGCCACGTCCAACGCCCTCACGGAAGCTGTTGCCCCGTTCCTCGACACGAGCGAAAGCGCAGAGCAGCACCTCGACCCACTGAAGCAGCGCGGCCTCGTCGCCGTGAACGACGACGTGTACGAGCTCACAGACGCGGGACGACGCACCTTCGACGACCTTGCCCGCGAGGTTCAGGTGACGCGCGAGCTCACGGTGCGCGGACTGCCCGAGGGCGAGTACGAGCGCACGATCGCCACTTTGCAGAGGATGGTCGAGAACCTCGAGCCCGTCTGACGGGTTTTGTCGGCCACAGCTACTGTTGTTCGAGCATTTTTGTGGAGGTCACCCAATTTCTCGAGCCTCGGTCGGTTTAGGCTAGGGAACTGTGCCACGAATAACGAAGGTTCTGATCGCCAATCGCGGCGAGATCGCTGTCCGCATCATTCGCGCTGCTCGTGACTCGGGCCGTTCATCGGTCGCGGTGTACGCCGATCAGGATCGCGATGCGTTGCACGTCAAGCTCGCCGACGAGGCCTACGCGCTCGGCGGCACCACGAGCGCCGACACCTACCTCGTGATCGACAAGCTGCTGTCGGTCGCCCGGCGGTCCGGCGCTGACGCCGTGCACCCCGGCTACGGCTTCCTGGCCGAGAACGCCGACTTCGCTCGCGCCGTCATCGACGCGGGGCTCACGTGGATCGGCCCCTCCCCGGATGCGATCGAGAAGCTGGGCGACAAGGTCACCGCTCGCCACGTCGCCGAGAAAGTGGGCGCACCGCTCGCTCCCGGAACCCTCAACCCTGTCAGCGGCGCTGACGAAGTGCTCGAGTTCGTCGACGAACACGGCCTGCCTGTCGCCATCAAGGCGGCGTTCGGCGGCGGCGGCCGCGGCCTCAAGGTTGCGCGCACCCGTGACGAGGTCGCCGAGCAGTTCGAGTCGGCCACGCGCGAGGCCGTCGCAGCGTTCGGCCGCGGCGAGTGCTTCGTCGAGAAGTACCTCGACGAGCCACGTCACGTTGAGACCCAATGCCTGGCGGATGCTGCCGGAAACGTTGTCGTGATCTCGACGCGTGACTGCTCGCTGCAGCGCCGCCACCAGAAGCTCGTCGAAGAGGCGCCGGCACCGTTCCTCACCGATGCGCAGACGGCCAAGCTCTACGAATCCTCGAAGGCGATCCTCGCCGAGGTCGGCTACGTCGGCGCGGGAACATGCGAGTTCCTCATTGGCAAAGACGGAACCGTGTCGTTCCTCGAGGTCAATACTCGACTGCAGGTCGAGCACCCGGTCTCCGAGGAGGTCACGGGCATCGACCTCGTGCGCGAGCAGTTCCGCATCGCCGAGGGCGGCGAGCTCGACTACGACGACCCGGAGCCGACCGGTCACTCGTTCGAGTTCCGCATCAACGGCGAAGACGCGGGCCGCAACTTCCTGCCGCAGCCGGGCCCGATCCATGAATTCCGCACGTTCGGCGGCCCCGGCATCCGTCTGGATTCGGGTGTGACCACGGGCGATGAGATCTCGGGTGCGTTCGATTCGCTGCTCGGCAAGCTCATTGTGTCGGGCAAAGACCGTGCCGAGGCGCTGGAGCGGTCGCGTCGTGCTCTCGAGGAGTTCGAGGTCACGGGCATGCCGACGGTGCTTCCGTTCCACCGCAAGATCGTCAACGACCCGGCCTTCACCGCTGAAGACGGCACGTTCGGCGTGTACACGCGGTGGATCGAGACGGAGTTCGACAACGACATCGAGCCGTGGGACGGCGAGCTCGGCGATCCGAAGCCGATCGACGAACGCCACAGTGTCGTCGTCGAGGTCTCGGGCAAGCGCTTGGAGGTGAGCCTGCCGTCGCGCATTCTGCCGACCTCGGCCGGGACGCAGCGTGTCGCTCCGGCGGCTCCGAAGCGCGGCGGTCATGCGCGAGCGACGTCGACGTCGAGCAGCAACGACATTGCGGCGCCCATGCAGGCAACGATCGTGAAGGTCGTCGCCGAGGAAGGGCAGAAGGTTGTCAAGGGCGATCTGCTGCTCGTGCTTGAGGCGATGAAGATGGAGCAGCCGATCGCTGCCCCTCGTGACGGTGTGGTCTCCGACATCAACGCACCGGTCGGCCAGACCGTCTCTTCGGGCCACCGCCTGCTCTCAATCGTCGACGCCTAACCCTTCCCCCTCTCGTCTCCTCCCAGCGGCCCCCGCCCCGCTCTCTCTTTTAGCGCCAAGAACGTGTCGGTGGAGAGGTAACGTTACCTCTCCACCGACACGTTCTTGGCGCATTCTCCGTCCCCATGCTGGCAAGCGCCGCGGTCGTCCACAATCTGCTGGCGTCGGAGGGCTCGCGTGGCGAGGACGCGCAAGAATCACGGTGTGAACCGAGAAGAATCAGAGCCGAAGCTCATACGCCGCGCCGACTACGTTGCCGCCGGCGGTTCCCTCAACGAGATCACCCGCCGTGTGAAGAGCGGTGAGATCGTGAAGGTTGCGCCGGGCGTCTACGCACCGAGCGCTATCTGGGCCCCCGCCTTTCCAGAGCTCAAGCACACGCTCCGCGTGCACGCGCAGCAGAGACGACTGAAGTCGCCCACCTTCTCGCACTACTCGGCCGCAGGCGTTCACGTCTTCTCTCTCCTCGGCCCCTGGCCCGACAAGGTGCACGTCACGGAGTGCCGTGAAAGCAAGCGCGGCGGGCGCTCAGAGGGAGCTGTCGTCCGGCACCGTGCGCCGCTCAGTGCAGAAGAGACCACGATCGTCGACGGAATCTCCGTTACGACGGTGCCTCGAACTGCATACGACCTTGCGTGCCAGCTGCCGTTCACCGACGCGGTTGCGATGCTCGACAGCGTGCGCTCTCGCCGGCGCCCCCTCGCGAGCATCGCCGAGCTCACAGAGGCATTTGAATCTGGCCGCAATCTGCCAGGGCGCCCGAGAGCGCTCAAAGCGCTTGAGTTCTCAACAGATCGCTCAGATTCAGTGCAAGAGTCCCGAAGCCGGGTGCTCATTCATCAGCTTGGCTTTCCGCCGCCCCAATTGCAGTTCAGTATGAACTGTGACGGCAAGACCTACCGCGCAGATTTCTGGTGGAAGAAGTACCGGCACTGGGGCGAGTTCGACGGCAGGGGAAAGTACCTGTCGCCCCGCTATCAAAACGGCCGCACAGCAGACCAGATCGTCGTGGCAGAGAAGCGGCGCGAAGACGCCATTCGCCGCAACGTCGACGCCTTCTCGCGCTGGGAGAAACGCGATCTCGACGACCCACAGCGGCTCCGCGAAACCCTCACGAGCGCGGGCTTGCCCTGTGAAGGCCCGCGGATGCTGCCAGCCTGACGCGCGTCAGAGCACGATGTGCATCGCGCGAGCAGCATCCGAAATGGACCCCGTGAGCGACGGGTACACCGTATACGCACTCGCGACCTCATCGACCGTGAGCCGGTGCTCGACGGCGAGCGCCAGCGGGAAGATCAGCTCCGAGGCGCGCGGCGCGACAATCACGCCGCCGATCACGGTGCCCGACCCTTCGCGAGCGAACAGCTTGACGAAGCCATCGCGCACGCCGATCATCTTCGCCCGCGGGTTCGCCGTCAACGGGAGCTTGTAGATCGTTCCCTGCGCGATTCCCTCTTCGATCTCGCGCTGACTCCAGCCGACGGTCGCGATCTCGGGCTGCGTAAAGATGTTCGACGTGACGTTGCGCACCTCGATCGGGTTCACGACGTCGCCCATCGCGTGGAACACGGCCGTGCGACCCGACATCGATGCAACAGAGGCGAGCGGTATCTCTGCCGTGCAGTCCCCGACCGCGTAGATGTTCGGGATCGACGTGCGCGAGACGCGATTGACGCGAATGTGCCCCGACTCGGTCAGCTGAACGCCCGCCTCTTCAAGTCCGACGTTCTGCGTGTTCGGCACCGAGCCGACCGCCATGAGGCAGTGGCTGCCCTCGACTGTGCGCCCGTCTGTGAGCGTCGCGACGACGCCGTTCTCTGTGCGCTCCACTTTCTCGGCGCGCGACTTGTTGAGCACATGCATGCCGTCGCGCTTGAAGACGCGCTCAATCACGTTGGCTGCGTCGATGTCCTCGCCAGGCAGCACGCGATCCCGGCTGGAGATCAGCGTCACCTTCGCCCCCAGCACGCAGTACGCCGACGCGAATTCGGCGCCGGTCACACCCGATCCGACGACGATCAGATGCTCGGGGATGCTGTCGAGCTCGTACAGCTGCGTCCAGGTGAGGATCCTCTCCCCATCGGGCTTCGCGGCGGGCAATTCGCGCGGCGACGCACCCACCGAGACGACGATCGTGTCGGCCTCGACGCGGTCGAAGTCCGTGCCTCCCTGCTTCGTCGAGACGATCACGGCATTGTCGCCGTCAAGGCGCCCCTCGCCCTGCACGATGCTCACACCCGCGTGCACGAGGTTCGCGCGCATGTCTTCCGACTGCTGCCGCGCCAGCGACGTGAGCCGCTTGTTCACGGCAGAGAGGTTGACCGTCACTTCAGGGCGAATCGGCTTGCCCGTCGTGTCGTGGCGCGCAAAGAACTGAACGCCGAGGTCCGACGCCCCGCTGATCGACTTCGCCGCCTCGGCCGTCGCGATGAGGCCCTTCGAGGGAACGACGTCGGTGATCACCGCGGATCCGCCGACTCCGGCCCTCTCGATCAGGGTCACTTCTGCGCCGAGCTGTGCTCCGGCGAGTGCTGCTTCGTAGCCCCCTGGGCCACCGCCGACAACAGCGATTCGCTGCTTGCGTTCGAACTCATACGCCATATACCCGAGTCTATCTGCACGGCTTAGACTGGGTGGATGCCAGAGACGCACACAAACCCGCTGGATGCTGCAACGGGCGACCCGTTCGAGATCGCACAGCTCGCGGCAGACGACATCGCCCGCGAAACCGGCGTTGACCACCACGACATCGCCCTGACGCTCGGTTCCGGCTGGAGCAAGGCCGCCGATCTCATCGGAGAGACGACGGCCACCGTCCCCGCGACAGCGATCACGGGATTCTCGAAGCCCGCTCTTGAGGGCCACGTCGGTACGATCCGCTCTATTCTGCTTCCCAACGGCAAGCGCGCGCTCGTCATCGGCGCCCGCACCCACTACTACGAAGGTCACGGCGTTCGCCGCGTCGTGCACTCCGTGCGCACGGCAGCAGCGACCGGCGCGACCACGATGATCCTCACAAACGGCGCCGGCGGCATCAAAGAGCACTGGAAGCCCGGCACTCCCGTGCTCATCAACGACCACATCAACCTCACGTCGGACTCGCCTCTCGAGGGTGCGACCTTCGTCGACCTCACCGGCCTCTACTCGCAGCGCCTTCGCGACATCGCGCACAGCATCGACCCCTCGCTCGATGAGGGCGTCTACTGCCAGTTCCGCGGCCCGCACTACGAGACGCCCGCAGAGGTGCAGATGGCCAAGACCCTCGGCGGCCACATCGTGGGCATGTCGACAGCGCTCGAGGCCATCGCCGCGCGTCAGGCCGGCATGGAAGTGCTCGGCATGTCGCTCATCACCAACCTCGCCGCCGGCATTCAGGCGACGCCGCTGAGCCACGAAGAGGTGATCGAGGCCGGGCGCGCCGCCGAGGCCGAGATCAGCTCGCTTCTGGCCCGAATCGTCGCGGAGCTGTGATGACAGAGAACACGCACGACCCCATCATCGACACAGCATCCGCCTGGCTCGCGCAAGACCCAGACGAGACGACGCGTGTCGAGCTCGACACATTGATTCGGGATGCTGCCGCGGGCAGCGAGATCGCCCTCGACGAGCTTCACGCGCGGTTCGACACGCGCCTCTCGTTCGGCACGGCGGGGCTCCGCGGGCGCATCGGCGCCGGATCAGCGCGCATGAACCGCGTTCTCGTGTCGCAGGCCGCCGCCGGCCTCGCAGCGTACCTCCGCGCGCGCGAGCACGCACCGTCTGTCGTGATCGGCTACGACGGCCGCACGAACTCCGACGTGTTCGCGCGCGACACGGCAGAAATCATGGCGGGAGCCGGTGTGCGCGCGGTTCTTCTGCCGCGACTGCTGCCGACCCCCGTTCTCGCCTTCGCGGTGCGTCACCTCGCAGCATCCGCCGGTGTCATGGTGACGGCAAGCCACAACCCGCCGAAAGACAACGGCTACAAGGTGTACCTCGGCGGCGCCGACGACGGCTCGCAGATCGTGCCGCCGACCGACGGCGACATCGCCGAGCAGATCGAGCGGGTCGCGCGCGACGAGAACGTTCTCGAGTTGCCGCGCAGCACGTCGTTCGAGGTCGCCGACGAGTCCGTCGTCGACGCGTACGTGGCTGCCACGTCGGCGCTGCTTCCCCGCGACGCCGAACAGCTCAGCGTCGTGTACACGGCAATGCACGGCGTCGGCTGGGAGACGTTCTCGCGCGTCATCGAATCGAGCGGTTACTCCGGCATCGCCTCGGTGGCCGAGCAGCAGGAGCCCGACGCCGAGTTTCCGACCGTGTCCTTTCCCAACCCCGAGGAGCCCGGAGCACTGGACCTGTCGTTCGCGCTCGCGCGCGAGGTCGGAGCCGACCTGATCATCGCGAACGACCCCGACGCCGACCGCATGTCGATCGCGATTCCCGACGCCGAGAGCGCCGAGGGCTACCGCCAGCTCACGGGCAACGAGGTGGGGTGGCTGCTCGGCTGGAACGCTGCCCGCGCCGCTGCAGCGACCGATGTGTCCGGCGCGACGCTCGCGTGCACGATCGTGTCGTCGCCCGCGCTTGGCGCCGTGGCGAAGGAGTACGGGCTGAACTTCGTCGAGACACTCACGGGCTTCAAGTGGGTGTCGCGCGTTCCCGGGCTCGTGTTCGGGTATGAGGAGGCCATCGGCTATCTCGTGAATCCGGATGCTGTCAAAGACAAGGACGGCATCTCGGCGGGCGTTGCGTTTCTCGCGATGGCCGCCGAGGCGAAGCGAGAGGGCGTCACCGTCGCGCAGATGCTCGACGGCTTCACCGAGACGTTCGGGTTCTTCGCAAGCGACCAGCTGTCGGTGCGCGTGACCGATCTGTCGCTCATCGCCGCGCTCATGGCGGAGCTGCGCGACAACGCGCCGACGACACTCGGCGGCGTGGAGGTGACGCAGGTCGACGATCTGCGCGACGGATCGAGCGACCTCCCGGCGACCGATGCGCTGCGCTTCACGCTCGCCGACGGATCACGTGTGATGGCGCGACCGAGCGGTACGGAGCCGAAGCTCAAGTACTACATCGACGTCACTGGTCCTGCGGATCAGAGTGAGAAGGCGCGCGCTGTGCTCGCCAGCATCCGCGACGACCTCGACGCGTTCTCGACGCGGGTCGCCGAGCGTTAGCCGAGGGCCTCGTCGAGCTTGCGCTCGATCTCATCAAGGTCGACGTAGCTGTTGATCTCGACGATGTCGGCAAACGTGCGCCCGATGTGCTGCACGAGTTCGGGTGACGTCAGAATCACTTGGGCGTCGGCAGCATCCGCCTGCACATGCTCGACGTCGGTCGCCGTCACCGACGCCTCAATGCCGAGCCGAGCAAGCACGCGCTCGGCGTTCACCTTGAGAATGCCCGACGTGCCGACGCCGACTCCGCACAGCGTCACAATGCGCTTCACGACGTGACCTCCTCGGCGATGCTCAGAATGCTCCGCACCTCGTCTGCCGTTGTCGCGCGCGTCAGCCGCTCGATCGTCGACGCGTCGTTGAACGCGTTCGCGAGCGCGGCGACGCCGGCGACGTGCTCTTCTGGCGTGCGCACGGCAAGCCCGATCACCACCGATACCGGGTCGTTGTGCGGGTGACCGAAGGCGATCGGTTCCGCGAGTGTCACGACAGAAAGACCTTCGGTGTGCACGTCGGGCCCTGGCCGCGCGTGAGCGAGAGCGAGTCCTGGCGCGATCACGATGTACGCGCCGAACTCCTCGACCACCCGCACCATGCGCTTGGCATACTCGGCCGTGACGGCACCGCTCGCCTCGAGGGCTCGGCCGGCAAGCGTCACCGCGTGCTTCCAGTCTCGCGCCGTCGCACCAAGGGTCAGGGCGGAATCAGGAAGCGGTGGCAACGACATCGGCACTCTCAGAAGCTCAGCGTGGGCTCGTGACGCACGCACCCGATTATCGGGTGGGCGCTCCCAACAGCATCCATTTTATGGGAGACCCCTGACCGGCAAGGTCACGCGCCGTAACTCTCGGCGTCTTCAAAGCCCTGACTGATGACGTCCACAAGGTCTTCTCGGTCTTCGAGCGGCAAGAACGCGGACTGCGCAGCGTTGAGCTGGAACGTCTCGATGTCGGCCAGATCGTACGAGAATGCGTCGGCGAGAAGCGCGAGCTCGCGCGTGAGAGTCGTGCCCGACTGCGTGCGGTTGTCAGGGTTGACCGTGACGCAGAAGCCCAGCTGGTACAGCACGTCGAAGGGGTGGTCGGCGATCTCTGTGCCCCACTGGTCGATGGCTCCGGTCTGCAGGTTCGAGGACGGGCTGAGTTCGAGCGCGATCTCGCGGTCTTTCACCCATTCCGCGAGTCTGCCGAGCGACACGTACGTGTTCTCGTCGTCGCTGCGCACCGATTCGATCTCTTCGGCGAGGCGCACGCCGTGCCCCAGCCGCAGGGCGCGACCGTCGACGAGCGCGCTCTGAATCGACGCCAGCCCATCAGCCTCGCCCGCATGCACGGTGACCGGCAGGTGGTTCTGCGCGAGGTAGTCGAACGCGAGGCGATGCCTGCTGGGCAGAAATCCTGCCTCGGCACCGGCGATGTCAAAACCGACGACGCCGTTGTCGCGATGGCGCACCGCGAGCTGGGCGATCTCGAGACCGCGGTCGGCGTGCCGCATGGCGGTGACAAGCTGACCCACACGGATGCTGCGGCCCAGCCGCTCGATGTCGGCAACGCCCGCCTCGAGTCCCGCCTGCACGGCCTCGACGGCCTCGTCGAGACTGAGTCCACGCGCCAGGTGCTGCTCGGGCGCCCACCGCACCTCGCCGTACACGACGCCGTCGTCTGCGAGGTCATGCACGAACTCGCGCGCGACACGCTCGAGGGCGTCGTCGGTCTGCATCACGGCGGTTGTGAGGTCGAACGTCGACAGATAGTCGACGAGGTTGCCCGCGTTGCACTGCGACACGAACCAGTCGGCGAGGTCGTCAGCATCCGTCTCGGGGACGCTCACGCCCGCTTCGTCGGCGAGGTCGAGAATGGTGGCGGGGCGCAGGCCTCCGTCGAGGTGATCGTGAAGCGACACCTTGGGCACGTCTCGCAGGTTGACGCGGCCGAGCGAGTAGTCATCGTCGAGATCAGTCACGCCCTCAGGCTACCGTGCGGCGGCGACGCTGAACAGCATCCGGTTCTGAAACGTATCATTGGCTCCGGATGCTGTCGCCACCCGACTCGAAGGAGTGTCACCCATGCCGCAGAGCGAACCCGTCGAGAACGCCGTGCCGCGTCGTGAGCGCGTGTGCTTTCTCATGCACCTCAAGCCCGACCGCGTCGAGGACTACCTCGCGGTGCACGAGCACGTGTGGCCCGACATGCTCGACGCGCTGCGCCGCACGGGCTGGCACAACTACTCGCTGTTTCTGCGCGCCGAGGACGGTCTTGTCGTGGGCTACCTCGAGACCGACGACTACGAGCGAGCGCAGCGTGAGATGGCCGAGACCGACGTCAACGCGCGCTGGCAGGCGACGATGGCCGAGTACTTCGTGTCGGAGTCGAACCCCGATGCCGCGAGCGAGCGGCTCACCGAGTACTTCCACCTGGCGTAGAGGGGCCGCACCTCCCGCTCGGCGCCCTGAACGCCGTCTCCCGCTGCCCAGGTGCCATAAATGTCGCGCCACGCCGCGCGATGGCCACCGCTGAGAGTGACTTGCACGAAATGGCTGTTCCCGGTGTCGTGAATCACAGCCATTTTCTGCAAGTCGCTGTGTTGTGCGGAGTCAGGGGCGCAGCAGGCACTGCGCCTAGCGGCACCGTGAGGCGGAGCGGCGCCGGCACGAGTGTCAGCCGAGGCGAGCGCGGCGCCGCCGGCATGAGTGTCAGCCGATGCGGGCGGCGACGCGCGGCTTCCGCTCGAACGGGCTCGCTGCCGCGTCAACCTCGTAGGCTCCCTCAAGCGCGTCGAGGGCACGCGCGAAGCGGGCATCGTCGTCGGCCGAGAGCGTGAAGAGCGGCTGCCCCGCCGTCACGGCCTCCCCCGGCTTGACGTGCAGGTCGATGCCCGACGCGTGCAGCACCGGGTCTTGCGCGCGAGCACGACCCGCGCCGAGACGCCAGGCGGCGAGGCCGAACGGAAGAGCCTCCTGCCGCACGAGCACGCCGTCGTGGGCTGCCGTGACCGTGTGCGATTCGCGCGCGGTCGGCAGCGCAGCATCCGGATCTCCCCCTTGCGCGATCACCGTGCGACGCCATACGTCCATGGCGCGGCCGTCGGCAAGCGCCGCCTCGACGTCGGCATCGGGCTGCCCCGCGAGCGTGAGCATCTCGCGGGCGAGAGCGATCGTGAGCTCGACCGTGTCGGCAGGCCCGCCGCCCGCAAGCACCTCGACCGACTCGCGCACCTCGTTGGCATTGCCGATCGCGGTGCCGATCGGCACGTTCATGTCGGTCAGCAGCGCTGACGTCGCGACGCCAGCATCCGTTCCCAGTTCGACCATGGTGCGCGCGAGTTCCTCGGCCTTCGCGTACTCGGTCATGAACGCGCCCGACCCGAACTTCACGTCGAGCACGAGCGACTCGGTGCCCTCGGCGATCTTCTTCGACATGATGCTCGACGCGATCAGCGGAATCGCCTCGACCGTGCCCGTGACATCGCGCAGCGCGTAGAGCCGCTTGTCTGCGGGAGCGAGCCCCGAGCCCGCAGCGCAGACGACACCGCCGATGTCGCGCAGCTGGGCGAACATCTCGTCGTTCGACAAGTTGGCGCGCCACCCCGGAATCGACTCGAGCTTGTCGAGAGTTCCGCCCGTGTGGCCGAGGCCGCGCCCCGACAGCTGCGGCACGGCGACGCCGAACGATGCCACGAGCGGCATGAGGGGCAGCGTGATCTTGTCTCCGACACCGCCCGTGGAGTGCTTGTCGACGGTGCGCTTGCCGAGCCCCGAGAAGTCCATGCGCTCGCCCGACGCGATCATGGCGAGAGTGAGGTCCTTGATCTCGCGGCGCGTCATGCCGTTGAGCAGAATCGCCATCGCGAGCGCCGCCATCTGCTCATTGCCGACGTACTCGCGCGTGTAGGCGTCGACGAGCCAGTTGATCTCGGCCGTCGACAGCTCTCCCCTGTCTCGCTTCGTGCGAATGATGTCGACGGCGTCGAACGCCTCGATGCTCTCGGTCATGTGTTCCTTTCTGAGGGCGAGCGGATGCTGGTGAGCCTCCGCCCGCAGCGCGTCGCTGGTCAGCGACTGAACTCGTCGAGCTGGCGCGGGCCGAACGCGTCGGGAAGCACCTCGTCGATCGTGCGGATTCCCGAGACGGTGTCGAGCAGCATCCCGGGCGCCGAGTGCTCGAACAGCAGCTGGCGGCAGCGCCCGCACGGCATGAGCGTCTCTCCGTTGCCATTGACGCAGGCGAAGGCAACGAGCTGGCCTCCGCCGGTCATCGCGAGGTTCGAGACGAGACCGCATTCGGCGCACAGGCCGACGCCGTAGCTCGCGTTCTCGACGTTGCACCCCGTGACGATGCGACCGTCTGACGCGTATGCCGCAGCGCCGACGGGGAACTTCGAGTACGGAACGTAGGCATTGCTCATGGCGGCGGATGCGGCATCCCGAAGCCGCCCCCAGTCGATCGAGTCTGCGTCGGTCACGGCCCCTCCTAGGACTTTATGTACGGACTGCCGCTTGCGGCGGGTGGCCTCGACTGTCCGACGAAGCCGGCGACGGCGAGGATCGTCACGATGTAGGGCAGCATCAGCAGAAACTCGCTCTCGACCGGCGAGCCCAGGGCACCGAGCAGGTTCTGCAGGTTCGTCGCAAAGCCGAACAGCAGCGCCGCGAGCGTCGCCTTGATGGGGTTCCACTGACCGAAGATCACGGCGGCAAGGGCGATGAAGCCCATGCCGGCGGTCATGTCTTTGGTGAACCCGCCGACCGAGCCGAGCGTGAAGTACGCGCCGCCGAAGCCGGCGATCGCGCCAGCGAGAGAGACGTTCCAGAATCGGGTCGTGTTCACCCGGATGCCGACGGTGTCTGCCGCCTGCGGGTGCTCGCCGACAGCGCGGACGCGGAGTCCCCATTTGGTGTGGAACATGCCCCAGTACACAAGCGCGATCGCGATGTACATGACGTAGATGATGATCGTCTGGCGGAAGAACACCGGCCCGATCAGCGGGATCTCGCTGAGGAACGGGATGCTGATGCGCTCGAAGCGCGGCGGGCTGTTGAGCAGCGGAGTGTTCTCGGTGAGCACCTGCGAGTAGAGGAACGAGGTGAGGCCGAGCACGAGCACGTTGACGACGACGCCGACGATGATCTGGTCGACGAAGTACTTGATCGAGAACGCCGCAAGAATGAAGCTCACGAGCATGCCCGCGATCATCGCGGCGATGAGCCCGAGGTACGGGTTCTGCGTGACCGACGCGACAACCGCCGAGCTGAAGGCGCCCGCGAGCAGCTGCCCCTCGATCGCGATGTTGACGACACCGGAGCGCTCAGAGATGACGCCGCCGAGGGCGCCGAAGATCAGCGGCGCCGACAGCGCGACGGTCCCGAGGAGGAAGCCGGGAAGCGGAACCGTGCCACCGGCTGCTGCCCACGCGAAGAACCCGATGAGGAACAGCGCGGCGAAAAGCGAGATGAGCCAGAGCCACGTCGTCTGGTAGTTGATCGTGCGCCAGACCGACACCGCGGTGATGAGCGCGAGCAGAATCGTCACGACGACGCCCGTCACCGCCGCGTTCATGACGAGCGGGGGCAGCACGATCGCGTCGGAGTCGTTGGACAGCTTGAACGTCGTGTCGCCCTCTCGAGCGAGCAGAACGAACAAGATGAGCGCTGCGATGGTGACGACGGCGAACGCGATCGGCGCCTTCCAGCTGCGCACCTTCGCGACTTCGAGACTTTCGGAGACCGAGGTCTCTGCGGAGTGGGACACAGTGCTCACTTCGCCGCCACCTCCTTCGAGACGTTGGGGGTATTGCGTTTGGAACCGCGCGACCCCGGCTTCGGAATGAAGAAGATCGAACGCACGAGCGGCGGTGCGGCAATGAAGAGAACGATGACCGACTGCACGACGAGGACGATGTCGATGGGAATGCCCTCGCCGGCCTGCATGGCATAGCCGCCGGCCTTGAACGCTCCGAACAGCACGCCGGCCGCGAAGGTGCCCCACGGTGTGCTGCGGCCGAGAAGGGCGACGGTGATGGCGTCGAATCCGATTCCGGCATCGATGCCCGAGCTGAAGCCGCTCGTGATCGTGCCGAGCACCTGCGAGACGCCCGCGATGCCCATGAGGCCACCCGCGATCAGCATCGCCCAGATGTACATGCTCTTGACGTTGATGCCCGCGGTGCGCGCGGCATTGGGGTTCTCACCGACGGCGCGGAACTTGAAGCCGAGGTTCGACCGGTTGAGCAGCCACCACACGAACACCGTCGCGAGAATGACCAGAATGAATCCGGCATGCAGGTTGTACCGGTCCCCGAAGATCGGCGGAAGGATCGCGCTGGGCAGAATGGGCGCCGATTCGGGATTGACGGTTCCCGGCGCCTGAAGCAGGCCGGGCGTGCGCAGCATCCACGAAATCAGATAGAACGCCACGTAGTTGAGCATGATCGTGAGGATCACCTCGTGGGCTCCCGTGCGTGCCTTCAGGTATCCGACGAGTCCGCCCCACAGCGCGCCGGCGGCAATACCCGCGATGACCGCGAGCGGAAGGTGAATCCAAACGGGCAGGTGGAACGAGAAGCCGACCCAGCCTGCCGCGCCCGCGGCAACGAGCATCTGACCGCGACCGCCGATGTTGAACAGGCCGGCGCGGAACGCGAGCGCCACGCCGAGCCCGCCCGCGATAAGCGGCGTCGCGTGGTGGAGCGTGTCTGTGATCGACTTGATTCCGCCGAGGAACGAGTCGCGGTTGGTGTTGTAGATCGCGCCGTTGAAGAGCGCAATGTAGGCGCCGGAGACGGCATCCCAGATCGCGGCGAGCATGTCCGTCGGCCGGGCGAAGAAGTATCCGGCGGTCGCTTGGACCTTGCTGTCGGTCACGGCGATCAGCACGGCACCGACGACGAGCGAGATCACCACGGCGAGCACGGTCATGACCGTGCTGCTGTTCATGATCTGCGACGCGAGCTGGTTCGACCGCGGGGCTTCGTCTGGCTTCTTTGCTGTCTCGACGTCGGTCATGCTGCAGCTCCCGTCGGCTTCTCGCCCGCCATCATGAGGCCGAGCACGTCTCGTGAGGTGTCTCCGGGCACGATGCCCACGATCGAGCCGCGATACATGACCGCGATTCGGTCGGCAAGTGCCGCGACTTCGTCGAGTTCCGTCGACACGACGACGACCGGAATACCGGCATCGCGGGTCTCGACCATGCGCTTGTGCACGAACTCGATGGACCCCACGTCGATTCCGCGCGTGGGCTGGGCTGCGATGAACAGCTTCAGCTCGCGGCTGAGCTCGCGCGCGAGCACGACCTTCTGCTGGTTTCCGCCGGAGAGATTGCCCGCGTTCGTCTCGACGGAGGGCGCTCGAATGTCGAATTCCTCTTTGGTATCGCGGGCGAAGCGATCGCGGTAGGCAAGCTGCAGGCTCCCCGCTTTCACGAACGGCGCTCCGTTTGCACGATCGAGCATGAGGTTCTCTGAGATCGTGAAGTTCTTGACGATGCCGTCTTCGGAACGGTCCTCGGGCACGTACCCCACGCCAGCGTCGAGAACCTTGCGAACCGGGAGCCCGGAGAGGTCTGTGCCGTTGAGGCTGACGGTGCCGGTCATACGCGGCTGCAGGCCCATGATCGCCTCGGTGAGTTCGGTCTGCCCGTTGCCCTGAACACCCGCGATCGCGAGGATCTCACCGGCGTGCACGTCGAAGCTCACGTCGTTGACGACCTTGAGGCCGAGCGGATCGATGACGTTGAGGTCCTTCACCGAGAACGCGACGTCGCCGAGCTTCGGCTCGTCTTTCTGAACGGTCAGTTCGACCGCGCGACCGACCATGAGTGTCGCGAGCTCGCTGTTGCTTGCCGTCGGTTCCGCCTCGCCCACGACCTTTCCCAGGCGAACGACGGTGATGCGGTCCGCAACCTCGCGCACCTCGCGGAGCTTGTGCGTAATGAAGACGATCGACGTGCCGCCGGCCTTGAGCTGGCGCATCGTGTCGATGAGTTCGTCGGTCTCCTGAGGCGTGAGAACCGCCGTCGGCTCGTCGAACACGAGCACCTTGGCGTCACGCGAGAGCGCCTTGATGATCTCGACGCGCTGCTGCACGCCGACGGGGAGGTCTTCGACGAGCGCATCGGGGTCGACGTTGAAGCCGAAGCGGTCTGAGATCTCGAGAACTTTTTTGCGGGCGGCGGCGAGATCGAGAGCGCCGCCGAACTTTGTTGCTTCATGTCCGAGCATCACGTTCTCGGCCACGGTGAAGACGGGAATGAGCATGAAGTGCTGGTGCACCATGCCGATGCCGGCCCGCATCGCGTCTCCCGGGCCGGAGAAATGCTGCACCTCGTCGTCGAGGAGAATCTCGCCCTCGTCGGCCTGGTAAAGGCCGTAGAGCACGTTCATGAGGGTGGACTTGCCTGCCCCGTTCTCGCCGAGCAGGCAGTGAATCTCGCCCGGTTCGACAACGAGGTCGATGTGATCATTG
Organism: Paramicrobacterium agarici; assembly: GCF_002563955.1. Taxonomy (NCBI): domain Bacteria; kingdom Bacillati; phylum Actinomycetota; class Actinomycetes; order Micrococcales; family Microbacteriaceae; genus Paramicrobacterium; species Paramicrobacterium agarici. The sequence continues at coordinate 2,974,997 of NZ_PDJE01000001.1, forward strand.
GCCGTCAGCGAACCGAATCGCTTGGTGATGCCGCGAAGTTCGAGCTTCATGTTAGGGATCCTACGGTTAGTGCGTCCGTCACAACAGAGGAGGCCAGCCGGGTAACTGGCCTCCCCCGCAGTGCTGTGAGTTGCGTGTCAGCGACTACTTCGGCGACGACGGTGACTTGACCTCGATCGAGCCGTCGATGATGCCGGCCTTGATCTCGTCGAGCTCGCCCTGAAGGGTGTCGCTCACCTCGTCTTCCCAGTCGTGGAACGGAGCGATGCCGACGCCCTCGTTCTCGAGCGTTCCGACGTAGGGCTCTGCACTGAAGTCACCCTTCGCAGCCGTCGTGACGATGTCGTAGACGCCCTGCGTCATCTGCTTCATGATCGACGTGAGGAACAGCTCGTTGTCGGAGTCTGCCGTGAGGTAGACGTCAGCGTCGACACCGATCATGGCGATGTCGTCACCGGTGTCCTTGATCGCCTCGATGCCCGAGAGGAAGATCGGTCCGCCGACCGGAAGCAGGACGTCTGCGCCCTGGTTGAGCACCGACGTCGCCGTCTGCTTCGCCGTCTCGTTCGCGTCGAATCCGCCGGTGAACTGGCCTTGCTGAGCCTCGACGTCCCAGCCGACGACCTTGACGTCGGCGTCCTTCTGCTCGTTGTAGTACGCAACGCCATCAGCAAAGCCGTCCATGAAGATGGTCACCGTCGGAATCTGCATTCCGCCGAAGGTGCCGACCGTGCCGGTCTTCGAGGTGTCCGCAGCCGCGTAGCCGGCCAGGAAGGCAGCCTCAGCCGTGTTGTAGACAACCGGCTTGACGTTCTCCATGTCGATCGAGTTGTCGTCGAGGATCACGAAGTTGACGTCGGGGTACTTCTCGGCGGCTTCCTTCGTCGCGTCTGCGAGCAGGAAGCCGACCGTGATGATCATGTCGCAGCCCTGATCGACAAGGCTGGTGATGTTCGGCGCGAAGTCGGCTTCAGATGCCGACTCGACGTGCTTCTCTTCAATGCCCAGCTCGTCAGCGGCCTTGACAAGGCCCTCATAGCTGGACTGGTTGAACGACTTGTCGTCGAACCCGCCCGAGTCGGAGACGATGCAGGGCAGGTAATCGATGGCCTCGCCGCCCGATCCGCCGTCTCCGGTGGACTCGGGAGCTTGACCACAGCCGGCGAGCAGGGCGACGACGCCCAGGCCAGCAAGACCGCTCATGACGGCCTTTCGGGTTGTGATTGTCAAGGTGACCTCCAGGTTGCGCAGCCTGCGGTGCCGCAGGGATTCAGGCTCAGGTTACCGAATGTGTCGTGCCCCATTTGCGCGTTTTCGCACTTCGACCTCGAAGTGTTACACATCGATAACTCGAACCGTGTGGAGCGATCGTAAGCCGCTTTTCGCGCACGGCGCACGTTTGTGCTCATATGAGCAATCGGCCTCGAGAGCCCCCAACGAATGAGCACGCGCGTGCACTTCAGAGCACCCGAACGGGGGTGTCGGATGCTGTCATGCCGTCGGTGAGCTGGGTGACGTCACCTCAACATCGCCGTCGATGATCTGCTGGCGAAGCTCGTCGATCTCGGCGGCGAGGTCGTCGCCGACGGCATCCTCCATGTCATGGAATGGGGCGATGTCGACTCCCCCGTTCTCGAGCGTTCCGACGAACGGCTCGTTCGTGAGCTCGCCGTCGAGGTCGCGCTTCACGATGTCGGTGACAGCATCCTGTGTCTTCTTGAGCACGCTCGTCAGAACAAGCGGGCGGTACTCTTCGGGCAGCGTCTCGTAGCCGTCGTTGTCGACCCAGATGATCGACACGCCGTCCGAATCGGCCGCCGCAGCCGCTGCCCCCTCGCCGACTTGACCCGCAACGGGCATGATCACGTCAGCGCCCTGATGAATGAGGGACTCAGCCGTGGCCTTGCCCTTGTTGACGTCTTCGAAGTCACCGGTGAACTGGCCGTCCTGGGCGTCTTTGTCCCACCCGAGTGCCTCAACGTCGGCGTCGTGGACCTCGTTGTAGTGGGCGACGCCGTCGACGAAGCCGTCCATGAACAGCGTCACGGGAGGCTGGTTTCCGCCGCCGAACGTGCCGACAGTGCCTGTCTCGCTGACCCCCGCCGCGAGGTATCCCGCGAGAAACGCCGCTTCGGCCGTGTTGAAGACGACGGACGTGATGTTGTCGCCCTCGAGCTGCTCATCGACGATTGCGAAGTGGCGGTCGGGGTTGGCCTCTGCGGCCGCCTGGGTGTACTCGGCGAGCTCCCATCCGACGGTCACGATAAGCCGGCATCCGGTGTCGACGGCCTGCTCGACGTTGGGCTCGAGGTCGCTCGGTGTCTTCGACACGATCGCCTGAGCGTCGATGCCGAACTTCTCTTGCGCCTGCTCGAGGCCCTCCCAGCTCGACTGGTTGAACGACCGGTCTTCAAGCCCGCCCGAGTTCGTCACCATGCGAGCGCAGTAGTCGGCGCCTTTTTCGTCGCCTGCTCCGGCGTCGGGTTCGGGCGCCTGCCCGCAGCCGGTCAGAATGAGGGCGGATGCTGCGGCGAGCGCAGCGAATCGGGCAAAGGGTCGACGAGACATCGGCGTCCTTTCACGCAGTGGTTTGCTCCCAGAGTAGCGACTGAAGTCATGCGCGTCGCTCCTCCAACGCCTCAAACGCAAGCCACAGCAGAACCCGATCTCGCGGCTCATCGAGCGAAACTCCGAGAACCTTCTCTACCTCAACGAGACGGGCGTTCAACGTCTGCCTGTGGATGCCCAGCGAACGCGCCGCCTTTTCCCGTGCCCCGTTGCATCGGAGGAACGCTCGCAGGGCGCTGACGTGTGTCGCCTCCCGCCCACTCGCTCTCTCGAGCCGCTTCCGCCATTCACGAAGCAGAGGCTCATCTGCCGCTTCTCTCATCCACATCTGCGCAGAATCGACGGTCACGACGTCCGAGTACTCAAGAATCGCGGGCTTCACGCCTCGCGCCGCGATTCGATGTGCGACCGCAGCTTCGCGCAGGAGCTCCATCACGTCGTGGCGATGCTTGCCGCTACTCACCCCGACGCTCCACAATCGAGCGTTCTCGTTGTCACTCATCAATGCTGTCACCGACGAACGTAACGAGTCGATCGCCGCATCGGGTACGACCGCAATGACTGCCGACGAAGTCGCACAGACGAGGCATGGCAAGCCCGCCTTTCCCATCGTGCTCTGCAGCGCGTCGGCGAGTACCTGCGACGCTGCGCCATCGCTGCTCGCGTGCACGATGGCGCAATTCTCGATGTCCGATAGGAGGACATCTATCACGTGTGGCTCTGGAGGCATCTCGTCGACGATCACGAGCTGAAACAAAGCTTCGCGCAGTCGCAGCGCATCCGAAACGGCAGACTCTGCAGACAGCCTGAGTGCCGTCGCGACCGAGCCGATGATGTTCTGCTCAACAGGCGAATAGCGACTTCGCTTCGCGACCCCGAGAGTCGCTCCGTCAGCCTTCGCCGCGTGAATGTAGAGATCACCAATCGCCGTCGTCGTGCTGTGGCGCGCTGAGCCGCGGTGCACCTGCATCTCGTGGACAACGGTGTCGCGATCGCTGGCGTCGAGGGATACGACACCGTCGATGACGTCGAGTGAACCGTCGTCGTACTGCACGACGACCGTTGCATCGAGCACCCGCGCGAGCTTCGAGAGGCTGTCACGAACGAGTGCCTCCGTCTGCTCATTCTGAGCGAGTCGTTGTTGAACATCTAGCATGCGGTTGACCTGACTCAGCTCTTCAACGGCAATCTTGCGGGAGACGAATTCGGCGATTGCAATGTATGGCGTCGACAGTGGAATCTCCAGCACCGGAATGCCGTACCTGAGCGCCGCACAAATCCATACCGGTGGAACGTCGTCGTGAACGAATCCCGTGCCGTAGCCGACCGCCGCGACCCGTGTCGCCGCCAGCGCATCGAAGAAGGCAAACACCTCCTCGTCCGTGCGTTCGACAAGCCCGGTCGTCAGCAGAAGCTCGTTACCCGATAGCCACGGGCTCGGGTCGCCGATTTCTGACACGTGTACCCAGCGAATCTGTCGACCCAGCAACTCGTGTCCGGCGAGGCAGCGCAGTTCAAATGACGGATCGCTGACGAGATCCGCGACGGTTACGCCCATTCATACCTCCGGTTTCACGTTTACCGCGAATTATAGCTTCAATGTTCACGCACACAATGATTGGTGCGGTGACGGCACACCACGAGACTGAGTGCACTGCACGCCACTGAATTGAGGATTGTTTCATGTCACAATCACCGCGGACCTTCGAGATCATCGGGGCGCCCTACGACGGCGCGTCGACTCTGGGCATTCCAGGATCTCGATACGCGCCGGGAGCGATCCGTCGCGCCCTTGAGTGGATCACGATGCGCGTCGAGCACGGCGAGGTCTATTCCCTCGAAAGTGGCGAGCTGCACCAAGCCCCCAAGCTCATCGACGGCGGAGATGCGGAGGTGATAGCTCACGACCTTGAATCGACACTCGTCAACACGAGCGCACGCCTGGGCGAAAGCATTCGCGGAGGCAACGTTCCGATCCTTCTCGGCGGGGACGACTGCTTTCTCTACGCGGGCAGCCGCGGGCTGCATGACGGCACCGACGACGGAAGTGTCGCTGTCATCCACTTCGACGCCCACCTCGACGTCATGGACGAAAACGAGCAGCAGGGGCGGCACAGTCAGTCGAGCGGTATGCGCCGATCACTTGAGCTCCCGCGGGCGAGCCGCAACCACAGCATCCAAGTCGGGCTGCGACATTTCAACTTCCCTTCTTCGCGCCGCTACGTCGTCACTGATGGCCCGGCACAGATCACAGCGCGCGCCTTTGACGAAATCGGCAGCCGGGCAGTCGCGGAGCGAATTCTCGAGCGAATTGCGGGCGCCGCCCACGTGCATCTGAGTTTCGACATTGACGCGATTGACCCGGCTCACGCGCCCGGTGCCGGAGCATCGGAGCCGGGCGGCATCACCTCGCGCCAAGCCATCGACGTTGTCAGTGCCCTCGCCCCGCACTGCGATTCGTTTGCGGTGACGGAGGTAAATCCGATGACTGACCACAGGGACATGACGTCGACCCTCGCCGCCTACCTCTGCTACTACTTCGCCGTCTTCGGACAGGTGAAGAACCAGCTCTGAACCTCACCCGCCCCGCGAACAACGGAGTTTTGTCGTGACACGCAACCCTGGCCACACAGCATTCAACGGTCCCTTAGAGACGGGTTCCATCACCGTCGTAAAACGCCGACAGCTCAGGCGAACCGTGCTCGGCACGTTCGTCGGCAACGTCATGGAGTGGTACGACGTCGGTGTCTTCGGCTACCTCATTGTCACGCTCGGCCCGGTCTTTCTCCCCGAAGCAGACCCAGCTACGCAAGTGGTCTTCATGCTCGGCACCTTCGCGAGCACCTACATCCTCCGCCCGCTGGGCGGCTTGTTCTTCGGCTGGCTGGGAGACAAGATCGGGCGAAAGCGCGTCTTGTTCATCACACTGACCCTCGTCGCCGGCGCGACGTTCGCCATAGGGCTGCTTCCCACGTACGCCGTCATCGGCGTTGTCGGCTCGATCCTGCTCGTCTTGCTGAAGATGGTGCAAGGCTTTTCTGCGGGTGGCGAATTCACTGGCGCCGTCGCATTCATCAGCGAGTCGTCTCCTGATAAGAAGCGGGGCTTCTACGCTGCGTTCCTCGACGCTGGAAGCTACCTGGGGTTCGCCCTCGGCGCGGGTATCGTCACGGCTCTTCAAGTGATCTTCGGCCAGCAGGCCATGCTCGACGGACTGTGGCGAGCACCGTTCCTGATCGCCGGTCCCGTTGGCCTCATCGCGATCTACCTGCGCCTCCGCGTCGAGGAGTCGCCACAGTTCACGGCCCTGCTCAAACAGAGCAGCGCACGAGCGACAACAGGAGGGCTCCGCGTGAACCCGCTTCGCGCATTTGCCGAGAACTGGCGCGCGATGCTCATGGTGATCGTGCTTGTTGCAGCCGCGAACTCTGCCGGATATGCGTTCACGTCGTACATGCCGACGTACCTCTCAACCGTTCTTGAGCACGATGCCGTGCAGAGCAACCTCATCTCGCTACCACTGCTTCTGCTCATGGCGTGTTCCATGCCGTTCGTCGGAATGCTCTCAGACCGTGTGGGCCGCAAGCCGGTGCTCTTTGCAGCATCCATCTGGGTCATCGTGCTGAGCGTCCCGGCGTTCGCCCTTCTCGGCAGCGGCTCACTTGGGGGAACGGTGTCTGGTCTCGCGCTCATCGGCGTACCCGTGGCGCTGTACATGGGAACGCTTGCCTCGACGTATCCGGCGCTCTTTCCCACGAACAGCCGCACGACGAATCTCGGAGTCTCATACAACATCTCCATCGCGATCTTCGGAGGCACCGCTCCGCTCGTCATCGACGCCCTCATTCGCGCAACAGGGAATGAGTTCGCCGCCGCGTTTTATCTCATCGGCATGTCGGTCGTCGGACTCGTCGCAGTGATCATTCTGCGAGAGAGTGCGCGGCAGCCGCTCAAGGGCTCAGAGCCCAACGTCGAGACTGAACGTGAAGCGCACATTCTCAATGCGGAGCGATCCGGGCGCGGCTGACGACCTTCGGTGTGCCGAGGCACGGAAAGAGTGCCGGGACGAGGACGTTTTCGGCGATTTCTTCCTCTACTCAGCACAATCTCCTTGTCTCGGCACATGGGGCGCTGACCGGCGTCGCGAAGCGCGTCACCGACGAGCGACGTGAGCTCCGGCCTGCGCCGGCAGCCGCGCGGCCTCGATCGTGGGGAACAGCAGCATCGCGGCAACGACGAGGAACGCCCACCGATAGCCGAGCCCAACATCTGCCGGGTCAACGACGTCGGCGACACCCGTCGTGATGCGAACGATGAGCGCGGCGACGGCGATACCGAGTCCCGTCGCCACCTGCTGCATCGTCGAGGCGAGGGTGTTCGCCTCGTTCGTGTGCTCGGGCTCGACGTCGGCGAACTGCACGGAGTTGTAGCCGCTGAACCCGATCGAGCGAAAGACGCCGCTCAGAAACAGCGCCACAGCGATGACCACGAGCGGCGTCTGCTGCGTCAGAAACGCACACCACACGTAAACGGCGGCGCCCGCGAGGTTGCTGCCCACGATCACGGCGCGAAAGCCGAACCGCCGAATGAGCGGGCTCGTCGCGGGCTTGATCATGATGTTTCCGGCAAACACGGCGACAACGAGGATGCCGGCGAGCGACGCGCTCCAGCCGAATCCCTCTTGAAACATCAGCGTGAACACGAATGGCGCCGCGCTGATCAGCAGACGATACACTCCACCGCCGACGTTGCCCACGCGGAATGTGGCAATGCGCAGCGAGTCGAATCGCAGCAGCGGGTGCGCTGCCCGCAGCATCCGCCACACCCCGAGCACGCCGGCGACGATGCTGAGCGCCAGCAGCAGAAGCGCCGCGACCAGGCTCGTGCCGAGCTCTTCCATGCCGAGCACGAGGGCGGCAAGCGCAACGCCAAGCAGGGCGAACCCGACAATGTCGAGCGGATGCCGCTGCGCGATCTCCCCCGCCGGAACGAGCCTGCCCGCGGCGATCATCGCGGCAGCGCCGAGCGGAATGTTGATGAGAAAGATCCAGTTCCAGCCGATCGTGTCGGCGAAGATTCCGCCGATCGCCGGCGCGATCACGGGAGCCAGCAGCGCCGGCCACGTGAGGTAGGCCATGGCGTCGAGAAGGTCGCTCTTGTCGACGACGCGCAGCACGGCGAGACGTCCGACCGGCACCATCATCGCTCCGCCAAGGCCCTGCAGCACGCGAGCCGCAACGAGCAGCGGCAGCGTCAGGCTGAACGCGCACAGCAGCGATGCGACTGTGAACACCGCAATCGCTGCCATGAAGACGCGCTTCGTGCCGAAGCGGTCGGCGAGCCATCCGCTGGCGGGAACGCCGACCGCGAGGGTGAGAAGGTACGCCGTCATGGCGAGGTTGATGTCGACGGCGCGCACGCCGAAGTCGGCGGCCATGGCTGGCGCAGCGGTCTGGATGATGGTGCCGTCGAGGTTCTCCATGAAGAACGTGGCGGCGACCAGCAGCGCGAGCGGCCGGTTGAGGGTCTGCGAGCGCGGCATCCCCCTATTCTGCCGCGCTCGCAGACCGCCGCTCCTACGCCGGATGCAACGCCAGCTCCTGCCCGCGCCAGCGCCGCCGCAGCCACCGGTCGTGACTCGCGATCACCACGGCACCGGGATACGTGCCCAGAGCCTCCTCGAGCTCGGTGGCGAGCGCGAGCGACAGGTGGTTCGTCGGCTCATCGAGCAGGAACAGATGCGGCGGCTTCGCGATGATGAGCGCGAGTGCCACGCGTCGCTGCTGCCCCACCGAGAGGCTGCCGACAGGCCGGTCCAGATCGCGCGGGGCCACGAGCCCGAGCGACGAGAGCGGCAGCTGCGCGGCGCGCTTGGCGCCAAGTGCCTTCTCATACAGCTCACGCGCGCTCGCCTCTGGTCGCGCGAACCGTACATCCTGCTCGAGCAGCTGAACCCTCAGTCCGCGGCGGCGCGACACACTCCCCTTGTCGACTCGCAGGTCGCCGGCCATCACATGCAGCAGCGTCGATTTTCCCGCACCGTTCGGTCCGGTCACGAGCAGCTGCGTGCGCGGTTCAACGGTCACGCGGTCGATGTCGAGACGACCATCGACGCTCACATCGCGAACGGAAAGCAGCGCTTCCCCGTCGGCAAGCGCGTGCGACCCCGTCGGGATACCGGCAAACGACAGCACCTTCGGTGGTTTGCGCACCTGGTTCTCGCGCAGCTCCTCGAGACGCCCGCGAGCGTCCTTCACGCGCCTGCTGATCGCCCCGTCAGTGCGCGCCTGCTTGAACTTCACGATGTATTTGTCGTTGTCGGTCGGTCCGCGGCGATGGCTCACCTGCCGTGCGCCCACATCGACGTCGTACTTCAGCCGCTTCAGCTCGTCTTGCTCGGCGGCGAACTGCGCCTCCCATCGCTCGCGCTCCAGCTGCTTTGCGTCGAGGTACTCCGTGAAGCTCCCTCCGAACACCGTTGCCCGCGACGCCTCTCCCACGGCGGCACGGCTCGCGTCAATGTCGACGAGCCCTGTCGCGACCTCGTCGAGGAACGCCCTGTCGTGGCTGGCGAACAGCACGGAACCTTTCCAGCCCATAAGTTCGTCGCGCAGAAACGCCACGGCGGAATCATCGAGGTGGTTCGTCGGCTCATCGAGCAGCAGGGCATCTGGTCGCTCGAGCAGAAGCGCAGCGAGTGCGAACCGGCTGCGCTGACCGCCACTCACGGCGTCAAGGCGTCGATCCAGACGGATGCTGTCAAGCCCGAGCCCCGCGAGCACGCGGTCGCGCCTCGCGTCGACGCCCCACACGTCGAGCCGCTCGGCGTTCTCGAGGGCATTGGCGTAACGCTCGGTGGCGTCGTCTGTGCCGTCGAGCTGCTCAGCAGCATCCGTCAGCTCTTTCTCCGCTCTGCGGTTCTCAGCGAGCGCGCGCTCGATCAGGTCGTCGACAGTGTCGTCGGCGTCGTGCGGCACCTCCTGCCACAGCAATCCGGTGCGCGCCGGCCGCGCGACCGTTCCGGCGTCGGGCTCGTCGGCACCCGCCGCAATGCGCAGCAGTGTCGACTTGCCCGATCCGTTCTCGCCGATCAGGCCGAGGCGCGCGTTGTGCGCGACGACGAGGTTTACATCGGTGAGCACGCGACGGTCGCCGAACGATCGCGAAATGCCATCGAGCCGAACGTGATCGAGTCGCGCGGCCGTGGACTGTCTGAGTGTCTGTGTATGCATCTGGTCCCCTTTGGGGTCGGCCAGGCGCGCGCACAATGACAGTGCTACTCGTATCGAGTGTCAAGAGGAAGAATCCTTGCGCGCCTGTCAGTGAAATCCGCCGGGCAAGCCTCGGACGCGGACCGGACAGGAGTGCGCTAGTTCTTCACGATCGACGAGCATAGACGACGGATGCTGCAAAGTAAACGAGTTTCAGACAGCTGCCTTTGCCCGTGTCTCTCCCGTGCCCTTTCGGAGCAAGGTTTGCAACAAGACATTCAGGGCGACGCCACCTCCTGAGATTTCTAGCACTCTCTGCCTTCGAGTGCTAATATTTCTGTTACTAAACCTGAGTCAACGGGACTCAGGTGCTCATTCGATCACGAAGGGAGAAGTGAAATGGTGATGACATTTGATCCGCTCAGCCAGCTTGACCGTGTCGCGTCGAGCATCTTCTACTCCGCGCGTGGTCCGAGCGCAATGCCCGTCGATCTGCATCTGGACGGGGATCGCTACATCCTCAGCGCGGATCTGCCCGGCATCGATCCCGGATCCATCGATATCAACGTCGATGGCTCACTGCTGACGCTTCGAGCTCAGCGCTCGATCGAGTCGGGCGAGCACGTTCGCTGGCTGACACGAGAGCGTTTTGGGGGAAGCCTGATGCGTCAGTTCACCCTCGGTGAGGGCATCGACACAGAAGGAATCAGCGCCTCGTATCAGAACGGTGTGCTCAGTCTGATCATTCCGCTGTCCGAACGAGCGCGTCCCCGCAAGATCGAGGTCGAACAGGGCGCCCCGGATGCGCCGGCGGCCATTAACGCCTAGCCGGCGCCATCGCCATTCGCGGGGGAGCGGCTACCGCTCCCCCGCACAGCATCCTTTCAATGACGATGTGAGGTGAGAACGATGAAACGTATCCTGTCGACTCAGATGACAATGTTCCTGCAGGACATGGAGTACCCGTGTGACCGCGACGACCTGCTCCGCGAAGCGAAGGCGGAAGGCCTCTCCACCGCCGATCGAAAACTGCTGGAGCACCTGGAAAGCCGACTCTTCTCCAGCCGCTGGGACATCCGACGTGCGCTCGCCACGTCGAGCACCGCGTCGGCACGGCAGACACGCAACCAGCAGAACGCCTCCCCAGCCGGGAGAGAAGTGGTCAGCGTTTAACGACCCCGCGGCTTCAGCGGGGAGTCCACACTAAGAAGTTGCAGAGGCCGGGCGGGAAACGTCCCGCCTTGCACGACGCAAGACCGAGGAGAGTGAAATGTCGCTTGTTGCCGAACCTCAAATCCCGGGTCGCGGCACCACGGCACCGCCGTCACTCGAGGACATCCGGCTCGATGCACTGTCGCATCGTGAATGGCGAGTGATCGACACACGCTTACCCGAACATGACGCTCCGTGCGTGCTCGGATTTATTGAACGCTGCGGCAACCGCTACGAAACCCTCGTCCTCGGCCGGGGAGTACGAAGGTACAGCTTCCCGAGCCTGGCTGAGGCAAAGCGCCACTTCGCCCGATAACATCACTGCGCTTGAGCTTCCGGTTCGCGAGCGCCGTCAGAGCACGTCGTCGCGGCCCGAGATCTTGAGTGCGTCAACAACGCCCTTCACCCGCTGCGCGTTCTCGCTCGTCGTGACCAGAAGTGCATCCGGCGTATCGACGACGACGATGTCCTTCACGCCGATGAGACTCACGACGCGATCACTGTGCGACACGACAATGCCGCTCGACGCATCCGCCAGCACACGAGCGTTCTCACCGAGAATCGCGAGATCGTTCGAGAGCCCGTTCGAATTGAGCTTCGCGAGCGAGGCGAAGTCCCCGACGTCGTCCCATCCGAAATGACCGGGAACCACGGCCATGCGGCCCTTGGCGGCCGACGGCTCTGCCACGGAATAGTCGATCGCGATCTTCTTGAGCTTCGGCCACAACCGGTCGACGGCGGGACCGCGCGTCGTCGGATCGTCCCACGCCTCGGCCAGCTGCAGGATCGCGTCATGCAGCTCCGGCTCATTGCTCGCAAGCTCTTCAAGCAGCACGTCGGCGCGCGAGATGAACATTCCCGCGTTCCACAAGTACCCGCCGTCATCGAGGTACGCCCGCGCCCGCTCGATGTCGGGCTTCTCGACGAAGGCGTCGACGCTCATGGTCCCATCAGCACCGTCGATGTTCAGCGCGTCGCCCGCCTTGATGTAGCCGAAGCCGATCGCGGGCTCGGTGGGGCGGATGCCGATGGTGGTGATGTATCCCGCTTCGGCAGCGGTGATCGCCTGCTGTACCGCAGCGCGGAAAAGCCGGTCCCCTCGAATGACGTGGTCCGCGGCGAACGACCCGATGATCACGTCGGGTTCCCTGCGCTGCAGAATGGCGGCGGCGAGACAGATCGCGACGGTGGAATCCCGGGGGTCGGCCTCGAGAACGATGTTGGCGTCGCTGATCTCGGGCAGCTGCGCCTCGACAGCGCCGCGGTGCGCGCGGCCGGTCACGACCATGATGCGATCGTCGCCCGCGACGGGAGCGAGCCTGTCCCACGTCGCACGCAGAAGCGTGACGCCCGAGCCCGTGAGGTCGTGCAGAAACTTGGGCGCGTCCGCACGCGACAGCGGCCACAGCCGCGAACCGATGCCGCCAGCGGGGATCACGCTGTAAAAGCGTCGTGAGGCGTTCGTCATGACTCCACGGTACCGGCACCGCCCGCAGAACTATCTCGACATCGAGACACTAAGGGTCCCCTAAGGGGCAGAGTGCCCTCAGAGCGGCATAGACTGGGAGTCAGCGCCATGCGCTCGCCGGCCGTCCGGCCGACGCACAATGCGAACCGTCAGGGAGGGTCGTTCCGTGTCAGCGAAGACTGCAGGGACTCCACCAGTGTCAGCTACCACGTCGAAGCGTCCGGCAGGAACTCTGTACCGTGGTCGCGAGGGCATGTGGTCGTGGGTCCTGCACCGGATTACCGGTGTCGCCATCTTCTTCTTCCTCCTCGTGCATATTCTCGACACCGCACTCGTGCGGGTCTCGCCCGAGGCATACAACGCCGTCATCGGCACGTACCAGACTCCGATCATGGGGCTCGGTGAGGTCGCTCTCGTCGGCGCCATCGTGTTCCACGCGTTCAACGGCATCCGGATTATTCTGATCGACCTGTGGAAGAAGGGGCCGAACTACCAGCGCGCCATGTTCTACATCGTCATCGCCGTCTGGGTCATCACCATGCTCGCTTTCGTGCCGCGGCACCTGATCAACGTCTTCGGGCACTAGAAGAGGGGAACGACATGTCGCAAACAATCGAAGCTCCCCGCACACCGGCTCGCGCGAACCGTTCGTCGGGAACGAACTGGGAGAAGTGGGGCTGGATCTACATGCGCGCGTCGGGCGTGCTGCTGATCGTGCTGATCTTCGGGCACCTGTTCATGAACCTCATGGTGGGCGACGGAGTCAGCGCCATCGACTTCGCGTTCGTCGGCGGAAAGTGGTCCGATCCGTTCTGGCAGGTCTGGGACGGCCTGATGCTGTGGCTCGCTCTCATTCACGGCGGCAACGGCATGCGAACGCTCGTCAACGACTACGCCCACAGCCGCGGCATGCGCGGAACCCTGAAAATCGCGATTCTCGTCGCCGTCGTCGTGCTGCTCGTGCTCGGCACGCTCGTGATCTTCACGTTTGACCCGTGCCCCGCCGGGTCTCCTGCCGACCTGCTTCCCTCGATCTGTAAGGGGCTCTAACTCACCAATGTCCACCACCGCTGCACCATCGTCATCCGCCGATTCGACAGTCGTCGGCGGCATCCACTATCACCAGTTCGATGTCGTCATCGTCGGCGCAGGCGGCGCGGGAATGCGCGCAGCCATCGAGGCCGGCCCCGGCGCGAAGACCGCCGTCATCTCGAAGCTCTACCCCACGAGGTCGCACACGGGCGCCGCTCAAGGTGGCATGGCGGCCGCGCTCGCGAACGTCGAGGAGGACACCTGGGAGTGGCACACCTTCGACACCGTCAAGGGCGGCGACTACCTCGTCGACCAGGATGCTGCTGAGATTCTCGCGAAAGAGGCGATCGACGCCGTCATCGATCTCGAGAACATGGGGCTGCCGTTCAACCGCACCCCCGAGGGCAAGATCGACCAGCGGCGCTTCGGCGGCCACACCCGCGACCACGGCAAGTCGGCTGTTCGCCGAGCCTGCTACGCGGCGGACCGCACGGGACACATGATTCTGCAGACGCTGTTCCAGAACTGCGTCAAGCTCGGCATCAACTTCTTCAACGAGTTCTACGTTCTCGACATCGTCATGGCCGAGGTCGAAGGCGAGAAGAAGCCCGCCGGTGTCGTGGCGTACGAGCTCGCGACCGGAGAGCTGCACGTCTTCCAGTCGAAGGCGATCATCTTCGCGACGGGCGGATTCGGCAAGATCTTCAAGACGACGTCGAACGCGCATACGCTCACGGGTGACGGCGTCGGCATCGTCTGGCGCAAGGGACTCCCCCTCGAGGACATGGAGTTCTTCCAGTTCCACCCGACGGGCCTCGCGGGGCTCGGCATCCTGCTCACCGAGGGTGCCCGCGGCGAGGGCGCGATTCTGCGCAACGCCTCGGGCGAGCGGTTCATGGAGCGCTACGCCCCCACGATCAAAGACCTCGCTCCCCGTGACATCGTCGCGCGCAGCATGGTGCAAGAGGTGCAGGAGGGGCGCGGCGCCGGCCCGAACAAGGACTACGTGCTGCTCGACTGCACGCATCTGGGCGCCGAGGTTCTCGAGACCAAGCTTCCCGACATCACGGAGTTCGCGCGCACGTACCTCGGCGTCGATCCGGTCACCGAGCCGGTTCCAGTGATGCCGACCGCTCACTACGCCATGGGCGGCATCCCGACAAACACCAATGCCGAGGTTCTCGCGACAAACGACACCGTCGTTCCGGGACTCTACGCCGCGGGCGAATGCGCGTGCGTCTCGGTGCACGGCTCGAACCGCCTGGGCACCAACTCGCTTCTCGACATCAACGTCTTCGGAAAGCGCGCGGGCAACAACGCCGTCGAGTACGTCAAGACGGCGGAGTTCGTTCCGCTGCCCGAGGATCCGGCCAAGGAGGTGCGCGAGACCCTCGAACGCATCCGCAACGGCGACGGCCCCGAGCGCATCGGCGCGCTGCGCAAGACGCTGCAAGACGAGATGGACAAGAACGCTCAGGTGTTCCGCACCGACGACACGCTCGACGAAGTCACGCAGACCATTCACGACCTGCGCACGAAGTACATGAACATCTCGATTCAAGACCACGGCAAGCGGTTCAACACCGACCTGCTCGAGGCCGTCGAGCTCGGGTTCTTGCTCGACCTTGCCGAGGTCGTCGTGTTCTCAGCGCGCAACCGCAAGGAGTCGCGTGGTGGCCACATGCGCGACGACTACCCCAAGCGCGACGACGAGAACTACATGAAGCACACCATGGCGTACCTGACCGGCGACCCGCATTCGGCGGATGCTGCCGATCACATTCGCCTGGACTGGAAGCCCGTCGTCATGACACGCTACGAGCCAATGGAGAGGAAGTACTAGGCATGTCGCAGGTGGTGGAAGAGGCGCCGGTGTCGAACGACCCGACGCAGACCTTCACGGTGACGCTCATCATCCGCCGTTTCGATCCGGATGCCGATACCGAACCGCACTGGCAGGACTTCGACGTCGAGATGCTCCCGACCGAGCGCGTTCTCGATGCCCTGCACAAGATCAAGTGGGAGGTGGACGGTTCTCTGACGTTCCGCCGCTCGTGCGCCCACGGCATCTGCGGGTCTGACGCCATGCGCATCAACGGCCGCAACCGGCTCGCATGCAAGACGCTCATCAAGGACCTCGACGTCTCAAAGCCCATCTACATCGAGGCCATCAAGGGGCTTCCGCTCGAGAAGGACCTCGTCGTCGACATGGAGCCGTTCTTCGAGTCGTACCGCGAGGTGCAGCCGTTCCTCGTCGCCAACAGCAAGCCGGGCGCAGGCAAGGAGCGCACGCAGTCCGTCGCCGACCGCGCGCGCTTCGACGACACCACGAAGTGCATCCTCTGCGCGGCATGCACGTCATCGTGCCCCGTGTTCTGGACCGACGGTCAGTACTTCGGCCCGGCGGCGATCGTCAACGCGCACCGCTTCATCTTCGACTCGCGCGACGACAACGCGCAGGTGCGCCTCGACATCCTCAACGACAAGGAGGGCGTGTGGCGCTGCCGCACCACGTTCAACTGCAGCGAGGCGTGCCCCCGCGGCATCCAGGTGACCAAGGCCATCGCCGAGGTCAAGCAGGCGATCATGCGCGGCAAGCCGTAGGCTTTCTGCTCCCCGCTCCAGAATTGGGCCGGCGTTCTCGGAATTTCGAGGGCGCCGGCCCGTTTGTGTTGGACGGTCAGCGGCGTCGCACACTCTCGGTGAGTGCAGAGATCAGCTCGTCCAGACTGCGAAATTCGCCGTCGAAGATGTCGGATGCTGTCGGAGGATCGCCCACGGGCCGTTCGACGTACGCGGTGCGCATTCCGCAGGCCTGTGCACCGCGAAGATCCCACGCGTGAGCGGCGACCATGAGAACGCGCTCCGGCGCGACGCCGGCCACATCGATCGCGAGACGATACACCTCTGCGGCCGGTTTGTACGCCTTCACCGCATCGCTCGAGAGAACCTGGTGCCAGCGCAGTCCCGCGTGCGCATTCAGCTGAAGCAGTGCCGCGGTGCTCGCATTCGACAGACCGAGAACGGGGTAGAACTGCGCAAGACGACCGAGGCCTGAGGCAGCATCCGCCCAGGGAGGCAGCCGGTGTCCCGCCCGGGCAAGCCGCTCGCGCACCGCGAGATCTGAGACGCCCATGCGGTCGGCAACACGTGCTGCGGCCTCGCCGTCGACGACGTCGGTGTCTGCGTACGGCCGCTCACCGCTCGCCATGGCGGATTGCGCGGTTTCGACGTGCTGCTGCCAGAGCTGCACGTGCGCGTCGATGTCGCCCACGGATTCGGACGCCTCGCGGATCGCCTGCCGAATGCCGCGCGGCTCATCGACCATCGTACCGAGAACGTCGAACACCACGACGTCAATATCTCTGAGCTGCGCCATGCGGCCTCCGTTCCCTGTCACCAGACGATCGTGGCATACCCACGACGCACGGCGCGCACGCGAGGCGGGTCAGCGAAGCGGAACCCCGGGCATGACCTCGATCACGTTGCCGTCGCCGAGGTCGATGAACGTTCCCGCCGCAACGGCAACAGACTCCCCCGGCGCCATGCGACGCCAGTGTGCGCCCGGCTCCATGACCGACGTGCCGTTCGTCGAGCCGAGATCCGACACGACGACGGCGTCGCCGATCTGGCGCAGATCGAGATGCGTCGCCGACACGGTCTTCGTCGGCGACAGCAGCGGAACAAGCCGCGCCTCGCCGCCCGAGACCACGCGAGGGCTGCGCCCATAGCGGTGCGGAAGATCGAGGGCAAACGCCTGACCGCCGTTCACGCGGTAGCCGAACATCATCGTCGGGCGCGTGTGCGGCACGTCGGCGAGGCGAACGGGACCGGTGAGGGTGTTCGCACTGGGAACGTGCGCCACCGTCTGGCCATCGTGCGCGTCGTCGTGCGAATCGAGCAGAACCGAGCCCGGCTCTCCCGAGCGCTGGCTCGTGGATGCTGTCGCCTGCGCGACCTCGCCGATCGCGACGTCGATGCGCGATGTCGCCACGACTCCCGCGCCGAGGGGGAACTGCGGCGTCTCAGCATCCGCCCCGATCGCAATGTGCGACACGCTCTGAAGATTCGTACGCAGCCACGGCGAACTGCCCGTGGGTGCCACGTGCCGAGGAGCGCCCGCCGCCGCGACGTCGAAGCCGATCGGCCCGTTGACGAGGGCGTGGAACGCGGCGCCGTCTGCCCGCTCGACGATGTCGCCGATCGCGACGAACGCGAGCTGCCTGCCCGCGGACTCTGCGGGGATGCTTCCGATGAGCGACTCGAAACCGGTACCGGCGGAGACCTGGCCCCACAGCTGATCGACAAGACCCGGATCGGTGCGGGAATCGAGAGCGACGAGTGTGCGGTCAGAGGCGATGACGATCGTCGAAGGGGATGCCGAGCGGGCGTACTGCAAGCGTACGACCACGATGAGTCCCCTTTACTCTCGAGCATCCGGCGCTGGTTCCGCCGAGCACCACCATTCTTTCGCAGTTCGGCGCCGAGCGCGAGTCGCAGCGCCACAATCTCGCAACACCACGGGCCAGCCGCCGTTCGCACTCGCACGCCGCTACGCTGACAACGTGGCCGCCCTGTTCTCCCCTCGCGACCCCGACGTGCCCGCGTCGGGCGATACTCGAGGAGCAGGCAGGCCGGGCAGCCCGTGGCTCATCAAGCCCGCCGACACGGTCACCCGCATCGGAACCCGGCTGTCACGCAACCGGCTGTATCGCGTCGTTCAGCACTACCTGTGGGAAGACGGCAACCTCATGGCCGCGGGCATGACCTTCTACGCGGTCTTCGCGGTCTTCGCGGGACTCTCCGTCGGATTCTCCATCACCGGCGTCTGGTTGTCCGGCAACGAAGAGCTTTCTGCGTCGCTCATCGAGATCATCAACACGGCTGTTCCCGACCTCATCGGCGGAGAAGGCCATCTCATCGATCCGGAGCAGCTGTTCAACATCTCGCTGTACGGCTGGTTCGGCGCCGTCGCCCTCATCGGGCTGTCGTGGACCGCGACAGGATGGATGTTCTATACCCGGCAGGCTGTTCGCGCGATCTTCCAGGTGCCGCGAGACCCGCGCAACTTCTTCGTCAAGAAGCTCTGGGATCTGGGAATGGCGTTCGGCATCGGGCTGCTTCTGATCGTCTCGGCCGCCATCAGCATTGTCGGCACGCAGCTGCTCGTGTGGTTCGACGAGCTGCTCGGGCTCGGACCTGACTCGTTTCTCGTCGGAGCAGGCGGCTCGGTGCTCGGCGTCGTGATCTCGCTGCTCATCAACGCCGTCTCGCTCACCGTGATGTTCCGGGTGCTCTCACGGCTTCCGATTCCGTGGCGAACGCTCTCTGTCGGCGTGCTCCTCGGCAGCGTCGTGCTCGCGGGGCTCTCCGTGGCGAGCGGACTCTTGCTCGATGGCGCAGGGCGTTACCCCGTTCTCACCGGATTCACCGTCTTCGTCGCCCTTCTGCTGTGGTTCAACCTGGTCAGCAGGGTCATTCTGCTCTCGGCGTCGTGGATCTCGATTCAGCTGGCCGACAACGACGTCAGCCTGCACACGCCGTCTGACGAGGAGCGTCGCGAAGCGGTTGAGCACGCGCGGCGGATCGTCGCCGCCGCCGACGTGCGCGAGGCTCGCGAGCAGCTCGACGACGCACGCGGGTTCTTCGCCCGGGCGCGCGCGAGACGCAACCTGAAGAAGGTCATCGAGCGCGTACGGCGCTGACGCGGCATCCGGCTGTCACATGCTCAACCTAGAATGGAGGGCATGGCGAATCAGACCCCGTTCCGCATTGCATCCGTCAACGTCAATGGCATTCGTGCCGCCTACCGCAAGGGAATGGGCGAGTGGCTCGCCGAACGCGGCGTCGACGTTCTCGCGATGCAGGAGGTGCGCGCACAAGACGAGCACGTCGAGCAGCTGCTCGGCGAAGGCTGGAACATTCTGCACCACGAGGCCTCCGCAAAGGGACGCGCTGGCGTTGCCATCGCCAGCAGACTCGCTCCCGTCGCGCATCGCGTTGAGCTCGGCGACCACGACTTCGACAGCGCCGGGCGCTGGCTCGAGGCCGACTTCAAGGTGGGCGGACGCACGCTCACCGTCGTCTCGTGCTACGTCCACTCGGGCGAGGTGAACACGCCAAAGCAGGTCGAGAAGTACCGCTTCCTCGACGCCATGACCGGGCGGCTGCCCGAGCTTGAGGCGCACTCCGATCTGGCCGTGGTCGTCGGCGATCTCAACGTCGGTCACCGTGAGCTCGACATCAAGAACTGGAAGGGCAACCGCAAGAACGCCGGCTTCCTCGTCGAGGAACGCGCCTACTTCGACCGGTTCTTCGGCCCGAACGGCGAAACCGTCGAGGGTGTCGACGGAAGCACAGGACCCGGACTCGGCTGGGTCGACATCGGCCGGGCATGGGCGGGCGAGGTCGACGGGCCGTACACCTGGTGGTCGCAACGCGGCAAGGCCTTCGACAACGACACCGGCTGGCGCATCGATTACCACGCCGCCACCCCCGCCCTGGCCAAGACGGTGACGAGCTACGCGATCGACCGTGCTGGCTCGTGGGACACGCGATGGTCCGACCACGCCCCCGTGGTCGTCGACTACGCCATCTGACCGCATCGCAGCATCCGCCATCTGCTTTTTGAAGGACACACTCATGACCAAGCCCCGGCTCTATTCGGGCATGCAACCCACGAACGATTCGCTGCACGTCGGCAACTACATCGGCGCACTCGTGCAATGGAGAAAGATGCAGGAGGAGTACGACGCGTTCTTCTCGGTCGTCGACCTGCACGCCATCTCTGTGCCGCAGAACCCTGCCGAGCTGCGCGAGAAGACGCGCCGCACTGCGGCTCAGTACATCGCGGCGGGCATCGAGCCCGAGAAGTCGACGCTGTACGTGCAGTCGCACGTTCCCGCTCACGCGCAGCTCGCGTGGGTGCTCAGCAGCATCACGGGCTTCGGCGAGGCCAACCGCATGACGCAGTTCAAAGACAAGTCGTCGCGGTACGGCTCCGACGCCACGAACGTCGCCCTGTTCACGTATCCGATTCTCATGGCCGCGGACATTCTGCTGTACCGGACAGAGGCCGTTCCCGTCGGAGACGACCAGCGCCAGCACGTTGAGCTGACCCGCACGCTCGCGGAGCGCTTCAACTCGCGCTTCGGCGAGACCTTCGTCGTGCCCGAGGCGACGATTCCCGCCGACAGCGCGCGCATCTACGATCTGCAGGACCCGACGTCGAAGATGTCGAAGTCGGGCGAGTCCCCGCAGGGCATTCTGTGGCTGTTCGACGAGCCGAAGGCCATGCAGAAGAAGATCATGCGCTCGGTCACAGACAACGACGGCGTCGTGGCGTTCGACCGCGAGACGAAGCCGGGCGTCTCGAATCTCATGGCGATCTACTCGGCGCTCACGGGCAGCACGGTCGAGCAGGTCACGGCGGAATTCGACGGCCGCGGCTACGGCGACTTCAAGAAGGGCGTCGCCGAGGCCGTCGTCAGCGAACTCGAGCCCGTGCGGGCACGAGCACTCGAGCTGCTCGACGATCCAGCAGAGCTCGACCGCCTGCTCGCCGTCAACGCCGCCCGAGCCAACGAGGTAGCCGAGGCGACGCTTGCCGACGTATACGAGAAGGTCGGCTTCTTGGCGGGACGATGACGCGCTTCGCCCTCGCCCTCTTCGACCTCGACGACACGCTCCTCGACCATCGCAGCGCTGTCGTGCGCGGCATCCGCTCGCACGTTGATGCGCTCGGTTCGCCGTACTCCGACGGACGGATCGATTCGGTCACGCTGTGGCACGAGCTCGAAGACGCGCACTATCACCGGTATCTCTCCGGCGAGCTGACGTTCGCCGAGCAGCGGCGCACACGCGCTGTCGCCTTTGCCGATGCTCACGGTGTCGCGCTCACAGACGAACTCGCCGACCAGTGGTTCGACGATTACTTCGTGCACTATCGCGAGAGCTGGACGCTGTTCGACGATGCACTCCCCTGCCTCGACGCGGTGGCCGCCGCCGGGGCGCAGATCGGCGTGATCACGAACGGCGATCCCGACTTTCAGCAGGTGAAGCTCGAGCGAACGGGGCTCGAAGGCCGGTTCGCGCACGTGGTCGCTTCGGGAGCCGTTGGTGTGGCCAAGCCCGACCCCGCGATCTTCACAGCGACGTGCGACCGCTTCGGCGTCGACCCCGCCGATGCGCTCTACATCGGCGACAGGCTCATGACGGATGCTGTCGGCGCCGCGCGCGCCGGACTCACAGGAGTGTGGCTCAACCGCTTCGGCGATGACCTGCCCGAGGGCGCTCTCGGCCACGGCTCGGGAACGGATGCTGCGCCAGAGCGCATCGTCGAGGACAACGGCGTGATCACTGTATCGTCACTCGGCGAGCTGAGCGCTCTCGTCTCCGGCCGCTGAACGCACGTGTGCCGGCGCAACCTGAGGCTGCGCCGGCACACGTCGGCACGATACGACGCTCGCTCGGTGGAGACTCCTCGGGGCCTCCGTCGCCGTGCCCGGCCGGTGCGAAGCCGCATCCGACCCGAGGTCTGTCGTCAGCGCTGCGGCGTGACGATGGATTTGAGGGTGTCGGACCGACCCGTCGATTCGAGAGCCTGCTGCACCTCGTCGAGCGGGAATCGACCCGTGACAAGGGCATCGAGGTCGACCTCGCCTCGCTCGACGAGGCCGATCGCTGTCGGCCACGTGTTGGCGTAGCGGAAGATCCCGGTCACGATGAGCTCGTTGTTCTGAATGGTCGTGACCGGCAGCGGAATCTCACTCGCACCCATGCCGACGAGCACAACGGCTCCGCCGGGGCGAACCTCGCCAAAGCCCGAGCGCACCGCTGGCGCGGCCCCCGATGCGTCGACGAACGCGTCGACGTCGAGTCCGAGCGAGCCGACGGACTCCGCGGACGGGTCGATGACTCGTGTGGCACCGAAACGCAGCGCCTGCTCACGACGGGCCGCGTCGAGGTCGGTAACGATGATCTCTGCAGCGCCGTAGGCCTTCGCGACCTGCGCGGTGATGATGCCGATCGGGCCGGCACCCGTGATGAGCACACGTGAGCCGACCGTGAACCCGGCCTTGCGGGCGGTGGCGACGGCAACCGAGAGCGGTTCGAGAAGCGCAGCGGCCTCAAGGCTGACCGAGTCGGGAACGGTGTGCGCGAAGTGCGCCTGAATGACGGCGTACTCGGCGAACGCTCCGTCGACGCCGGGTACCGCGTAGAACTCCATGGCCGGATCGAGGTTGTACTGACCCGCCATCGACTCGCGCGACGTCGGGTCTGGACGCTGGGGCTCGATCGAGACGCGCTCTCCGACACGGTTGGCGTCGACGTCGGAGCCGACGGCGACGATCACGCCAGCCGACTCGTGTCCCAGAATGAGCGGCTCGTCGACGACCCAGTCGCCGAGGCGCCCTTCTTTGTAGAAGTGCACGTCGGAGCCGCAGACGCCGACGGCTTCGATGCGCACGAGCACCTGATCGGCGTCGGGGACGGGAATCTCGCGCGACTGCACCTCAAGCGACGTTGCTGCCGTGAGCACGCTCGCACGCATTCGACCGGTTTCCGACATGATGCTTCTCCTGATTTCTCGACGGCTGTGTGCCGCCGCTATTCGTCTGTTGACTCCGCCGCCGCGACGACGACGCCCACGTCTTCTGAGCGCAGCCGCTCAACCTCGTCCGGGTCGGTCGCCGCATCGACGATGACGACGTCGAACTCGCGAACCGAGGCGAGTTCGTGCAACGCCCTGCGGCCGAACTTCGTGTGGTCGAGCATGAGCACGCGCACGGCGGCCGAGTCGATCATCGCGCGCTTCGTGTCGACGGTCTCGAGCGCCTGGTAGTAGATGGTGCTGCCGATGAGCGACGGTGCCGAGATGAAGGCGATGTCGCTGCGCAGCTTGGTGATGGCGTCTGTCGTCATGCGCCCCATGAACGACGTGCACCAGTTGTGGTAGCTGCCGCCGAGCCCGATGACCGTGATGCCCCGCAGCCCCGTGAGCATGTTCATCGCGGTGAGCGAGTTGGTGATCACGGTGAGCGGCGCCTTCTCGACGAGCAGCGGAATGAGGTGGTGCACGGTCGTCGAGTCGTCGATGAAGATCGACTGCCCCGGTTCGACGTAGTCGAGAGCGGTCCTCGCGATCGATTCCTTCTCGGCGCGCGCGAGGCCCTCGCGGTACATGATGCTCGATTCGACGAGCGTCGAGGCCAGTGCGGTTGCCACTCCGCGAGACTTCCGCAGGATCCCCCGCTCCTCGAGGTCATCGAGGTCACGGTGAACGGTCATGAGGCTGATGCTGAAGCGTTCGGCGAGCTCTTCGATGCGCAGCGCTCCCGCTGCCATGACAGCATCCGCTATCGCCTTCTGCCGTTGCGCCCGCTTGCCTGTGCGCGGTTGCGTTTCGGTCACGATGCCCCCTGAGAGTGGAACCCGCTGAGGGCCGGGACGGAAGGTCAGGTCCCCCGGCCCTCAGCGAGATTGATACGGTGTCAGCCTTCCAAACTGAATTCTGTCACCTGGTCGGCGTTTTCCTCAGTGATGAGCGTGCAGTCGAATGCCTGCTTCTCAGAGTCGACGCCGGTCTCACCCGTTGTCAGGTAGCTGTCGATCTGGTCGACGACGGCCTTCGAGAAGTCGACGACCGGCTGCAGCACCGTGTACGCGAGCTCACCGTCCACCACGGCCTGGATGGCCTCGGGCGATCCGTCGAATCCGCCGACGACGACGTCATCGAGCTTCTTCGCCTGCTTGAGCGCGGCGATCGCACCGAGCGCCATCTGGTCGTTGCCCGAGATGATTCCCTTGATGTCCGGGTGAGCCTGCAGCATCACCTGGGTCTTCTCGAATCCCTTGTTCTGATCCCAGTCAGCGGTCTCCTGCTGAACGAGCTCGAGGTCGGGGTACTGCTCGAGGACGCTCTTGAAGCCCTCGGAACGCACGACGGAGTTGGAGTCTGTCGACTCTCCGACGAGCTCGACGTACTTTCCTTCGCCGCCCATCGCCTTGACGAACTGCTGGGCGGCCAGAACGGCGCCCTGCGCGTTGTTCGACACGAGCTGCGACTTCGCGATTCCGGCCTCGTTGATCTCGGCGTTCACGAGGAACACCGGGATGCCGGCATCCTCGGCCTTCTGCACGTTTCCGATCGACGAGTCGGCACCCGCGGGGTCAAGAACGATCGCAACGGAGTCGTTGCTGATCGCGGTGTCGATCAGGTCGCTCTCCTTCTTGGGGTCGTAGTCGTGCGACGAGATCTTGGCTGTGTAGCCCTTCTCCTCCGCAGCATCCTTGACCGTCTGTGCCTCGGTGCTCCAGAACGGGTTGTCGAGGGGCGGCGTGATCACCGAGATGAGGCCGCCCTCTGTCGACTTCGCCTCTTCTTCTGAGGAGCCTGAACAGGCGGTCGCCGTGAGTGCCACGACGGCCCCCATGGCCAGCGCCATCGCTGCCTTGCGCAGATTCATTGTGTTCCTTTCGTTGGATGTGATGCGGTCACGTGTGCCGCGGGG